>NZ_JALFLA010000015.1 GCF_022775115.1 Agathobaculum sp.
GGCGGTGGCGGCGGTGGCGGTGGCGGTGGCGGAGCAGCTGCCGGCGGCACGACCGATGGCACAACACAGAACGCTGACGGCTCGATGACCACTACCGTTACCGACAAGACCACCGGTACCGTGACCGAAACCACCAAGCGCACCGACGGCTCGCAGACCGTGGTTGAGACCAAGACTGACGGCTCCGTTACCACCACCGAGACAGCCGCAAACGGCGTCACCGGTGTTACCGCAACAGACAAGAACGGCGCGGTTACCTCGGCTGAGGCCTCTGTTCCCGCCGCTGTGGCCACACAGGCCGCGCAGAACGGCCAGACCGTGACCTTGCCTGTCTCTGTTCCCACCGCGCGCACCACCGAGACAGCGCCGGCTGTTAAGATCGCCATTGCCGGCGACGCAGGCGCTGTCAAGGTAGAGATCCCCGTAGCCGCTTCCAAGCCCGGCGTTGTGGCTGTAATCGTCAAGGCCGATGGCACGGAGGAGATCGTCAAGACCTCTGTCCCGACCGAAGGCGGCGTTGCGCTGACAGTTGAAGGTGCGGCCACTGTGAAAATCATCGACAACAGCAAGAGCTTTGACGATGTGCAGCCAAACGACTGGTACAGCGGCGTGGTTGATTTTGTTTCCGCGCGAAGCATTTTCAACGGCACCAGCGCCACTACCTTCGAGCCTGACAGCTCCATGACGCGCGGCATGCTGACCGTGGTGCTCCATAATCTGGAGAACAACCCGAAGAACACTACCCTGACCAGTGATTTCGCCGACGTTGGCGATGACTGGTACGCCGATGCAGTCCGCTGGGCGACCGACAATGGCATCGTCAGCGGCTATGGCGACGGTCTCTTTGGGCCTGATGATTCCATCACCCGTGAGCAGCTGACCGTCATGCTTTGGCGTTATGCCGGCAGCCCGGTCAGTGAGTACAGCATTGCGCAGTTCTCCGACGCCGATCAAATCGACCCATACGCACAGGCCGCGCTGGCTTGGGCAAGCGAAAACCACATCATCAACGGTTACAGCGACGGACGGCTCAATCCCAAGGGAGAAGCCACCCGCGCGCATGTAGCACAGATGCTGCAAAACTTCCTCGAAAATACCTGACGCGCACAAAGAGCGGGGTGGCCATCATGGCCACCCCGCTTTGTTTTTCTGTTGGATAATTATATGCGCTCGACCAGTGCCGTAATCAAGCGGCGGAAATCCGCGCCGCGGCGCGCCGCGATCTCATTAACCTCCGCCCCAGACAGCGGCTGCATCAGCACGCCTGCCGCCATGTTGGTTATCATGGCGACAGCGGCAGTTTGCAGTCCGCAGTGCGCGGCGGCGATCACCTCAAACACGGTGGACATGCCGACCGCGTCCGCCCCGAGCGCGCGGAAGGCACGTATCTCCGCTGGTGTTTCAAACTGCGGGCCGTTGACGCCGCAGTAAACCCCCTCGTGCAGCTGCACGCCGCAGACGGACGCGGCCTCGCGCGCCGCCGTGCACAGCGCGGGGGCATAGGCAAAGGTCATATCCGGAAAACGTGTGCCGAGTGCGTCATCATTTGGGCCGGTGAGCGGACTTTTGCCGGTCATATTGATATGATCGGTGATAAGCATAAAATCACCGACGGCAAAGCCGGTATTGATGCCCCCGGAGGCATTGGTCAGTACGAGTGCGCGTACCCCCAGTTGCTTCATCACATAAACAGGATAGGCGATCTCGTCAGGCGCATAGCCTTCGTAGCCGTGCAGGCGACCCTGCATACAAAGCACCCTTTTACCGGACAGTATGCCGCATACGAACTGCCCCGCGTGGTCAGGCGCGGTCGAGGTTCGAAAGTACGGAATATCCCCGTACGGGATGCGCACGGCGTTTTCCACCTCATTGGCCAGCGGCCCCAGCCCCGAGCCGAGCACAAGCCCGATCTCCGGCGCAAAAGACAGCTTTTGCTGCAAATAGGCTGCCGACTCCTTGATCTGACTGCCAGTCATGTTTGTCCCTCCTTCAAAGTTGCGCGAGGATTCCGCTCGTATGCCGCTGCGCCCCCGCCTTGATTTTTTCGATGTCTATACGCAAAAATTCACCGTCCCGATAGAGCACCTCCCCATCCACCATGGTCAGCTTGATATCACAGCCTTGCGCCGCATAGACCACATTGCCGGCCGCATCCGTCATCGGTGTAAACTGTGGTGTATCGGTGTCCAGCACGCACAGGTCGGCCTTGCAGCCCACCTTGACCAATCCGCAGTCCGTCCGCCCCTGCGACAACGCGCCCGCGCGTGTAGCCGCATGGAGCGCCTGCGCGGGGGTGACCAGCGTCGCGTCCTGATACACGCCCTTATACACGACCGCAAAGAGATAGATATCCTGCAACAAGTTGAGATTGTTGTTGGACGCCGCACCGTCCGTACCCAGCGCAACGCGAATACCGCGCCGCAGCATTTCCGGTATGTTTGCATGGCCGGATGCCAGCTTGAGGTTGCTCGCCGGGCAGCAGGCCACCGTTACGCCATGCTCCTTGAGGATATCGAAGTCCTCGCCCTCCAGCCAGACACAATGCGCCGCTGTCGTCGGCACATCGAACACACCGTGTGCGCGCATGTAGGCGGCAGGCGTCATACTGTGCCGCTGCTTGCATCCCTCATGCTCCTCACGCGTCTCGGACAGGTGAATGTGCATTCGCGCATCGTACTCCCTCGCCTGCGCGGCAACCGCTTCGACCACCTTTGGCGTTGAGGTGTACTCGCCGTGGATACACAGGTCTCCCCTGAGACGGCCATCGTTCTGCCCGTGCCACTCGCGCAGCAACCGCAGATTATCCTGATACGCGGCAAGCTGGCAGTATTCCTTGTCATCAAACACCGTCAAGCCCCGGCTGAGGTTGCATTTGATGCCGCTCTCCAAAATGGCGCGGCTCATACCGTCGAGGAAGAAATACATATCGGTGAACGACACCGTGCCGCAAGCCAGCATTTCGGCAATGGCAAGCTGCGTGCCGTAATACACCGCCTCGTCCGTCAGCTTGTCCTCAAACGGAAAGACCTTTTCGCTCAGCCAGCGCTGTAGCGGTAAATTTTCCGCATAGCCGCGCAGCAGCGTCATCGGCGCATGGCTGTGCACATTGTAGAAGCCGGGCAGCAAAAGGCGGTGACGGCCGTCATAGCGCGCACCGTAGTCGCCCGCAGGCATGGACGCGCCGATATAGTCGATCACGCCGTCGCGCACGCCGACGTATTGCCCGCGCCGCAGAGTAAAGTGTTCATCAAGCAGGTCGATATTGCAAAATAACATAGTTTTTCTCCTTTTCAGGGGGTATGTATCCGCAGTCTGGCTATCTAAAATATTCGGAGGAGTCTTCTCCCCTATCCACGCTCATCGGCACGGCATAGGTGGAAAAACGCACGCCGAGCTCCGTGTTGAAATGGTCTATGGATTTCATCAGGCCGATGCAGCCGACCTGAAACAGGTCGTCGGGCGATTCTCCCCGTCCGTGAAAACGCTGGACGACCGACAGCACCAGCCGCAGATTTCCCTGTATCAGCTCATCTCTGGCGGCGCTGTCTCCCTGCTTAACACGCTGCAGCAGCTTGTCTGTCTGCTTTGCGGAAAGCACCGGCAGCCCCGATGTATTGACCCCGCAGATCTCGACCTTGGTTTGCATGGAAAATCCTCCCGTCCGTAACAACAATCATGCGTTCTATCAAGGATTTTCCCCGCAGCATCCGCCGAATATACCGACGATATTTTTTGCCAGCCGACAGAAAACGACCGTTTTCTTTTCCCGATTGTGCTTCATCCAGCTACTCGCTGTGCACTATTGCGCAGCGCGTTTTTTCGGCGCATTGCACAGCGCGATTGCGCTCAGCACCAGCCCGATACCGCATATCTTGCCGCCCGTCATTTGTTCCTGCAAAAGCAGCACGCCAAGCAGCGTGGCGACCACCGGCTCAACTGTGGACAGGATCGCGGCCTGCCCCGCGGGCACCTTGACCAGCCCTGCCGTATACAGCAAATAGGCTAACACCGTGCAGATCAGCGCACAGCCGAGCGCACCGCCCCACACCGCAGGCCGCGCAGCCAGCCGCAGCAGTCCGGCTGGCTCTGCCAGCGGCAGCGTCGCAGCCGCCGCAAAAACAGCGGTGTAGGCAGTGATTGTTTCCGCGCGGTAGTGGCGCAGCGCAAATTTTCCAAAAATGCTGTACAGCGCATAGCCAAAGCCCGCGCCCAATCCCCAGAGCAGCGCGGCAGGCGAAATGCGCAGGCCACCGCCCGAAAACACCCCGGCAACAAACGCGCAGCCAAGCACGGTCATCCCCAGCGCGGCAATGCCACGCGCGGTCAGCGTTTCACGGAACAGCAACGCGCTCATTGCCAGCACAAAGGCTGGCGCAGTATACAATAGCAGCACACCGACCGTTACCCCAGCCTGATGAATACAGGTGACATAACAGAAGTTGAAAAATGCAAGACTGCACACGCCCGTGCCCATAAAATACAGCAGGTGCACCGGACGATGGATGCGCAGCAGCGTGCGGTCGCGCATGAGCAAGTACAGCACATAACCGATCGCCGCGAAGAAAAAGCGCATGGCAATGGTCTGCATCCTGTTCAGTCCTGCGGTGGACATCATATGATAAAAGAGCGGTATCATCCCCCAGCACACGGCCGCGGTGACGATCATCAAACGTGCCTTCTTCATGGCGGCGGCTTCCCTCCGAAATCACCTTTATTTTAACGCATTTTTCCATTCTGCGCAAGTGAAAAAGGCGACGAATCTCTCCTCCCCTGCACACCGGCGCGCGAAAAGGACATGGCGCACCCACACCGGCAGAAGTGGAAAAAGTCCTCCTCTGCACAGCAGTGGGTCAGCCATGTCCCCAAAAAACATGCGCTTTGCGGCTTTTGTTCACGCGGCGGCAGTCACACCCATTTCAGGATATCCTTGCGCATACGCGCAATGATACGTTTTTCCAGCCGCGATATGTAGCTCTGCGAGATGCCAAGCAAGTCTGCAACTTCCTTTTGTGTCATCGCCTCGGGCGCGCCGATGCCAAAGCGCAGCGAAATAATTCGCTTCTCGCGCGGAGGAAGCTGATCGAGCGCGCGCAGCAGCAGCATCCGGTCTACATCGTCCTCCAGTGGGCGCATGACGCTGTCCGCGTCCGTGCCAAGGATATCGCTGAGCAGCAGCTCGTTGCCGTCCCAATCCGACGAGAGCGGCTCATCGAAGGATATCTCGGTGCGCCGCCCCGCGATCTTGCGCAGGTACATCAAAATCTCGTTCTCAATGCAGCGCGACGCATAGGTGGCTAGCTTGACATTCTTATCACTCCGGTATGTGCTGACGGCCTTGATCAGTCCAATCGTGCCGATTGAAATCAGATCCTCCGTGCCCACGCCGCTTGACTCGAACTTCCGCGCCAGAAACACAACAAGGCGCAGATTGTGCTCGATCAGCCGATTACGCGCACGCTCGTCCCCCTGCTGGCAGGCCGCGATCGCCGCCGCTTCCTCCTCTGCGCTGAGCGGGGGCGGCAGCACCTCGCTCCCACCGATGTAATGAATCGACGACACACCGATCAACCGGCGCAATTCGCGCCATAACCATTGCAGCAGCATATGTCCTCCCTTTCACACGCCGATCAAACCATCATACGCGCCCTGTCCCGTTGCCTCCGGGTCGACCGCGATCACACAGTCGAGCTTGCTTTTGTCCGCGCGGCTGACGCTGTCCGGGCGGAAATACAGCAGCATCCCCTGCTCCGTCCCAACCGCGCGAAACGGCAGCAGGCCGCAGCGCCGCGCCAGCGAGGGCGCAAGCCGCGTCAGGCATACCGCCGCGTTGTCCGCGCGCAGCTCCCGCAGCGCACCTCCCTGCTCACCGAGCAGCCGCATCACCGCCGCACGGCTGAGCACGACCACCGGGCGGCCGGATACCGGCTCACTCAGTACATTGCCGGTGTCATGCAGCACCCGCACTGCGCTTTCCCGCCCGTCCAGCCGCACGGTAAGCGTTTCGGTCTCACGCCGCAGCGGCCCGTGCAGCGCATCACCCCGCAGCAGCAGTCCGCTAAGCGCATAACCCGCCGCTGCGGCCAGCAGCAGCGCACGTCCCGGCACAACAAAGTAAAACCCTGCACCGATCAGTAGATGCCGCCCGGTTGCCATACCAAGTGCTGCTGCCAAGCCTGCGAACGCCGCTGACACCAGCAAATACAATCCATACAGCCGAAAAAAAGCGTTCTGTCCGACAAAGGCGAGCCAGCAAATGCCCAATCCTGCCAGCAGCCGCAGCGGCAGCACCGCCAGCCACGACCACATGGCCGCACCTACCGCATATGCACCGCCTGCCACCGCCGCCGCCAGCAGCCGCAACCGTCCGGCGCGCACACCGCCAAAGCGCGCGGCTGCCGTCAGCGTGGCAAAATCCATAAAAGCGTTCGCTGCGAACAGCATATCCAAATAAACGACCATCTCTCACCTCCGCCTGCAATCCATGATAGCACAACCGCCGCACAATTTTTGGCGAACTGCGTACACGCACCATGCGCGAAGCCGTCCCGCGCTTTCGTGCGGAACGGCTTCGGCAAAAAGGGTGGTATGTAAAAGATGATAGGAGCGAAAACGACAAAAGGGGTTGACATTTGAAATGTCAGCCCCTTTGCTGTGGTAATAGTATAGCACATCCACGCATCCATGTCACCGGTATTTCTACCAAAAATATGCTCAGATATTCAGCGCTTTTGACGCAAAGCGCGCCAGCAACTGCGCCGTCTGCTCCACATCTGATACCGCACACAGCTCACTTGGCGAATGGATATACCGGGTCGGGATCGAAACCGCGCCCGCGGGCACGCCCGCTCGCGCTTTTTGCAACGCGGCCGTATCCGTTCCGCCAAACTGCAAAATCTCGCGCTGGGTATGGATGCCGCAGTCCGCCGCCGCCAGCTCAAGCGCCACGCGCAGCGCCGGTGTGCAGATGACCGAGCGGTCCATTACCTTGACGGCAGGGCCGCCGCCGAGTTTTACCGCCATCGGTGTCTTGCGCTCGGGCAGGTCGCCCGTATCGGTCACATCGACTGCCACCGCCGCATCCGGCTCGACCGCGAAAGCCGCCGCGCCTGCCCCGCGCAGGCCAACCTCCTCCTGCGCGGTGAAGACAAAATAAAGGTCGTTTTCCGGCGTCTCCTGTCCAAGCTGCTCGAGCAGCAACAGCAGTGTCACGCAGCCGATACGGTTATCCAGATATGGACCACAGATGACGCCATTCTGCTCAAAGCACGGGGCATCAAACACCGCAAAGTCGCCCACCTCGATCAGCTGCTCAGCCTCCGCGCGGCTTTTTGCGCCGATATCAAGGAACAGATTGTCCATACCAAGACTCTTAAATGGCGTTTTCTCCTCATATGAGATCACGCCGCGTGTGCCGTTTGCAAAACGCACCCGCGTATGGATCAGATCGCCATGAAACAGCCCACCAACCTGCGAAAAACGCACAAAACCCTTTTCGTCGATAAAGGTCGCCACCAAGCCGATCGAATCCATATGCGCAGCGAACAACAGCTTTTTACCCGTGCCTTTCTTCCGACAGATCAGGTTACCGAGCGCGTCGGTCGTTATCTCGTCAATATACGCGCCCGCGACCGCCGCAATAGCCTCACGCACCGCATCCTCCCGTCCCGAGGGGCCGAACGCGCCGCCGATCTCCTTATATAAATCAAATACCTTGCTCATTCGTCCTCTCCTCCGAGTTCCTCCAAAAATGCGCGCGCGGCTTGCAAAACCGCCTCACAGTCGGCCTTTGCCGCAACACCGGACGGCGAATGGATATACCGCACCGGCGCCGCCAGCGCACATACGCGCACACCTTCACGGCTTTTGTGGATGCGTCCCGCATCCGTGCCGCCGGAAACGCGGCTCTTAGTCTGCCAGCGGATGCCGCGCTTGTCGCACGCGCTGCGCAGCAGCTCGAACAGCCCCGCGTCATAAATGGTCGCGCCGTCCATAAACGGGATGACAACCCCGCCGCGCACCCGGCAGACCGCCTTGCCATCGGTCACCTCGGCCAGATCAGCCGCCGTCGTACCCTCCAGCACGAGCGCGATACCCGGATCGAGCGCATACGCCATCGTGGCCGCACCGCGCAGGCCAGTCTCCTCCTGCACGGTAAAGCAGTACCACAAATCGACCGGCGGCTGCTGTTCCATGAGCTTGATGAGTGCGGCGCAGCCGATACGGTCGTCTATCGCTTTGGCTTTGAGCATACCGTCGCCAAACTCAACGGCCTCCGAATCGAACACACCGTAATCGCCCGGCGCCACCTTGGACGCGGCCGCCGCCTTGCTCGTCGCGCCGATGTCGATATACAGCTCCTTAGCCTTGGGCATGGTCTTGCGCTCGGCGGCTGTCGTCAGATGCACGGCCTTGATGCCGACCACGCCCCGGGTATCACCAAAGCGCACGGGACGGCCGAGCACAACGCGCGGATCTATCCCACCCACAAAACCGAATTTGAGCATACCGTCCTCTGTGATCTTTTTGACGATCACACCAACCTCATCCATATGCGCGCAGACGACAACCGGCTTTTCCGGCGTTTTTCTTCCCTTGCGAAACGCCATGACATTGCCCATCGTGTCCACGCGCAGTTCGTCCGCATAGGGCTTTACCACCTTACAGATGAAGGCGCGCACCGCGTCCTCGCCGCCCGAAACGCCGGGCAACATACACAGCTGCTTGAGCAGCTCGATCATGCCGTCACCTCCCCGTCAAACCTGCGCACAAACTGATAGATCAGCTCGGCAACCGCTTTTATATCGGACAGCTGAGCGGTCTCGATTGGCGTGTGCATGTACTTCTCCGGGATGGAGAGCAGCGCAGTCGCCACGCCGTGCGCCACGATCTGCATCGTCCATGCGTTTGTGCCGGTGTTGCCCTCCATCACCTCGAGCGTATACGGGATATCGTTGGCCTTGGCCGTTTGGATGAGCAGATTGGTAAGTCCCCGGTGCAGGTTGGGCCCCATGCCGACCGCCGCGCCGCTGCCCAGCTCGAACACACCGTCCGAGGGGCCATCCGGCGTTTTGCCGTGCGTCACATCGACCGCGATTGCATACGACGGCTGCACGGCAAACACGCCCGTCTGCGCGCCCAGCCCAGTCACTTCCTCCTGCGCGCTGAACAACACCGCGATGTTGCATTTGCGCTTTTTCTCCTGCTTGAGCTTGTCAATCGCCAGCAAAATGGCGGCGATCCCCGCGCGGTCGTCTAAACATTTGCCGGCGACCATATCGCCCATCAAATCAAGCTGCTTTTGCGCAAAGATGACCGGTGTACCGACCGCGACGCGGCTGCGCGCATCGGTCAAGCCGGTGTCAATGGTCATCTGGTCGATCGGCACGGCTTTATCCCGCTCCTCCGCCCCCAGCAAGTGGGGCGGCAGGCAGGAGATCACGCCGTAGAGCGGCTCGTCCGCCAGCACAAGCACCTCCCCCGCCAGCAGCATCCGCGGGTCAACGCCGCCCACCGGCGCAAAGCGCAGAAAGCCGTCGTCAAGCACCTCAGTCACGATAAAGCCGATCTGGTCGAGATGCGCGTCCAGCAAAATGGTTTCCGCGTGCTTTCTACCGCATGACCGGTAGCCAAACACATTGCCCTGCCGGTCGATCTCCGTGCGGTCGCAGTATGGTCGGAGCAGCTTTTCGACCGCGGCGGCGGCCTGCATTTCAAAGCCGCTGACCGCAGGCAGTGCGCAGAGTGCCTCCAGCGTTTTCTTCAGATCCAAACGCATTTCCTCCTTGCATATACTTTTTTACCAACCTATTATACCCCTTTGGCGGCAAGCTTACAATGCTGTTTTTTCCATGGGCAGGCAAAAAGAGAATCCCCATCGGGCGTGGTAGCCCGATGGGGAGCGTCTGTATATATGGTAAGCCTGCACCACTTTCAGGTGGCAACGCCGTACATCCTCTCATAATACGCTTCATATGCGCCGGAGTCGATATGCTCCAACCAGCTGCGGTGCTGCTGATACCAAGCGATGGTCTCGTGGATGCCCTGCTCAAAGGTATAAGCCGGCTTCCAGCCCAGCTCGGTGGTGATCTTGGTATTGTCGATGGCATAGCGCCGGTCGTGTCCTGGGCGATCCTGCACATAGCTAATCAGGCTCTCCGGCTTGCCGAGTTCGGCCAGAATCAGGCGGACGATCTCGAGATTGGTCTTCTCATTGTTACCGCCGATGTTGTACACCTCACCTGCTTTCCCAGCTTGCAGCACCATCCAAATGGCCGCACAATGGTCTTTTACATGCAGCCAATCGCGTATCTGCATACCGTCGCCGTAGACAGGCAGCGGCTTATCCTTTTCCGCGTTGTGGATCATCAGCGGAATCAGCTTTTCGGGGAACTGATACGGGCCGTAGTTGTTTGAGCAGCGCGTGATGCTGACCGGCAGGCCAAAGGTTTGGTGGTACGCCCGCACCATCAGATCGGCCGAAGCTTTAGATGCTGAGTATGGGCTGTTCGGCGCCAAGGGCGTTGTTTCGGTGAACATACCGGTCTTGCCCAGCGCTCCATACACCTCGTCGGTCGATACCTGCAAGTACCGCACGCCCGCGCGGTAGTCACGCGCGTATTTGTTGTCCAGATCGAGCTTCCAATGCGCCTTTGCCGCATCCAAAAGCACCTGCGTGCCCAGCACGTTGGTCGTCAGGAACACCTCCGGCTCGGTGATGCTGCGGTCGACATGGCTTTCCGCCGCAAAGTGAACGACAGTGTCAAAGTCGTATTGCGCAAACAGCTTCCCGACCAGCGCACGGTCGCGGATGTCACCCTTGACAAAGTGATAGCGCTTGTCATTTTCACAATCCCGCAGATTTTCCAAATTGCCCGCATAAGTCAGCAAATCGAGATTGATAAGGAGGATATCATCCTCCTTATCCAGTATATACTGGATAAAATTCGATCCAATAAAACCGGCACCACCGGTCACAAGAATATTTTTCACAGCTTGTCCTCCGCGATCATCAGCAGATATTGTCCGTATTCGGTCTTTCTCATCGGCTCAGCCAGTGCAAGCAGCTGCTCC
>NZ_JALFLA010000022.1 GCF_022775115.1 Agathobaculum sp.
TAGATTTCCGCTGTTGCGGATACCATCATTATGGAGAATTTCCGAACTACTTCAATTAGCTGTCTATATTGAGGTGGCCGTTAGGCCGCACAGCGGCCGCTGAGCTCCGCAACCGTGGCCGCTGGCCACCGCCGTATGCAATAACATTTCTCCTTAATTTTTATTTATTTATATATTACATCTATGTATCTGTTATAGTTGTCTACAATATCAGTACTGTAAGAACCATTATTCAGACAGTATTCATTTTTTACTTATTATTGATAATGCTGGCGTATTGTTCATCGGCTTTTCAGGTTCTATAAATTCCAAATGCCATACTCAACAGCAAAAAAATAACACCCCAGCAGGAGTGTTCTTCTCATATCCCAATAAACATTCGTTTCATAAAAGTATTAGCCCAAACAAACCATGCTGCAATCCTATCAGTGTATCTACCCCCCAATATCCATGGCTCATTTACTTTAAAAGTACTTCGTCCATCTTTTTTTCCATCAAATTTTAATTCTAATGTTCTCCGTACAACGCATAGCGGAATGCCGGACAATTTTACAACTAGTTCAACCATCCCGATCGACAATGATGTTTCTTTTTTTGAAAAGAATCATTCGATTTATCCACACTTTCTGATACTTAATCAGCTGCTATCTATTTTACTTTTGATGCTGAATTGACAACGTACACCTACAACGCATAAAGAAATTTTGACACTGTCCATATTTAAAATCCATACGAGTATTGAAAATATACGTCCTATCCTAGCATCTATTGTTTATCCTCTAAACACCTCCTGCATTCCGCACTTCCGAATGCTTCCAGCTGCCCATAATGTCATATTCACAGGCAAAAAAATAACACTCACACTTGAGTGTCAGCCCTTTTAAACTTATAAACCTCATCCCCACATCACAAGAGGAATAGGTCAATAGAAAGCGTACGATTCTTTTCTTCCTCCGCTAACTTCACATCACCCTCAGCCTTTTCATATTGCTCACTGATGTCATGGTATTCATCAAGGGTATTGGCAAAGGCTTGGTCACCTACACCACCCGCTTGAGCACCAAACGAGTTTACAAAGGCTGAAAGATTTCCAGCATCATAATTCGACTTACCCTCTGTAATCGTAAAGCTATCCATGTAGAAGCTGTTGTTATTGGGATGACGCGCTCTAGCAGGCTTGATACCTACCATGTTTTCACCAATTAAATTCTTGATGATTGGAGCACTCGTAGCTTTACCACTACCAGTTGTATCACCATATTTGTAAGATGCTATGGTCGGAATGTCCTTGCCTCTCCAAATTACATACCAGTAATTAGGGTGCATATCATAAGAACCACCTGCATCACCCCTGTTAAACTCATAAACATTATCTTCATCATAAGGCATAAAGCCCGATTTATTACCCATTATGTCTGATTTAACAGGCGTAGTGTTACTACTTACAAACCGCAAGAAACTATCTTTACCTATGTGCTCATTACAACCTACAGTTGTTTTACCAACTGTATGGGTTTCATAACCCGTAATCGCTGCCCACTGGAATGTAATCGTTGGTATGCCGCCTATGTCTTTTAAAGACTTTAACCAACTAATTCGCCTCTCTGTGAGACGAAGTGAACCATCTAGTGGCTCTTTTTCCTCGGGCTCTTTTTCATACTTGATAAACAACTCTCTGTCTGGATTCGTCCAGTTTGTTGGACCAAGACTACCCGGTGTAGTTCCTGTCTTTCCAGACTCGGATTGATTATCTTTCGCTTCTTCATAAGTCTGATAAGGCTCCGGCTCATCTGGCGTATTATCATCAACGATTACCCAATCCACTACCTTGTATTCTTCTTCATCTTCAATTTCATACGTTGCAGTGGTGGGTATCTTCTCAGATGTTGTCTTAGAAGGTGTGGTAGCCTCTGGACTGTCATAGTACATCTTCGTTACGTTGGTGTACTGAGGTGGAACGTATGGGACTATCTCCTTGTCGCCATCCTGAAATTCAGGGGGTGGAGGTGGAATAATACCAACCTTTATGTCTACATAGATAAATGCACCTTGTAAACTTCCATTGTCCTGCCCAAAGTTTAATTGCAACCCATTTTCTACTGGAGTAATATGTTTCTGACTACCAGCGAGACCCAGCTTTGAAACTTGACTATTTTGACTAACCGTAGTCGCTAACTTTACCGAATCATCCCATTGCTTTATCTTTTGCTCCGTTAACTCTGGGTCTTGGGTATGTGACTTAACTTCTTCAGTGATGTTTGCTTTGCCATTATTATCATAAAACTGCAACCCACCACCATCATTAGTGATATTTAAGTAACCAGCCGTAACTTGCTTGTTCGTCATATAACCCGCTATGAGGTTGTATGTCTTAACTTGACCACTCTTTCCATCATCCGATGAACTAAATGCTTCGGATTCTTTAGGTGCAGTGTAGGTACTACCCGTTACCGCTGCTGTTGAAGCATTGTTCGCCTTTCGATTCACTACCTCTGGATAATTAGTGATTGCTTCATAAATCGAAAGCTCATTACCATCTGCATCATAAATGTGATACAGTGTAGAATCTTCTTCATCTGGCGTTAATAGCAATCCCGCCCTGAGAAAATCTTCCTCAGTTAAATCATAATAATAATTTATTACTGGAAGTTGCTGTACTTTGCTCCATTGCATGAATACACCTATACCATAAGACAATCTCATGATGTCTCTGTTGTTGCGCATCCATGAATAATCACCCTGAATACCGGGGTCTAACGGTTTGTATTCAAGTCCCAGCCCCGGATACTTCATGTTAGGCTCAAGCATAACTGATGTAGCGGTGTTGCGAGCTAATGAAGGAGCTACACCAGAAGTGTCGCCCAGAATTGTGTCATTACCTTTCCAGTTGACAATGTCACGCATTGTAGCTGCCGTATAAACTCCATTTACTGGAGTGTATACACCGGGCTCTACAGTGAACATATAGGTGCCTTGCTGTGCACCTGCCCATTCATCATAGTAGATACCATTCTTGTAGTCATTTTCTCCTACTTTACCAAAACCACTCGATTGATTAGCATAACTACCATTCGCTACTTTCGCTAACCATAACGCCTGATTGATAACCTCACTTTGAGTGAAGAATGTTTTTACATTAGTCGTACTGCTAGCATTTGTACCAATCGGCAACGGGAACGACATTGTTTGTCCTGAATCATTCTTATAAGATGCATAGTTTACAAATACACGACCCAATGGCGATGTAGACGTTTTGGCGTAGTAGTCATACCTATCACTCATTGCATCACTATTGCCGTTTTTATAATACCATAGCGAGTCTGTGAAATTGGAATGCTGCACTACTTTGTATGCTGGATTCGCTGATGCCCAGTCGTATGTAGCTACCTTAATTATCTTTGTCCAATCAGCCCCATCTTCACCTAGCGTCTGTGAACTATCTGTGGCTCGTGGTGCCCAGTAGAGTGTGACTCGTAAGAATTGTGCATTTCCACCTGCCCATTGGTTACCAGCTAATGGTCCTGAACCACTAAACTGTGGTCCCGGAGAAGCTGAGCTAAAACCAGCACCAAATGCCGTTGTGATGGTGGAGATGAACAATAGGAAAGCCACAAATAAACTAAATATCCTCGATATTCTGCTTCTTCGTTGCATCTGTTTACCTCCTGTTGAAACTTATCTCATTTAGAGTTGGATTGGGATGTCCTCGTGGTGTGATTGTCATTTTTGAAATTTCCTCCTTATACCAAGAGGAGGTGTGATGCTCTAAACATCACACCTCTCTAGTTTGACTTGAAAATATTCATGCCATTATTAACATTACTTGACGAACTGCCAACGTCCATTGTGATACTCAAAGAAAACATTATCATCAGACCAAACGCCAGTGGTCAAGTCTGCGTGAATGTCTGCTACCATACCCTCAGTTGGATTGGAAATCTTTTCGAGCTTCTCCATGCCTGCGCCATGAATCATAGCCCACTCAGTCTCCCAGAAAATATAGTTGCCTTTCTGCAAGTACTGTCCCTGCATGTTGTCATAGAAATCGGCAGGAGCTATCGAACCAACTTTAATTGTTGCACCAGTGATTGGAGAAGCAACGCCAAGGTAAATACCACCCTTGCCATCACCACCTAAACCAAGTACGCCAGTCTCTGGGTCTCTAGTGACCTTAACGCCATTGATAACCATTCCCTCTGCTGGATAAACCATTCCAGTATAAGAACCTACATTACTACCATCTGGCAACTCGTAAATGCCCTCGGGCATTTCAATGATGGTATCATCGTCCTTGAGCTCTACGCGTGGCATATATCCATACAGTCGATTGATGATGGTGCAGGTTTCAGTTCGAGTGGTTGCAGACTTCGGCTTGTAACCATTTCCACTACCCTCTAGTAAACCCATTCCATACGCTGTCTGAATATAAGAACGATAAGTGGAGTCTGCCTGATTGAGGTCGCCTATCTTAGAAGCATCAAAGGTAATGCCTGTGGTGTCCTCATTGCGAATTGCTTTCGCAGAATTGACAAGCACCATCGCCATCTTTTCTCTGGTGATTGGTGTGTTGGCTTCTGAGGACATGCTGGACGGGATAATGCCAAGCTCAATAGCTGGGTCAATTACTCGCGCTGGCCATCCCTTGCTATCATCTACCTTATTACCCGCTTCAAGTATAAGGGACAATAACTCCGCTGTGGTGATGCTACGGTCTGGGTCAAACTTAACCCCACCATTTCCATCTGGCGTACCATTGATACCACCCGCCATAAACAGTGCATCTATCTGAGATTCGCCCCAGTGTCCCTTAATTGCAGAGTTGTAGTCACTAAAATCTTTAATGCTACCTAATCCCTGCTCCGGTGCTGGCTGACCCGGATCACTTCCATCATACTCAATGCTATCTGTAGCTGTGGTGGAGCGGGCTATCGGAGCCGCTGCGGAAATCGCATCTACTTCCCCTACCTCCATCACTATACTCCCATCCATAGTGATTAAATCACTAACATCCTCCGTATCTAGCGCTATCGCCGATACCGTTCCCTGCGCTATTACCGCTACCGCCACTAACATCGGTATCAATATGCGCTTCACCTTAATAAATTGAGTTTTCATAAATGCTTATGCCTCTCTTTCTAAAATTTACACTACCTCTTTCAGATATGTGTATGTAATATGGATGATTATCCCCCCTTAATTTTGCTCCTTTTTGTGATGCATCTTCAATCTTTCAGCTGCACCACGAGCATCAGCGTATTTCCATTATATTGCTGATTTGCTGGCATTACAAGACATGATTTGACATTTTCCCTATGTATTTTCTTTCTCAGTTTCAAGCCCCCAGTTTTAAACTATATGCATTTTTCAACATTCTGTACAGATGGTTTTTCACCCCTTCAGTCCCTATCTACGATCCTGATGCCGATGGGCGTATTGATGAATGTTTATTTCTCATCCGTAATGCTTCTTTTCTCAAATCCCGAAATAGGTTAGCGAATTATATAAGGTACCATGCAAACTTACATGCTGCTGCGTACTGTATATAAAATTCAATCTGCTATCTTATATAATTATCATATAAAAACACATGCTATTGTTTATTATAGTTATAATTCCATATGCTATTTTTTCAACTTATCTGCTGTATTGCAATCTGTAGAGCTATCTTTGCTGTCTTTCTATGTTATCGCTCTAAAACATCATGCTGCTTGTGCCATGTATAATGGGATTATTCGTAATGCATCCGCGGGGCTTTCTGTGCTTCGCTCTTTTTTGTCCAATGCATAATAGTTAACTCTATCTCCATTCAATTTCAGGGCATTTTCAGCATATATCCCCGGGAATTAGCTGGTACTTTTATTCAGGGGGAGGGGAGAAAATAGGTTCGCAAATTTCTCTACCAATGCACCGTGACCTGATTACACTGATTAGGCATTTTCCAATATGCCTTGAGAGGACATAAACAAAGTCACCAGAATGCTTCTGGTGGCTCTGATGCTTTTGTTTTTTTATATCCGAGTTGGTCAGATTTTGCCCGAGATAAACCTCTATTTATCATATTTTTCTACTGCTATCAACCGTATTGACCTGTTTCAGATTGGACTTGAAGTCATAATCTAATATAAAATGTTCCTTTTCCATGCCTTACCATCACTGGTTATCCTTTGAATTGCTACGCTGCGTGTTTTTTCAAATGATATCCTAAAATCATTTACCCTTGTCGTACCTAAGTCAACTCACTTTTTTCTCATTTTGCTGCATAATTTTTTTCACCACTGTATCACTTGACGTATCGCTATCAAATCATCAATGTATCATTACATCTCAAATTCAAAAAATTTTTTTACCTAGGTTGTACGTGCAATGTATCCCTAATTTTTGTTTACTGCTTCACATCCAAAATCTACTGTTTTACTTTCTTCATACGCTTTTACCCTCCTATAAAATGTAGACCTGCTGATCTCTAAAAGCTTTGCCGCCTGCTCTGATGTTATCTTATCGTCACACCACTGCTTATAAACAGCTTCAAAATTGTTTATTGTTTTCGGCTTACGTCCTTTATATTTCCCGGCTTGCTTAGCAATTTGAATACCTTGCATCTGTCTTTCCAATATCTGCTTTCGCTCCAATTGCGCAAAGCATGCAAGCATACTTAGGAAGAATTCGCCATAGTGGTCTGCGCTCGTAAAATGTGGACTAAGACAAACCAAACTTGCCTTTTGCTCAGTAATTCTATCTACGATCGTCAGTATATCACGGGTGTTTCTTCCCAATCTATCTATACTCAACACAGTAACCGAATCGCCTTCGCGTAATTGATTTAGCATTATACTCAGTTCCACACGCTCCATATTTGCACCAGACGCCTTATCCAGATAAACCTTATCGTAGTCACCTTGTTTTGCTTGTTCTATCTGTCTTGCTTCATTTTGATCTGCTGTACTTACTCTGGAATAAAAGAATTTCATCTTAAAAAACCTCGTTTCTCTTGTTCATCACTAGTCACTTGAATGCTTCAAGTCCCATTTTCACCCATATCACCTCATTGACACACCCTATGCTTCATTAGACTATACCCCATTGAGCGTTTCATTTACATCCTCATTTAAACACAAAAACCCCCTTTTGATACTGCTTTGAAACACTTATGAGACTGTAAATGACACTTCCCATTTGACTTATCCCATATTATCCGCTATGCCTGTTCCACCTCCATTGTACACATACAATCACCACACAGAATATTAACTTCTCTTGTTGCCCTTACGCTCATGCCGCATGATGGGCAAATATATTTCCGTGTACTCGACTTCTTTTTTCCGGTTGGGGCAGACGGAAATAGATTATCATCCCGGTGATGATCAATACCCAATTCCATAAGCCCGTTGTCTTTCAATACTGCAATAAACCCTGTGCTTGGTGTGGTTTTGCTGTATCCGATATATGGCGCATACTCAATAAGAAGTCCACGCTTTTCTGCTTCTGCTTTAAAAAGCTTATTGTGATATCGTCCTCCCTTTGATGTATCAGCAATACCATTTACTATGCAATAAAGATGTACCATTTCATGTTGTAAAGTAGCTAACACATTTTCAATTGGCCTGTTTAAATGCTCTGCACTAATGTTGATTTCATAATAACTGGCTGCATCGTCTCGCCAAACCTCATGTGTAGTGATATATCCATACGCCTTGGGTCGTGATTGTATTGTAATCATCACTTTTGGCAGTGCACTTCCAAAATAAACCCTATTCAGAATATCAAAAGCTTTCTCCAGCATAGCATTGTCTTGTGCAATCATTAGAAAATCCCTACCTTATCTATCATCTATACATAATCTATATCCAAACGCTATATTTCAGGTAGAATATGAAAAAAAGAGCACTCAACCGCAAATGTTGAGTGCTCTTTTCACGAATTTTATGTATTTCATTCTGTTGGGCTGGTCGGATTCATTTCAGTTTTGTTGACCGCTTCTTTAGTGCTGCTTTTCACCGCTGAACACAGCATTTGTATTTTCCCTTTGCTATCCATTTTTATACCATTTATTGCACCTAGTTCATGCAATGTCTTAATTTTTTCTTCAGCCATCATACCATGAAAAAACCTACTGGACACCACTTCATACTCTGTACCGACTTTCCCGACCACAGTATACATGATGTTGACAATGCAATCACTTTCGAACTTGGGGGAGAGAGAGCCAATACCTGTCTTAACCATATAGTTATTGCAAAAATTCCTGTCTACTGTTAATTGCCCGCTGCTATCCAGTTGAAACCCGAAGACTTTGTTCCCTGCTTTGATTGCGTTTTTGACCTGTTTGGCTGTCATACCCACCATTTCTTTGTTTTCGCTAGAGTAGCATTCAAACCCAACGCTCCGTTTACCAAGCATCACTTCGTTAATCAATACTTTACACATGGTTTTGTTTCTCCTTTTCCTATTATTTCCCTCTTGATGCTTGTATATTGTAACGCTGGGACAAATGAGAAACTATGGTGATTATGTAAGGAATTATTAAGTTAATTTGATCTGATTGCACATTCATTTCTTATACTAAAAAGCCTATTAACATTGTGTTAATAGGCTTTTTCTTTATATGGAATAGTTATACCACAACACCTCTGTTCGTCTGTTGTCTGCTTTACCGCCAACAGAGGTTTTAGTGGGGATTTCAATTTTGTTCCAATCACATAGGCGTTCATTATATAAATCATTATCATAATTGCTGATAATCATCTTACATTTTGCCTTACAAACTTTTTCTAAAAACTTTTTGTGGTCCTCATGTTCAAAAGGATGTTTGTAAACCGGACTACCCAAATCTTTCTTTTCGGTCTTAGTGTCAAGATAGCTTGGGTCCGCATAGCAAAACACATTGGGTTGGTCTATATAACTATTCGCATCAAAATATGCGAGTGCATCGGCTTGGTTTACTTGAACACCTTCTAACCTATCTGCAACATCATACAGTCGGTCAATTTGCCTATAATAATCTTCTTGGCTTTTATACTTGTATGAAGTCCAATACTTTCCCATTGCGTCACGGCTTTGTGCATATACCACGTATGTAGCTACTGCAAGGTCAATCTCCGAAATGTCATATAATTCATATTGGGGGTAAGCTATCGTGTAGTCCCCAACATCCAACTCTTCTAATTCTTTTTTGCCTTGCGCTTTATGGCCTGACGATGATTGTTTGTCTTGTTTCTTTTTATCTGGCTTCGGATTATATTTTTCACGATTCGTATGGTAGGTATCATACGAATCCTTAAAGGTTTTCCAATTATTAAGAACAAATTTAGCTTCTTTCATTTCATCAGGAGTTAACTGGTAGTCTGGGCATTGCTCCATCTTTCTCGTTATTTTCTCATAAAACCTCATTAAGTCTTTGGAAACTTGGACTCCAATGGAATCGTCAGCCTTATTACGGATATCTAACGCCCAATCAAATTGTTCCTGACTATATTCCGTTTCATAGAGCCGGGCAATCAATTCATGTGCCGTATCTTGATTGCTCATCATGCTAACAAATGCACATAATCCAGCAGAAGAATCATTATAGATTTCTACATCATGCCGCGCTTTATTGAGCAAAACCCTACACGCGCCACCAAAAGGCTCTAAATAAATATCTGTTCCATCGTAATCAATTAAATCACAAATCAATGGTGCAAGCCTTGCTTTACCGCCAAAGTAGCTGAACATAGATAGCGTTTTCATTACTCATCCATCCGTTTCCGATATTGGTAATTCTGGTAACTCTGGTAACGCGCTCTTTCGAAATGACATAACCTTTATCGCTTTGTCTTTCTCAGGTTCCTTTACCGTGCAGTCATATCTTCCAGTGCTACATTTTGCATAACCTTTCTGCTTCAACCGTCTCTTTAACTCCGTCAAGTCTATATCAGCATACTCGCTATCCCTTATCAAGTCCTGAAATTCCTTTACAGGGATATTATAACACATCTCACCTTTTATTGTGGTTGGGAATGCCATTCCCTCTGCGATACAATCTGTTACCATCGCCAGAATAGCGTTTAATACCTCATCACTGATGGTTCCCTCATCATCAAAGCTTTCACACTTCAAATCATAATAATTGTTTTCAATGCACTTTGCTAAATCCGTGAAAACAATCCGGGACGCGATAACGCCATATTCGCGTAAGGATAATAAATTATCAACTAGCTTGGGCATTGCAGCAGATATTTTTCCGGTCTCTTTACCATCCCTATCTAATGCCGTGATAACAAGCCGCTCCCTACCGTTCTGAGCAGACTTCTTGCGCTCTACAATAAATTTGAACTCAATTTCTGGCGCACCGCTATTGTTCTTTTGGTCTAATACTTTCTGATAAGTAAAAGATTGTTCCTGCTTGTTAAACACAATCTGCTTAGCCATAATCTTTCGTCCGTCCATTCTGCTATATACTATATATAATAACAGAAAAAACCAAGCATGTAAATACTATCATGCAAGTCATACAAATCATACAAGTAAACTCATTTAATTGTCATCACTTGGTTAAGTTGATAATATCGAAAAAAACCGCTTATTTTTACAAATAAGCGGTTGCATATATTTTTAATTTAGAATAAAATAATAATGGAGGCCTTTGGATGGTATCTCCCCCAGTCAAGCACGCTACCAGCTGCGCTACACCCGGATATCTGTATTTTGCCTTGCTAAAATAGAATACCAAATGTCCGTAGAAATGTCAAGAACTTTTTGTTGTTTTCCGTAATTTTCAGTAGGCCTCCTAACGGGCAAGCCGGGCAGCGGATCGGCTGCTACCGACCCGCTGCCCTTCCCCAATATTTCAACGAGAATACGATCAAACGATAACCTTATGGAAGGTCTTCTTCCCCTTTTTGATCATGCAGCCCTCGGCAAAGCGTTTCTGCTCCAGCATACACTTAGGATCGGTCAACTTTTCTCCGTCAAGAGACACACCGCCGCCTTGCACCAGCTTGCGTGCCTCGCTGTTCGAGGCCGCAAGGCCGCACCGCACAAGCAGCGTCAGCACACCGATTTTGCCGTCGGCAAAATCCTCGGCCACCAATTGGGTGGTAGGCATGTTTTCGCTTGCACCGCCGCTTACAAAAATACTCTTTGCCGCTTCCATTGCCTTGTCGGCTTCCTCTTTGCCGTGAACCAGGCTGGTCAATTCAAAAGCGAGTATCTCCTTGGCACGGTTGAGCTGCGCCCCCTCCCACTTGTCCATCTCCTCGATCTGCTCAAGCGGCAGGAAGGTCAGCATACGGATGCATTTGAGCACATCCGCATCATCGACATTGCGCCAATACTGAAAGAAATCATAGGGGGATGTTTTGCTCGGGTCCAGCCAAACCGCTCCTGCGGCCGTCTTGCCCATCTTCTTCCCCTCTGCGTTGAGCAGCAGTGTGATGGTCATTGCGTGTGCGTCCTTGCCCAGCTTGCGGCGGATCAGCTCGGTGCCGCCCAACATGTTGCTCCACTGGTCATTACCGCCAAACTGCATATTGCAGCCGTAGTTTTTGAAAAGATAATAGAAGTCGTAGGACTGCATCGGCATGTAGTTGAACTCGAGAAAGCTCAGCCCCTTTTCCATCCGCTGCTTGAAGCACTCCGCACGCAGCATATTGTTGACCGAGAAGCACGAGCCGACCTCGCGAATGAAGTCGATATAGTTCAGCTGCATCAGCCAGTCCGCATTATTGACCATGAGCGCCTTACCCTCACCAAATTCGATAAAACGCTCCATCTGCTTTTTGAAGCAATCGCAGTTATGCTGGATGGTCTCCACCGTCATCATCGAACGCATATCCGAGCGACCGGAGGGGTCTCCGATCATCGCAGTACCACCGCCGATCAACGCGATAGGCCTATTGCCCGCCATCTGCATACGCTTCATCAGGCACAGCGCCATAAAGTGCCCCACATGCAGGCTGTCCGCCGTCGGGTCAAAGCCGATGTAAAAGGTCGCCTTGCCCGCGTTGATCATTGTGGCAATCTCGTCCTCATTGGTGACCTGCGCGATCAGACCGCGCGCCTTGAGTTCTTCGAAAAGTGTCATTTTATTTTCTCCTCGTCATATGATCTATTTTCCAAGGCGGGCTTGTCCATCAAGGCGCGCGTTCTTTTCTGTTCTCATGGATGATGACCATTGCCGCACCCCCGTGAGGCCGCTGCAAGCAGTTCCTCGGCGTTTTGCCGCGCGGCATCGCTGATTTGCTCGCCGGACAGCAGCCGCGCCAGCTCATCGACACGCCGCGCATGATCCATGGGTCGAACGTCGGTATAGCTTCGGTCGCCCTGCACCGACTTGGAGATCAGCAGATGGTGGTCGCCCATGGCGGCGATCTGGGGTAGATGAGTGACACACAGCGTTTGCTTTTTGCGGGCAATCGCTGACAGTTTCTTGCCAATTTGCTGCGCCGCGTGGCCAGACACACCGGTATCGATCTCATCGAAGATGAGCATACCGACATCCTCCCCCGCTGTCAGCACGTTTTTCAGCGCGAGCATGATACGGCTCAGCTCGCCGCCCGACGCTACCTTGGACAGTGGTTTTTCCGGCTCGCCCGGGTTGACCGATATCTCAAACGTTACAGTGTCAAAGCCGTAGGCAGTCAGCTTTGAGCCGGTATGCACCGCAATGCGCATTTTCACCTTTTCCATGTCTAACTCGCTCAGCTCACGCACGATCGCGGCCTCGAGCCGCGCCGCTGCCGCCCGGCGCGCCGCCGTCAACTTAGCCGCCAGCGCCTTGGCCTCCGCAAGCTGCGCGCGATACTGCTCACGCAGCGCTTCGCGCCGGTCATCCGTATGCTGCAAGCCGTTCAGCTCAGTGGTGATCCTTTGCTGATAGGCAAGGATCTCCTCGATCGTGCCGCCATACTTTTGCTTTAAGCGATAAATCTCGTCTAGCCGCTGCTCGACTAGCTCACGCTCGGCGGGAGAGAAATCAAGAGTATCGCTCTGCCCTGCCACGCTGCCCCGCAGGTCGGCTGCCAGACACCGTATCTCCTCGGCCTGCTCGGCCAGCGCATCAAATGCATCGGAAATCTCGCGCAGCTCTGCGATCGCATCGGCAGCACGGTCGAGCAGTTCACAGGCGCCACCCGTTTCATCGTCGCCGCCCAGCGCAAGGCGCGCCTGCTCCAGCGCGACCGCTACACGACCCGCGTGGTCGAAATACGCCTTGCGGCGTGCAAGCGTCTCATCCTCGCCAGCGGTCAGCCGCGCCTGCTCGATTTCCTCCCGGTGGAAAGTCAGCATGTCCACGCGCTGTAAGCGCTCCTGCTCACCGGTCTCGAGTGCAGTGATCTCGCGGCGCAGTGTGATCAGCGCCTGATATTTCCGCCGGTATGCCTGCAGCAGCGCACTGTTTTCCGCATATCCATCCAGATAGTCGATATGATGCTGCTCATCGAGCAGCTTTTGCCCATCATTTTGGCCGTGTATGTCGATCAGATAGGGCGCGAGCTGCCGCAGCACTGCGGCCGAAACCGGCTTCATATTGACGCGGCTGGCGCTTTTGCTGTCCGCCGTGATCTGGCGCTGGATATGCAGCGTGTCCGGCTCCTCACCGGAGAGCTGCAGCTCGTCCAGCAGCGCGCGCAGCGCGGGTGAAAGCGCGGTGAACACTGCACTGACAAAGCCGCGCTGCGCGCCCGCGCGCACCAGATCGCGGCTGACGCGGCGCCCCAGCACAGCACCGATCGCGTCAATCACGATGGATTTGCCTGCGCCGGTCTCGCCGCTCATAACAGTAAGACCGCTTTCCAGCTCGATGTCCGCCCGCTCTATCACAGCGATATTTTCGATATGGAGTAATTGCAGCATAGCCGCGTCCTCCTCTACTTATTTTAGTATCTCATGTGCCTGCTTGCTGAATTGTGCCGCACTGTCATCGTCCTTCATAACAGCGAACACCGTATCATCGCCGCCCAGCGTGCCGATCACCTCGGGCACGCGCATGGCATCTATCGCCATGGCGGCCGCTTGGCCAAGTCCGGGCAGTGTTTTGATGACTACAATATTGCGTGCGCTGTTGATCTCGGTCACGCACTCTCGAAAAATGTTGCGCAGGCGTGTGGTGAAGCTGTCGCCCGCACCGGCTGCGGCGGCAGCATATTTGTATTTTCCGGTTTCGACGGACAGCGTTTTTATCAGCCGCAGCTCCTTGATATCGCGTGAAACGGTGGCCTGTGTCGTGCTGTAACCCAGCGCGCGTAGATGGTCGGTCAGTTCCTCCTGCGTCTCGATCTCGAAACGGTCGATCAAATCAAGTATTTTGGCCTGTCTCTGGAATTTCATCTACCGCCCCTCCTCTGCTCAGAGCTTTTGCTGCAAGATGGTATAAAAGCTGTTGCCTTTCAGGCGCACTAGCCTGGTGCGCAGTGAGGAACGGGTGATTTCGATCCGATCCGTCGGCCGGACGGCAAAGCCCTGCCCACCATCGGCTGAGATAAATACCTCACTGCCGCCCTCGCACGCTGCCGAGAGCGTAATGCGCCGCTCCGGTGCAAAAACAAAGGATTTAGCCGCCAGCGCGTGCGCACAGATCGGGATGACCGAAAGGTTTTCCGCGCACGGTTCAATGATCGGCCCGCCGGCGGAAAGGCTGTACGCGGTCGAGCCGGTCGGCGTGGAGACGATCACGCCGTCGCCGTTCATATGGGCGACCTCCTCATCGTCCGCCGCGATCCGCACGCGCACGACGCGAAACGCCGTGCCCTTTGCCACCACGATATCGTTAAGCGCGTCGTTTTCATATACGATCCGTCCGTCCCGGTGCACCGCAACATGCAGCATCATACGGCTGTCGATTGTATAACGGCCGGCAAAGAGCTTTTCCATCTCGTCCAGCTCATCCGGCTCAAGCTCGGTCATAAACCCGATATGGCCGACGTTGATGCCAAGCAGCGGCAGCTGTTGCATAGCGGCCGCGCGCGCAAGGCGTAGCATCGTGCCGTCCCCGCCGAGTACGATCGCCAGATCGGAAACGCGTAGCGCTCCGTCGGTCTCCATATAGTCTACCCCTGCCGCAGTATACCCTGCGGCGCGCAGCGGCATCGGCAGCAGCAGACGCACATCATCACGCCGCAGCCTGTCGCACACCGCGGGCAGCAACTCATGCGCGCCCTCTTTTCGTGCATTCGGATAAAGGAAAAAGATCTTTTTGCTCATACATCCAACTCCGTATGAGCCTCGCGCACGATAGCCTGCAAGTCGGGGACTACCGGCTCGCCCTGCTTGGCCAGATAACCCAAAAATTCTATATTTCCTTCCGGCCCCTTGATGGGCGAAAAGGTCACATCCCGCACGGCAAAACCCGCTTCGTTCGCATGGGTGACAAACTGCCGAAGCACATCCAGATGGGTCTCCGCCTCGCGCACAACGCCCTTTTTGCCGACCTTGCCTTTGCCAGCCTCAAACTGTGGCTTGATCAGACAGGCCACACGGCCGTCATCAGTCAGCAAGCCAGACACGACCGGCAGCACCAGCCTGAGCGAGATAAAGGACACGTCGATCACGCAGAGAGACGGCGTCTCCTCCAGCATATCGGGTGTGACATAGCGGATATTGGTGCGCTCCATGCACTTGACGCGCGCATCCTGCCGCAGGCTCCAAGCCAACTGGCCATAGCCCACGTCGATGGCATAGACCTTGCGCGCGCCGCGGCGCAGCAGGCAATCGGTAAAGCCGCCGGTAGACGCGCCGACATCCATCACGACCAACTCCACAGGGTCGATCGCAAAATAGTCGAGCGCCTTTTCAATCTTCTTGCCCCCGCGGGAGACAAAATTGTTGCCGTTGTCCCGCACCTCGAGCGCGGCGTTTTCATCCACCATGTCGCCCGCTTTACCGGCCTTTTGCCCACCGATATAAACAATACCCTCCATGATCGCGGTCTTGGCGCGCTCACGCGAGGGGCAAAGCCCTTTTTCGTATAACAGGACATCCAAACGCTTTTTAGCCACGCGCGCCCTCTCCCATTGTTGGATTTTGCATGATAAAATCTGCAATGCTCTGCGCATCAATGCCGCAGCAACGGTATATCTCCGGCACACTTCCATGCGGCAGGAACCGGTCTCCCGTGTTGAGCAAGTCAACGCGGCCGTTGTGCTGCGCGCTCATCGTTTGCCCTACGCCGCCTGTGCGAACAACATCTTCAACCACGACGCACCAATCCGCCATCTGTGCGGCGGTCTGCGCAAGCGTTTGCTCGGTGGTCTCATCAATTTCGTTCAGCTTCCAGACCTCGGCCTCAATGCCATGCTCGGCAAGCAGCGCGGCGGCGGCCAGCGCCTCGTTTACCATGATGCCGTAAGTGAGCAGCGAAACCTCCGGCTGTGCGCACGCCCGCACATGCACGATCGGCGCGGCCGAGGTATCGTCCTGAAACGCGCCCTCGCCGCCGCGCGGATAGCGGATAGCCACCGGCCCGTCCTCCCGGTAGATCGCACGGGACATCATGCTGCGCAGCTCGGCAAAATTTGACGGGCAAAACACCCGCAGTCCGGGGATCGAGCGAAGAAACGACACATCCAGCACACCATTATGCGTCGCGCCGTCCGCGCCGACAATACCTGCGCGGTCCACGCAGAGCACAACGTGTAAATGGCTGATCGCCACATCGTGCACCAGCTGGTCATAGGCGCGCTGCAAAAAGGTAGAGTACAGCGCGACCACCGGCACCGTACCCTGCGCCGCCAATCCTGCTGCCATTGCTACCGCGTGCTCCTCCGCGATACCCACGTCAAAAAAGCGGTCGGCAAACCGCGTGGCAAAGTCATTCAGCCCGGTGCCTGACGGCATCGCTGCTGTGATCGCACAGATGCGTGCGTCCTTCTCCGCAAAGGTGCACAGCGTCTCGCCAAAGCAGGCAGAAAAATCCGCCTTACCGGACGCGGCAGGCACTCCGGCCGCTGCATCAAATGGGCTGACGCCGTGATATTGTTCCGGCTGCTGTTCACTGGGCGTATAGCCGCGCCCCTTCTGAGTCATCACATGCAGCAGCACCGGTTTTTTCATCTTTTTTGCCTGCGCGAGCAGCTCACACACGCTTTTCAGGTTATGCCCATCTACCGGGCCCAGATAGGTAAACCCCATCTGTTCAAACAGCGTGGTAGGCAGCAAAACGCGCTTCATCCGTGCTTTGATACGCGAAATATGCCGCGTAAGCGCACCGCCGCCCGGTATCCGTGCCAAACGCTCCTTAACGCGGGTCTTGGCATCCAGATAGCCCGAACTGACGCGCAGACGCGACAAATGCCGGCTCAGTCCGCCGACATTTTTTGCAATAGACATATTGTTGTCGTTCAATATGACCAACAGCGGTTCGCCCGATGTGCCGGCGTTGTTGAGCGCTTCGTAAGCCATGCCCCCGGTCATCGCACCGTCACCGATCACGGCGACCACATGATATTTCTGGTTTTTCAGCGTGCGCGCGTGCGCCATGCCGAGCGCGACCGACACCGAGTTCGAGGCATGTCCGGTCACGCATGGGTCGGTCACACTTTCCGATGGCTTCATAAATCCGCTCAAGCCGCCGAACTGGCGGAGCGTATCAAACCGGTCGCGGCGGCCGGTCAGAATCTTATGCACATAGCTCTGGTGGCCGACATCATAAATGATGCGGTCACGCGCAGAATCAAACTCCCGCTCCAGCGCGACTGCAAGCTCGACCACGCCGAGATTGGACGCAAGATGTCCGCCCGTGCGGGATACCGAATCGACCAGAAATGCACGCAGGGACGCGCAAAGCGACTCAAGCGCTTCATAGGACAGCCCACGCAGATCGGCTGGGGACGCTATATTGTCTAAAATACCATATCTTTTCATATTTTTATCTCCAGAACATGGAGGCATTTTTATTTTCTGCCATCCAGCTTGAGCGGCAGCACAGACAACACCCGTCCGCACAGCGCAAGCACCTTGCTGCTGAATGCGATCGCAACGCTTTTGCCCGCGGCCTTGCCGCCGATCGTCGCCGCGGAGACCATGCCGGTGATGAGCAGCGAGACGATGACAACCGTGCCTGCATCCTTGCCCGCCGTGATATTCGCAGTGATAAGCGCGCCGGTCGCACCCGAGATGATGCCGCAGATATCGCCCACAACGTCATTGCAGATGCTCGAGACCTTTTCCGCGTTGCGCGTCATCCAAACAGCCGCCCGCGCACCGCGCACCTTGCGCGCTGCCATCGAGTGAAACTCCTTTTCAGTTGCCGAGGTCGATGCCACGCCGATCATGTCAAACAGGATGCCAAGTCCAATAAACACAAACAGCACCACAAAGGACAGCAGCGTGTTGGCGTTGCGCAGAGCCTCGGTCGAAGCGTAGGACATCACGACCGACAGCAAAAAGCTGGTGCAGGTGATCGTCAGCACCCATTTGAGCTTGATAAGCGGTGGCTTTGGCTGCGGTTGTGACTTTTTCTTCTGTTTATCACTCGATTCCAAGGTCATATGCTCCTTATTCAGAACGCCCCTTGGGGGCTATGTCGTTATAGAGAAAGTGGCGGCAGGCTGAGTTAATCTTGCGGCTTGAGGTTCGGTTGGCTTTCCCCGCGGACTGCCACGCGTCGCCGTCGTGGGGGTTTCCCATTAAAGTCCGTGCCGGGATGTTACCATCACCGGGACCGAATTGCCACTGAGTCCGCACTGCAATCCTCCGCCTGCCTCTGCATATTGAACAGCCTAGGTGCTTTCCACAACAGGCAACACGATTCTTAGCCTCTTTTGCAGGCATGGTTTCAAGCGTCAATTCCCGCGGCGTTCCTGGCCGGGAAACCGCAGGCGGATACGTTATCCACCATGACCACGCAAGGCAGGCTACACTGCACACAGCGCTTTGGCCATCCGCCCTGCGAAAACCGCAGGACAGCCGCCGCCGCACCGCAATACAGGTTTCATCCCGTGCCGTTGGACATCCGTCAATCGAATTTCGATGCTATAGGTGTCCGACAGTCGCGGGTCTCCACGGCGGGAGGGTCGGTACTTCATGCCATTGAAGCGCGCCCTCGAGCCTTAACCTCCAGCATCCACCCCAAACTGGGCGTAAGAAGCAAACACCAGAGACTTCATCGATATGCCCTTCTACGGATTTTTAGGCCCGTCCTGGGAATCGTATGCGCTGACTAGGATACTGCGCCACTTATGTTGCTATTCTATCACACACAACCGCTTTATTCAAGCAAATTGCATAAAAATTCACACCTAATTTACTCTTTCCACCAAGCGAAGTGCAAGCTCGGTCAAAAACACGCTGCCGCCAAAGGCCTCCAGCGCGCCGACCGCCTCCCCAGTCAGCTGCTTGACCAACGCGCGGCATTCCTCTAAACCGAGCAGCGACGGGAAGGTCGATTTCTCGTCCCGTGCGTCCTTGCCGATCGATTTACCGAGCACGGAGGCATCTCCCTCAATATCAAGAATATCATCCTGTATCTGAAAGGCAAGTCCCAACTTTTCGCCGTACTCCCGCGCCTTGGCGAGCAACAGCTCGTCCTCCTGTCCGGCGGCAACGCATCCGACCTCGCAGGCCGCACGGATCAGGCAGCCTGTTTTAAGCTTTTGAAGCAGCCGCAGCCGATCGAGTGGGATATGCTGCTGCTCGCTCGCCAGATCAAGCACCTGCCCGCCGATCATACCGTTCATACCGGCATTTTCACCCAGCAGCCGGATGCAATGCAGCACCTGCGGCGCGGGCAAACCAGCCGCACCGGCCGCGACCTCAAACGCGCGCGTCAACAGACCGTCTCCTGCGAGGATGGCAGTCGCCTCACCAAACACCTTGTGGTTGGTCGGTCGGCCACGGCGCAGGTCATCATCATCCATACACGGCAGATCGTCATGGATCAGCGAATAGGTGTGGATCATCTCCAGCGCGCAGGCAAACGGCATGGCCTTGTGCGTATCGCCGCCGCACAGGCGGCAGAACGCCAGCAAAATGACCGGCCGCAGCCGCTTGCCGCCCGCCAAAGCCGAATATTTGGCAGCTTCAAAGATGCGGTCGTAGCCCTCCCCCGTCTCACACGAGAGATACGCCGCAAGCGCTGACTCAATCTGTGCAATATCCGCTTGCAACTGCGCGTCAAAGCTCATGCCTCGGCCTCCTTTTGATCGAACGGCTGCTCGACCAGCTCGCCCAGCGCGTTTTCCTGCATCACCGTCACCCGCTGCTCGGCCTTGTCGAGCATTTTGCCCAGCGCAGCGGACAGCTTGGTACCCTCCTCAAACAGCTTAATACTGTCGGCCAGCGGCGCTTCGCCCTTTTCCAGCAGACGAACAATCTCTTCCAGCCGTGCCATCTGGCTTTCAAACGTCCTTTCGGCCATTTTATTCTTCCTCCTCGATATCGGTCACGCGGCAATTGGCCGCGCCTTTGGCAAAACGAATGTGCAGCGCGTCCCCAGCCTTAAGCTGCGCTGCGTCTGTGATGGCCGCGCCGCGCCGCCCCTTGGCCGCCACAGCATAGCCGCGGCCAAGTACCTTCAGCGGGCTGATCGCGTCCAGCGTCGCCACGGCCTGCGCAAAGCGCAAGCGCCGCCGCTGCGTCACCCCCTGCCCGGCGGACAGCAACCGTTGGCGATACAGCCCGAGCTGCCGTGCCGCCTGCGCCAGACGGACGCGCTGCACCGCGCACAGGCGCTCGCTCATATGGTCGAGCAGCAGCCGCTTTTCCGCGATATACCGGTCGGGCGAGCGCGATTCCAAACGCTCTCGCAGCGTGTCCAGCCGCTGCCGCTGCAAGACAGTCTGCTTGCGCGCCGCCGCTTGTAAGCGCACACCCATCTGCCGCACGGCCAGTACATATTCCGCGCGGTCGGGCACGGCAAGCTCGGCCGCGCCCGAGGGCGTTGGCGCGCGCAGGTCGGCGACAAAGTCCGCAATCGTCACATCCGGCTCATGGCCGACCGCCGAGATGACCGGTATTTCCGAGGAAAAGATCGCCCGCGCCACGAGCTCCTCATTAAACGCCCGGAGATCCTCCATCGAGCCACCGCCTCGGCCGCACAGAATCACATCGGCCTCGCCCACCGCGTTTGCCAGCGCCAGCGCGCGGGCGATGCTTTCGGCCGAACCCTCGCCCTGCACCTGCACAGGAAACAGCGTTACCTTCGCCAGCGGCCAGCGCCGCCCTAAAATACGGATCATATCGCGCACCGCCGCGCCGGTCGGCGAGGTAATCAGCGCGACATGCTGCGGTATAGACGGGATGGGCCTTTTTCTCCCCACATCAAACAAGCCCTCGGCCATTAGCTTCTTTTTGAGCTGCTCGAAGGCAAGATGCAGCGCGCCCGCGCCGTCCGGCACAATATCCACAACATAAAGCTGTACCTGCCCTGTGCGCGGAAACGAACTGACACGTGCCCGTACAGTGACCTTCATGCCGTTTTCCGGGCGGAATTTGAGCCGCATGGCATCCGACCGAAACAGCACCGCCGGGATCGCCGCACCCTCATCCTTGAGCGTAAAGTAATGGTGACCGGAGGAGTGCGCCTTGTAGTTGGACAGCTCGCCCTGCACAAGCAGGCTGCGATACCCCGGCACGGCATCCAGCAGTTCCTTGATCTCGTTATTCAGCATGGTGACAGAATAGATCGTGCTCACGTTTTCTCCCTCTCATACAACCGTGCGGCCAACACCGCCGCACCGACCGCATTATCGCCCGACAGTGCCGGCTCGGCGAAGCAAACTGTGCGAAACGCCGCTTGCATCCGCGCGCGCAGAATTTGGCTTGCCATCACGCCCCCCGCACACAGCACAGGATACGGGTACCGCGCCAGCGCCTGCTTGGTCGCCCGGACGACCGCGTTGGCGACGGTCTCAAGCGTAAAACGCGCCACCTGCGCGGCGGGCGCGCTCCTAAATTGATTCTCGACCTGATTCTGCATACCGGAAAGCGAAAAATGGCAATCGGCCACTTTGGGACAAAAGCCCTTTTCCGCCTCCGCGGAAAGCGCGAGTGCATCCAGCGCGCCGCCCGCAGGAAACGACAGGCCAAGCAGTGCGCCCGCGCGGTCGATCAGCTGGCCGGCGGCAAGATCGGTCGTGCCGCCAATGCAGGTGCAGTCCGGCAAACCATCCGTCCCCGGCTGGACGAGCAGCAGCTCACTTGTTCCGCCTGACAGGTGCCATGCAAGGAACGGCTCGTCCAGCAGCGCGAGTTGTTTCGCCGAAAAAGCCGCTGCCGCGATGTGCCCCTGCTGATGGGAGACTGCGTACAGCGGCACGGACAGCAAATGCGCCGCGCAGCGCGCGGCGCTCTCGCCCGCCAGAAAGCAGGGCATATACGAACCCTCGACCGCACGCGGACGAGTGCTCACGCCAATAGCGCACGGCCTTCCCTGCGGCAGCGCGCCGATCTTCTCATGCAGGCGGACAATGTGCTGGAACAGCGCATCCGACTGCCGCAGACCGATTGCTCCTTCCGGCACGGTCAGCAGCTCGCCCTCGTTCTGCCAGAATCCGGTATACGGCTCGTAAACCGCGGCCGAAGTGCGGTAATTCGAGGTGTCGATCCCCAGAAAACGGTCAGGCATGTTCGCCCTCCGTTGATGTCTTAGAAAATTCGGCGCGCGCGACCGAGCCCAGAATGCCGTTGATGAATGCTGCCGCCTCCTCAGTGTCGTAGGCCTTGGCCAGCTCGACCGCCTCGTTGATGGCCGCACCGACCGGCACATCGTCCACATGGCGCATCTCGTAGATCGCCAGCCGCAGCACCGCCACGGTCATGCGCGACAGGCGGCTGAGCTTCCAGCCCTTGGAATAGGCTTCAATGGTCTGGTCAAGCGCCGCAAGCTCACCTGCTACGCCCTTGACCACGGCACGGATATAGCGGGTCTGCTCCGCATCGAGCTTGCCCGCGTACAGCGCGATATCCCCGCTGATCGATGCCATGATCTCCTCATCCAGCCGGTCGTTCAGGCTTTCATCCGCAAACTGCTGAAAACCCATTTCAAAAATCAGATGCAAGGCGATCTCTCTTGCTTTCGTTCTGCTCATTGTGTTCATGGTAGCAGACTCCTTCTCATTACTTCTGAATACGCCTTATTCTATCGTATTTTTTCCAAAAACGCAAGCGCATAGACAAAGAATTCCCTCGGATGTGATGTGCGCAGCCATCAGCTCCGCAACATAGCAACAAGCAGTTCGACGCCGCCTGCATCGGCGGCATCGAACTGCTTGTCCAATCCTCTGTCAAAGCCGTCTCAGCGCGTCACGATAAGTGCTGTCTTTGCGGCGCGGAGACGGCAGGCAACGGCCTTCCGGGTGGACACGCCTCATGGTCATCCACCCGCTGCCGCATCGCCCCTGTCGTTACACTTATTTTCTTCTGTCTTTACGCAACTGGAACGCACCAACCAACTCCTTGAGCGTGGCTGCCTGACGGGACAACTGCTCGCTGGTGGCCGCCGATTCCTCCGCCGTGGCCGAATTGGTCTGCACCACAGCGGATATCTGATCGAGACCTATGGAAACCTGATGAATCGAAGCGCTCTGCTCTTTGGAGGTCTCGGCGATTCGGCTGACCATCTGGCCAACCTCCTGCGAATGATCTGCGACAGCCTGCAAATTCTTTGCCGTATTCTGTACCAGCTGAACGCCCTTGCTGACCGAGCTGATCGAGCTTTCGATAAGCTGCGCAGTGTTCTGAGAGGCCTCCGCCGACTTGGCCGCAAGATTGCGCACCTCATCGGCCACCACAGCAAAGCCCTTGCCCGCCGAGCCTGCTCGAGCGGCCTCTACCGCTGCGTTGAGCGCAAGGATATTGGTTTGGAAAGCGATATCCTCTATCGTTTTGATGATCTTGCCGATCTCCTCCGAGCTTTTGCTGATTTCGGTCATCGCAGCAACCAGCTCCTTCATTTCCTGATTGCAGGACTGCGTCAGCTCACCGGCCTGTGTTGCCTTGCTGCTGGCGTTCGAGGCGTACTCCTCCGCCTGCTTGATTTGAGCGTTGATATCGCCAACAGTGGAGGACAGCTCCTGTGTTGAGGCGGCCTGATCAATCGCGCCCCTGCTGAGCGCCTGCGCGCCGGTAGACATCTGTTCAGCGCCGGCATCGACCTGAATGGCAGCTTCACGGATATTTTTCAACGTCTTATCCAACGTGAAGTTGATCTTTTTGAGCGCTTCAAGAATATTGGCATAATCGCCCCGGTAATTCTGCTGGCAGGTGGTGATGACATCAAAATTGCCCTCTCCCATCTGCGAGAGCAGATAATCCAAATCCGCGATGATCTCCTTTTGGAAGGTCTGGAACTCCCGTATCATATGTGCCGTGTCGCCGACCTCAGTATCGTCCTCCGGCAGATTGATCTCGCTGTCCAGCTCGCCATCCAGCAGGCCTGCCATTACATGGTGCATCTCGCAAATCGGTCCAATCAGCTCACGCAGTACAAAGGAGATGATAAGTATTTGAATGATGATGACGATGGTAAAATCAATGTAAGACAGCGTCTGTGCAACGCTGGCCATCTCACTCAGCCGCTGGCGCTTGGCATCGATCCTCTGCATGATCTCATCTTCAAACTCGTTTCTGATGGAAACGATCTCCGCCACACCGTCGGCGTACGAGCCGCTGTTGAGCAGCCGGACCGCTTCGACGGTTTCACCGGCTTCAGTCAGCGCCATCGCCTGCTCCTCCAGCGGGATTAGGTTGTTGGAGAGATTGGATATCTTGCTGATGAGGCTTTCTTCCTCAGCAGTCAGACCAAGCTCACGCAGCGCGTCCACAGCCTTGTCCCGGTTTTTGTCTGTGTTGACTTCTCTCCAGTAGTTATTGTAACGGGTGATGTCGCCGGTGGCCGCGTAGGCGCGTACTTCGTTAGTCAGATAGGCGGACGCGTCACCAAAATTACCTACATATTCCGTATAAAGGATCTCATCCTGCATCAAGGCAATGGTCGATTTGTTCAACTGGCTCGATATCAACGCCGCTACCGCACTCAAGAGACACATCACGATCGTAATAACTGCCAACAGCTTGGCCTTTGTCGATTTTTTCATCCTGTGCTTCATAACATACAGACTACCTTTCTTCAATATCTCTTTATATATGTATAAATCTTCCGTTCCAGAAGATCCCAAAATAAAGGTGATAAGAAAAGAAAACGCCTTTTCCTATGACATGCCGACTGACGCTGTATTCCGCAGATAATACTAAAAATCCAAACGCATAAAGGTGCGTCTTGGAAGGGAAAACCATATCTTCCAATATTGCTGTCTACAGTATAGCATAAGGTATGCACTTTTGACAATCCCCAATTCGTATTTTACAAAAATATGGTATAAACCACCGAACACCTCCGCAGGAGACAGTCGCTGAGTGACACCGTTATGCTTGCAATCAGGACACTATGAAGAGGAAATCGTCAAAAAACAGGTGTGGCACCAAAACCACGCTATTCCATTCCGTAAGTGGTTGTGCTTTTCACAAGTATGCGCCCCGGCCGGGCAAAGCGAAACCGTGCGGTTTCAGCCGCACGGTTTTACCAGTCACTTTTCCGCCGGCTGCTCCTCCGGCGCGGCTTCGGGAGCAAAGGTCACACCGCCGACGTGGATGTCAACCTCGATGACCTTTAGGCCGGTCATCGACTCGACAGATGCTTTGACATTCTTCTGCACCTGCTTTGCCACGTCGCAGATATTGTGTCCGAATAACGCAAGAAAGCCGATCTCGATCTTGACCGTATCCTCGTCGCCAAGCTCGATGCGAACGCCTTTCGACAGGTTCTTCTTGCTCAAAAAGCTGACGATATCCTTGGTCAAGCTCGAATACAGGCCGCTGACACCATCGGTTTCCGACGCAGAAAGCGCGGCGATCGAGGCTACCACGTCCTCCGAAATACGAATAGAGCCTTGGTCGCCGGTGGTCGACCAATAATCCTTATGATCTGCCATAGTGCTCACTCTCCTTATATACGGATTATAGCACAGTTTTGGAAAAAAGCAAGGAAAACACTGCATCATTTGTGTAGAGTTCTTTATCCGCCACGCTGCCAGCCCTGTCACTTACGCCGCTTCCGTGACTCTGATCTGTCCGGCTGTCATACCGGTCTCTCCCATCACGATGTCCTTGAGCACAGTCACATCCGCAGCGCCAAGTCCGCCTTCGGGCGGCGCAACCACCACGTTGACGCTCCCCTCTCCGATCATCACGACCGCGTCCTCATAGCCCTTAGCGCGGATCATGCTCTCCATATTGGCCTCGGCCACCGAATTTTCTGCCAACACGGATATCTGCGCGGCCGCCTCATCCTTGGCGGTCTGGTCGGCGCTCTGGCTCTCCGATATCTCCTTGAGGGTGGATACCGCCTCGTCGCGCGCTTGCTCACGGGTCAGTCTGGACGCGGCAAAGTAATTATCCTGCACCGCACCACTGCTCGGTGTGGTTGCCGCCTGATTACCCACGCCCGCCTGCTCGGCGGCCAGCAGATCGTCCGGCGCACCGACATAGCTCCAGTTCAAATAGACCGCAGTGCACAGCAGCAGCGCGATCACGCCATATACCGCGCCGCGTTTTTTGATTTTTTTCATCACAGCTCGCCCTCCTGTTTTGGTTACTACTTATTTATGTCTCCGGTGCCATTTTCAGAACCGTCACTTTGTCCGAGCCAATGCCACACACTGTGCCGACCGCCTGCGTCACCGCCAGCCGCACGGCAGCATCGTCCGCCCCGTCACACAGCACGACCGCACCACGAAAGGTGGGCAGCATCCGCTTGACCGTCACAGGTGTCTCACCGTAGCTGCCGTCGGACAGCACGGTCAGGTTACTCTCATAACTCTGTGCCGTCTCGCTGTTCTGCGTGCGACGGACATTGACCGCGTATACTGCCTCCTCACTCTCCTTGAGGGACAGCATCAGGTCGACGCGCCCCACCCCCTCGATCGCGGCCAACTTGTCATGCAGCGTTCGCTCAAACGCGGCCAGATCAAAGCCCTGCTCAGCTGTCTCGTTTGCCGTCTGCCGCGCCGCCGTGTCCGCGCCGCCAAACCAGCCGCCCGAGACCAGCAGCAGCATCCCCGCCAGCAGCACGACCAGCACCGCACGGTATTTCCGCGCAAGCGGCATGAGCCGCTCATAGGCTGTGCGCAGTGGGATGATATCAAATCCTTTCATCGTTCGATCAACTCCTGTCTTTCCTCGGGCACACCGCATGCCTCGGTCAGCAGCGTGCGCAGCTCACCGACCCGGTTTGCATCCCGGCTGCTGTAATAAACGGTCAGGTCGGCAATTTGGAGCAGGCCGTCTCCGTCCAGCCCCATATTGACGATGACCGTGCATGTAAATCCACGCTCCGCCGCGTATTTTTCCAGCGAGCCTGCGATGCTTGCACCCACCGCGCTCATCGTGGTCTGCATATTCCGCGCCTCGATCTCCTCAGGCGAAATACCTATCCCGTCCGTTATCCCCTTCCATGACAGCGGCCCTGCCCGCGCCAGCGGCTGCAGCAGCGCGAGCAGCATCAGCAGTCCCGCCCCCAGCCGGACGCATTCACGCATCGCACCGCTGCCGGCAATACGCAGCGCCGCCGCCGAGGCGATGCCCGCCAGCGTGACACGCAGCAGGATCGTATGTAACAGTTCCATCATATTGGCTTCACCATCGCCACCACATAGACCAGCTCCAAGTACAGGATCATACAGCAGGTACTCATCATGCCGAGCAGCAGGCCGAAGCCTGTGCCTATCGCGCCGAGCAGCTGCCGCAGATTGGCCGAGCACAGCGGCGACAGCACGGCTGCTCCCGCGCGGTAGCACAGGTAGCTTGCCCCCGCGCGCAGAAAGGGCACAAGACAGATGGCCGTGACGCACAGCAGCCCGAACAGGCCGATCGAATTTTTGAGCAGCGCCGCACCGGAGAGCATTGTCTCTGCCGCGTCCGACATTACGCCGCCGACGACCGGCACCGCGCCGGATACGGCAAACTTGGCGGTTTTGAGCGCCATGCGGTCGACGCTGCCCGAAACACCGCCCGCAATCGTCAGATAGGCTGTGAACAGCGTCAGCACTGCTTTGAGCACACCTGAGGTCAGTCCCTTGATCCCATCTCCGATGCCGCACAGCATCCCGCTCCCCGCCGCCGCGTCCACCGAGGCGATCGCCAGATAGGCGCAGACGGCGGGAACGAGGATGGTTTGCAGCAGACGGATGACCAGATCGAACACCACCATCGCGGACAACTGCAGCGCGGTCGCGGTCGCCGCGCTGCCCCCGACGGACAGGACAGTGGCCAGCACAGGCTGCAGCGTACCGGAAAACAGACTGATCTGCTCCATCGTATCTCGGCAGAGCGCAAGCACACCGGTAAAGTCGCGCAGCAGCACACCGGTGCAGCCGAGTGCACCCGCCATGTCGATCATGCCGTCCGCCTCGCCGCCTGCCGCGGACGAAAAGCCGCGTGCCGCCGCCGTCAGCGCGATCACTGCCGCAACGCGCAGCAATCCCTGTACCCCGCTGCGCAGCGCAGCCTGCCCATCCTTGGATACGTTGTCCAGCAGGCGGCTGAACGAAGCAGCCAGATCATCCGCCGTTTCAGGGCGAATACCGTCCAGATAGGCGCGCTGCTCGCCGGTGAGTGTGCTGTCGAGCGTATTGCCGCCCACCGCGCGCACCTCCTCCTCGGTCACGGCACGCGCATACGCCAAGCACAGCAGCGCAGCCAGCACGGCCAATATCAGCTTTTTCATCTTCCGTTCCTTTCAAATCGTCCATTCAGACACCAGTGCGACCACCTGCTCCAAAAGCGGCAGACAGGCCGACAGCACGCCGACCGCACCCGCGATCTCGACCTTGGCGGCCAGCGCCGACCGTCCCGCGTCCCGGCAGAGCGCGCTGAGCACCCGCACGACCACAGCGATCCCAACCGCCTTTGCTACCGGCAGGTACAGGCTGTCAGTCATACCGCTTTGCCGCAGCAGCACGCCCAGCCGCTGTAGCGCGCCACCCATCTGGCCAAATACCTGTGTCAGAATGAGCACGCCCGCCGCCAGCGCCAGCAGGAAGGCGATGACGGGCGCGTCCTTTTGGAGCGTCAGCGCGAGCACGAGCGTGAGCACCGTCAGCCCGCAGAGCATGGCAAGCCCGCTCAAAATCCAAACACACTTTTCATCATCGAAAAGAGCTGGCTAATCTCCTGCACGATCAGCATCAACACGACGATCAGCCCAGCGAGCGTGGTCATCAGCGCCTGCTCCTCCCTTCCCGAACGCGTCAGCAGCTGACCGAGCACGGCCACCAATATGCCGACCGCCGCAATGCGAAAGATCAGATCAACATCCATATGTCCCTCCACCTTCAGATCAGCACCAGCACCACCAAAATGCCCATGGCGATACCGCAGGTGCGGTACAGATTGCCCTTGCTTTGCAGCTCCACGTCGGCCTGCTCGCGCGCGGCGGTCAAGCGCCTCGTGACCATCGACAGCCCGGCCGTCTGCTCGGCCGCGTCATACCGTCCGAGAAAGCTGGCTGCATCGCACAGGATATCGCACTCTGCCCGTCCAAGGCCAACCTCGTCGCGCTTGTCCCGCAGATTCATGCGCCATAGATAGCCGAGCGATACGCCAGTCTGCTCGCGCAGACAGCGCCGCAGCCCGCTGAACACAGTGCGGATCGCCGGGTCGTCGTGCTCGGCCAGCTCACCCACGATCTCGGGCAGCGGTGTGCGCCGACAGGCGATCTCGCTGCTAATAAGCGACAGCGCCAGCAACATCGCGTCTGCCGCGCGCACCCTGCGCCGCAGCTCCTGCCGCGCGTTCAGCCCAAGCGCCGCACACGCACCGCATATCATCAAGGCGCCGATCATTTTTAACATGGTGTTTCCTCCAGTTCTTCCATCCGGTATGTTCTTCGTCCGTTTTGGCAGCCGATTACCACTGCGCAGTCAAACACCCCCAACTCGAGCAGTGCGCGATAAAGCGTCCGTCCACGCAGATCCCTGACTCCCTCCGCGTGCGCGCTGGCAAGTACTGCCGTACCACAGTGCGCGCAGAGCGAGACGGCCTCGACATCCTCGGGCGCGGTGATCTCATCGAGTGCGAGCAGCGCAGGCGACATGGTCTTGAGCAGCATGAGCGCCGCCTGCTTCTTGGTGCAGCCCTCGAGCACATCGGTACAGCGCCCAAGGTCAAACTGCGGCACGCCGTCGGCGAGCGCGGCCAGCTCACTGCGCTCATCGGCTACGGCAACTGTCCAGCCCTGCTCCGCAGTCAGCCGTATCCACTCACGCAGCAGGGTGGTCTTACCATAGCCGGGCGGCGATAACACCAGCACCGAGCGCGGCCGTGCTGTTCCGATCCACCCGGCGATCTCGCCGCCAATCTGGCGATGCTGCCGTGCCACGCGCAGATTGACTGATGACAACATGCGCACCCCAACGACCTGTCCGTTTTCCGATGTGGCCGTGCCGCACAGGCCGAGCCGGTGACCGCCTGCCAGCGTGATGAAGCCTTGCTTCATGCTCTCCGCATAGCTGTGCACCGAATACCGCGCTGCTCGGCTGACCACCTCGCGCAGTTCCTGCGGCGTGACCGGCGCAAGCCCAGTTTCCCGCTCCCCCGCCGCTGTTTTGACCGCAGGTGGTCGCCCTGCCCGCAGGCGCAGCTCCTCCACCGTGTCCTGACCGGGCAGCGCAGCCAACTGCGCCGCCCGCAGCGGTGTCAGACAGCCGATCGCCTGCGCAAATACTTTGTCCCGTGCTCCGTCCATTTCGATCACCTATCTCACTCTATGCGTCGGCCTGTCCCGAATATGCCCGGCTGTGCTTATTTTTCACTGCGAGGTAAAAGAAATGAGAGCGGAGCAAATACTCCGCCCTCTCAGTTCATCTCTTTTAGCAAGGTATGCTGCATCCAAATGAACAGCATTTTGCCGATTTTCTATTTGTTTTGTGGTGTTTGCGGCCAAATATCAGGCATATCCACCGGATATACTATCGCAACAAAGCCATCCATGTTGCCCGGCGGTTTGGCTTAGGGGCGGGATGGTTGCAAACTCGTCTGTTCTTCACGTATCACCTCAGTATGGGAAAACGTGGACACGTCAAGCCCACTGCCTGCGCGGGCAAACGAAAAAGGGCAGCGAGACAGAAAATCTCACCGCCCTTGCGGTGTTTATTTGTTGCTGTGACAACTGACTGTCGCTTTAGCCTGCGTTTCGCATCAGAACCGTGGCGATCTCCGCGCGGGTGGCTGTCCCCTTTGAATCGAGCAGATTATTGCCCTTGCCGAGAATCAGGCCGGAGCCAACGCACCACTGCATCGTATCCTCCGTCCATGCGGAAATTTCACTCCGGTCGATGAAGTCTTTAATGCTCCCCAGCGCTGATATGTCGTTGCCCTTATGCTGCGCATAGCGATGCAAGATCGCCACCATCTGCTCACGGGTGATCGCGTCGCTCGCGCCAAAAATGCCGTTTCCGTAGCCTTCCATGATGCCGGATTGCGCTACCCACATGACTGCGTTGTAATACCACGCTGTCGCCGGGGTGGATGTCACATCCCTGAAACCGCTCAAGCCGGTGACGGCAGGGCTGCCCTCCATGCGGTAGATGATCGCTGCAATCATAGCGCGGCTCGTTGTACCATAGGAGTTAAACTCAGTCTCGCCCACGCCGTTCATCAGCTCCGCGGCGTACACATACGCCACGCTGTCATGGAACCAGTCGGTCTCCTTGACATCAGTAAACGGATGCGCCGCGCCGGTCTCCGGCTTGGTGCCGGGTTTGCTGTCCGGCTTCGGGGTAATAGGCGTGATAAGGCCTGCGCCGCCGCCGGCTATGCCCCCGCCCGCGCCTGCGTTGCCGCTGCCGGGATTGGGATCCGGGCTGCTGCCGGGGTCGGAGGGATC
>NZ_JALFLA010000087.1 GCF_022775115.1 Agathobaculum sp.
GCGCGAATAAATACCGTGCGCCGCGAACAACGCAACGTTCTTTTCATCCAGATAGTGCGGCAGCGCGTCGATCGTCGACTTAAGATTGCGCAGGCCGCGCTTTTCCGCCTCGTCCACCCATGCGTCATCATAACCGTTGCCATTGAAGATGATGCGCTTGTGCGCCTTCAGCTCCCGCTTGACCAGCGCGGTGAGCGCGGCGGGGAAGTCCTCCGCGCCTTCCAGCTCGTCGGCAAACAGGCGCAGCGATTCGGCAACCGCCGTATTCAGCATGATGTTCGGGCAGGCGATGTTGACCGAGGAGCCGAGCGAGCGGAACTCAAACTTGTTACCGGTGAAGGCAAAGGGCGAGGTGCGGTTGCGGTCGGTCGTATCCTTAGGAATGGCCGGCAGCACGGACGCACCGAGATCCATCTTGGTCTTACCCACGTCGGTGTAGTCCGCGCCGGTCTCGAGCGCGTCGATGATCGCCTGCAGCTCATCGCCGATGAACATGGAGATAATGGCCGGCGGCGCTTCGTTTGCACCCAGACGGTGGTCGTTGCCCGCCGAGGCGACCGAAATGCGCAGCAGATCCTGATATTCGTCGACCGCCTTGACCACCGCGGTCAAAAACAGCAGGAACTGCGCGTTTTCGCTCGGCGTTTTGCCCGGCTCGAGCAGATTTTCGCCCGCGTCGGTCGAGATAGACCAGTTGTTGTGCTTGCCCGAGCCGTTTACGCCGTCAAACGGCTTTTCATGCAGCAGGCAGACAAGATCGTGCTTCTGCGCAACGCGCTTCATGACCTCCATGGTCAGCTGGTTATGGTCGGTGGCGATATTGGTGGTGGTGAATACGGGCGCCATCTCATGCTGCGCGGGCGCGACCTCATTGTGCTTGGTCTTGGCGAAGATGCCGAGCTTCCACAGCTCCTCGTCCAGATCGGCCATAAACGCAGCCACGCGCGGGCGGATCGAACCGAAATAGTGATCCTCCATCTCCTGCCCCTTGGGCGGCCTTGCGCCGAACAGCGTGCGCCCGGTAAAAATCAAATCCTTGCGCTGCGCGTAGTCCTTCTGGTCAATTAGGAAATACTCCTGCTCCGGACCGACCGTGGTTGTCACGCGCTTGACATCCTTGCCGAACAGCGCGAGCACACGGCAGGCCTGCTTGCTGATCGCGTCCATCGAGCGCAGCAGGGGGGTCTTTTTGTCCAGTATCTCGCCGGTGTAGGAGCAGAACGCGGTCGGGATGTACAGCGATCCGTCCTTGACGAAGGCGTAGCTGGTCGGATCCCACGCGGTGTAGCCGCGCGCTTCAAAGGTGGCGCGCAGGCCGCCGGACGGGAATGAGGAGGCGTCCGGCTCGCCCTTGACCAGCTCCTTACCGGAAAACTCCATCATCACGCCGTCCTGCTCGGTCGGGGTGATGAACGAATCATGCTTTTCCGCGGTGATGCCGGTCATCGGCTGGAACCAGTGCGTGTAGTGCGTCGCACCCTTGGAGATCGCCCAGTCCTTCATCGCGCTCGCCACAACAGCGGCAACATCCGGGTCGATCGCGGTGCCTTCCCGCATGGTTTTTTGCAGCTTCTTGTAAACATCCTTGGGCAGGCGTTCCTTCATGACGGCCTCGTTAAAGACCATGCTGCCGAAGAGCGCGGGGACATTCCTTGCTGTGCTCATGAATGATTCGCTCCTTTACTTATGTGAATTTTATTGACAACAAAGTTTATAAAATAAAACAAGCGCTGCGGGTTGTGTTCCCACAGCGCCTTTGCTGTTAACACTTTGCATTATATCCATCCTCTCTTTGCTTGTCAAGTTCAAATGGCGTGTTTTTTCCCGTTTTGGCGGATTTGTTGCAAGATACTGAATTTCCGGCCGCTCAGCCGAATGCTTTCTATGCATTTTGCAAGAATCCGCAAATATATTATCTTTTTGCTTGACGCTTACCCACCCGCGCTATACAATGTGAACAGGACAAAGGCGTCCGCCGCAGCCAAGGATTTGGTTTTCCGATCCTCGGCTGCGGCGGGCGCCTTTTTATTTTGTTCCGTTTCCATCGCCCTGAAACGGGCGCTGCATCAGCGCGACACATAAGGAGGAAGCATCATGTTGCAAAAAGAAGGTCAAATCCGCATCCCCGCAGGCTGCGCGATCTCCGGCATCTTCCATAAGGACGGCACGCGGGAGAACGGCACGCGCATCATCGACTCCATCCGCACCATGCACGACCGCTCCAACGGCCTCGGCGGCGGCTTTGCGGGCTACGGCATCTATCCCGAATACGCCGATTACTACGCCTTTCACGTTTTTTATGATACGCAGACGGCCAAGGATACCTGCGAAAAGGAGCTTGAGCGGCATTTTGACATTGTAAACCTCTCCAAGATACCGACCCACCGCCACCCGCGCATTACCGACGAGCCGATGATCTGGCGCTACTTTGTCTCGCCGCTCAACACCAAGCTGACCGCCAGCCAGCTCGACGAGCGCGAATACGTCTCCCGCTTTGTCATCCGCATCAATCACACGCTGGATGGGGCATACATCTTCTCCTCCGGCAAGAACATGGGCGTATTCAAGGCCAATGGCTTCCCCGAGGACGTGGGCGAATATTACAAGCTGGAAGAGTATGAGGCCTACTCGTGGACCTGTCATGGCCGCTATCCCACCAATACCCCCGGCTGGTGGGGCGGCGCGCATCCGTTCGCGCTGCTCGACACAACGGTCGTGCACAACGGCGAGATATCCTCCTACGACGCCAACCGCCGCTTTATTGAAATGTTCGGCTACTCCTGCGATTTGCTGACCGACACCGAGGTCATCACCTACATTGTCGATTATCTGGGGCGCAAGCTCGGCCTGACCTATGACGAGATCGCAAACGTGATAGCCGCGCCGTTCTGGTCGACCATTGAAAAGCAGGAGACTGCCGAGCGCGAGCGCCTGACCTATCTGCGCAATGCGTTCGCATCGCTGCTGGTCACCGGCCCGTTTTCCATTCTGGTCGGCTTTGAGGGCGGTCTGATGGCGCTCAACGACCGTCTCAAGCTGCGCTCGATGGTCGTGGGAGAAAAGGATAAGACCGTATACATCGCCTCTGAAGAATGCGCGATCCGCGTCATCGAGCCGACGCTCGACGCGATCTGGGCGCCGCGCGGCGGTGAGGCGGTCATCGTAGGTTTGAGCAAGGGAGGAAACCGGTAATGGCTATTGATTTCTTGTATCCGCAGTATGAGGTCGCGCGCAATTACGACCGCTGCATTTCCTGCCGCGCGTGTGAGCGGCAGTGCGCCAACGAGGTGCACTTTTACGACCCCGAGTTTCAGAAAATGATGGCCGACGAGTCCAAGTGTGTCAACTGCCACCGCTGCGTGTCGCTTTGCCCGACGCGCGCGCTCAAGATCGTCAAGACCGACCACACCTTCAAGGAGAATGCCAACTGGACGGGCAAGGCCATCTCCGAGGTCTACCGTCAGGCCGGCTCGGGCGGCGTGCTGCTCTCCTCTATGGGCAACCCCGAGCCTTACCCCATCTATTGGGATAAGATTCTCATCAACGCCTCGCAGGTCACAAACCCATCCATCGACCCGCTGCGCGAGCCGATGGAGACACGCACCTTTCTCGGCAAGAAGCCGGGCAAGATCGAGCGTGATGCCAATGGCAAGCTCGTCCCCAACCTGTCGCCCCAGCTTGCGCTGAACGTGCCGGTCATGTTCTCAGCGATGAGCTACGGCTCGATCTCCTACAACGCGCATGAGTCGCTCGCCCGCGCCGCATGCGCGCTCGGCACCTTCTACAACACCGGCGAGGGTGGCCTGCACGCGGACTTTTACCAGTACGGCGCGCACACCATCGTGCAGGTGGCCTCCGGCCGCTTTGGCGTCCATCAGGACTATCTGGAGGCGGGCGCGGCCATCGAGATCAAGATGGGACAGGGCGCAAAGCCCGGCATCGGCGGCCACCTGCCCGGCCTGAAGGTCGGCCCGGATATCTCCAAGACGCGCATGATCCCGGAGGGCACGGACGCGATCTCCCCCGCTCCGCACCACGATATCTACTCCATCGAGGATCTGCGGCAGCTCGTATTCTCGCTCAAGGAGGCGACCGGCTACAAAAAGCCTGTCATGGTCAAAATCGCGGCAGTACACAACGTCGCGGCCATCGCCTCGGGCGTTGCCCGCTCGGGCGCGGATGTCATCTGCATCGACGGCTACCGCGGCGGCACGGGCGCGGCACCCACCCGCATCCGCGACAATGTCGGCATTCCGATCGAGCTTGCACTCGCCGCTGTTGACCAACGCCTGCGCGACGAAGGCATCCGCGATCAGGTCTCGATCGTGGTCGGCGGCTCGATCCGCAACGCGGCCGATCTGGTCAAGGCCATCGCGCTCGGCGCGGATGCCTGCTACATCGCCACCTCTGCCCTGCTCGCGCTCGGCTGCCACCTGTGCCGCTCCTGCCACGCCGGCAAGTGCAACTGGGGCATCGCCACCCAGCGCCCCGACCTTGTCAAGCGGCTCAATCCAGATATCGGCTCGCAGCGTTTGATCAATCTGGTCACCGCATGGGATCACGAGCTGAAGGAGATGATGGGCGGCATGGGCATCAACTCGATCGAAGCCCTGCGCGGCAACCGGCTGATGCTGCGCGGCATTGGCCTGAACGACCGCGAGCTTTCCATCCTCGGCATCAGGCACGCGGGCGAATAAGGAGGGTAAAGCGACATGAAACGTGTTTACGTCAACGAAAAATGGTGTCTCGGCTGCCATTTGTGCGAATATTACTGCGCGTTTGCCAACTCCGGCAAATCGTCCATGGTCAAGGCGCTCAAGGATCACAAGATCGCGCCCCGCATCCGCATTGAGGAACGCAACAACATCTCCTTTGCGGTCTCCTGCCGCCACTGCGAGGACCCGCTGTGTGTCAAGGGCTGCATCTCGGGCGCGCTGACCATTGTGGAGGGCGCGGTGCATATCGACTCGGAGCAGTGCGTCGGCTGCTACACCTGCATCCTGTCCTGCCCCTACGGCGCGCTGTACACCTCGCACGAAGGCGCGGTGCAGAAATGTGAGCTTTGCCTGAAAAATGAGTGCGGCCAGCCCATGTGTGTGCAGGGCTGCCCGAATAAGGCAATCGTCTACGAGGAGAGGTGAGCAACCATGAATTATGTTATCATTGGCAACGGCACCGCCGCCATCGGCGTGATTGAGGGCATCCGCGTCGTCGATAAGCACAGCCCGATCACCGTGATCTCCGACGAGGTCTATCCGGTTTACGGCCGCCCGCTGATCTCCTATCTGCTGCTGGGCGAAACGACCGAGCAACGTATGCTGCACTACCGCCCGGCGGACTTTTATGAAAAGAACAACGTCAAGACCCTATTCGGCCGGACGGCCTTGTCCATCAACACCGCCGGCAAGACTGTTTCTCTTGAGGGCGGCGAGAGCGTGCCCTACGACAAGCTGTGCATCTGCACCGGCTCGCGCCCTTTCGTGCCGCCGACAGAGGGCTTGGAGACCGTCAAGAACAAAACCAGCTTTATGACGCTGGATGACGCCAAGCGCCTTGATGCTTTGCTCGGCGACAAAAATGACAAGCGCGTGCTCATCATCGGCGCGGGACTGATCGGCCTGAAATGCGCCGAGGGCATCCACCGGCGTGTGTCCGCGCTGACCGTTATCGATCTGGCGCCGCGTATCCTGCCCAATGTGCTGACCGACGCGCCCGCCGCCATCATCCAGCGGCACATGGAAAGCAAGGGCGTCCAATTCATACTGGGCGACTCGGCCGCGCGGCTAACGCCAGACAGCGCCATCCTGCAAAGCGGCAAGGTGGTCGATTTTGATATTCTGGTCGTCGCCGTCGGCGTGCGCCCGAACACCGAGCTTGCCGCCGCGGCTGGCTGCACGGTCGAGCGCGGTATCCTGATCGACGACCACGCCGCCACCTCAGTGGCCGACATTTACGCCGCAGGCGACTGCACGGTATCGCACGACATCGCCTCCGATACCGACCGCATCCTCGCCATCCTGCCCAACGCCTATTTGCAGGGCGAGACGGCAGGCATGAACATGGCCGGCGGCGACCGCGCGTTTACCAAGGCCATCCCGATGAACGCCTCGGGCTTTATGGGGCTGCACATGGTCACCGCCGGCTCGTACGAGGGCGAGCAGTACCTTGAGCATGATGCGGACAGCTACAAGCTGCTCGTCACCCGGGACAACCGTCTGGTCGGCTTCATTCTGATCGGCGAGGTCGACCGCGCGGGCATTTACACCTCGCTCATCCGCGAGCAGACCCCGCTCGACACCATCGACTTCGCACTCATCCGCGAAAAGCCGCAGTTGATGGCGTTCTCCCACGCCGAGCGCGCAAAACAGTTAGGAGGGGCACACTGATGACTACTGTACAGGCAGGTCTTACCTATTATAAACAAGTCAACGAGGATATCCGCGCCGTTGCCGACAGCGAGATAACCGTCGAGAATGTCCTCGGCCAGCGCTACATCGGCTGCGGCTCGGCGGATAAAAAAATCACCATCCGCGGCACACCGGGCAACGGACTTGGGCAGTATCTAAACGGCTCGACGCTCGAGGTGTTCGGCAACGCGCAGGAAGCCGTCGGCGACACGATGAACGACGGCGATATCATCATCCACGGCAACGTGGGCGACGCCTGCGGCTACGGTATGCGCGGCGGGCGCATCTTCATCCAAGGCGACTGCGGCTACCGCGGCGGCATTCACATGAAGGCCTATCAGGATCACTTCCCCGTCGTTGTCATCGGCGGCAAAGCAGGCTCATTTCTTGGCGAGTATCAAGCCGGGGGGCTGATACTCGTGCTCGGCCTTGGTCAAGATGGTGCGTATCCCGCCAGTAATTTTTGCGGCACGGGTATGCACGGCGGCAAAATTGTGTTAAGATGTGATAAAGCGCCGGGCGGCCTGCCGCCGCAGGTGCTGGTGCGCGCCGCCTTAGCGGATGATCTGGACGAGATCGCCCCCTATATTACGGCATACTGCGGCTTTTTCGGCGGCGATCCCGCCGCATTGCAGGCGCAGCAATATTATGTGCTCACCCCCAACCCCGCAGCAGGCTATAAACAGCTTTACACCTATGAAGACTGATGCTTCATCCCCATATTGTTAGGAGGACGGCTTTATGGACACCACCATGAGCGAGGTCGTACAATTTATTGAGGAGAACGACGTGAAGTTCATCCGGCTGGCATTTTGCGATATCTTCGGCAATCAGAAGAACATCGCCATTCAGCCGGCCGAGCTGTCCCGTGCGTTTGACCAAGGCATTCATTTCAACGCCTCGGCGCTGCGCGGCTTTCTCAACGTTGATGTGTCCGACCTACTGCTTTTCCCCGATCCGTCCACGCTTTCCGTGCTGCCGTGGCGGCCCGCGCAGGGGCGCGTGGTGCGGTTCTACTGCGATATCAAATACCCTGACGGAACGTACTTTGAGGGCGACGGCCGTCATCTGCTGCGGCAGGCCAGCCGCCGCGCGCGGCAGGCGGGCTACTCGCTCACCATGGGTACGGCAAGCGAGTTTTATCTGTTCGAGCTGGATGAGCACGGCCACCCGACCACCATCCCGCACGACCACGGCGGATATTTCGACGTTGCCCCGCTCGATAAGGCGGAAAACGTGCGCCGCCAGATCTGCCTGACACTGGAGGAGATGGGTATCCAGCCCGAATCCTCCCACCACGAGCAAGGCCCCGGCCAGAACGAGGTCGATTTCCGTTACGCGGAGGCGCTTGAGGCCGCGGACAACTTCGTCACGTTCAAGTGGGTCGTCAAGACCATGGCCGCCTCGAGCGGCCTGCATGCCTCCTTCCTGCCCAAGCCCCTGCCGGACGCGCCGGGCAGCGGACTGCACCTGTCGGTCTCGATTCTGCGCGAGGGACGCAACCTCTTTCACCCCACGCTCGCGGACTCTGCCGACGGCCGGTGCTTTATTGCCGGTGTGCTGCGCCGCGCGGCTGAAATGACCCTGTTCGGCAATCCGCTGACCAATTCCTACCAGCGCCTGGGCGAGTTTGAAGCGCCCAAGTATATCACTTGGTCGCACCGTAACCGCTCGCCGCTCATCACTGTGCCGCTGGCCGACGGCGTGCGCGCAAACCGGATGAAGCTGCGCGCGTTCGACGGCTGCATCAACCCGTATATCGTCTTCTCGCTGCTCATCCATGCCGGTCTTGACGGCATTGAGCAGCAGCTCCCCCTGCCGGCGGCGTGCGATGACAACCTGTTCACCGCGCCCACCGATGTGCGCGCGCGCTACGCCGCGCTGCCCGGTACGCTGTGCGAAGCCATCGCCTGCGCCCGGCAGAGCGACTTTATCCGCCGCTGCCTGCCTGACAAGGCGCTGCGCGCATTCTTTCTGTCCAAACAGGCCGAGCATGACCAGATCGCCGCGGCGGAGGACCGCATCACAGCCGAGCACGCACTCTACTTTGAGCGCTACTGAAGCCCACCAGCTGCCGAAAAGGAGGGGGAAACCGTTTGGAGCACATTCTGATCGTATCAGCAACCGCCAAATCGCTGGCTATGCTGACCCAGTTTCTCTCCTCCTGCGCGGTACAGGCGCAGATCGCCACGGCCACCTCCTGCGCTGAGGCGCGCCGCACTCTGCTTGACACGGATTACGACCTGCTGCTTGTCAACGCACCTCTGCCCGATGAGTTCGGCCACGAGCTGGCGCAGACCGCCGCGCAGGACACGCTCGCGGGCGTCATCCTGCTGGCCAAGACTGACATCGCCGATGCCGTTTCCGAAAAGGTGGAGGACGGCGGCGTGATCGTCGTGCCCAAGCCGCTCTCCCGCACGCTGTTCTTGCAGGCGCTGCGCATGATCCGTGCTTCCCGCGCACGGCTGGCCGGGCTGCAAAAGGAAAACCGCCAGCTGCAAAAGCGCATCGAGGATATCCGCCTTGTCGACCGCGCCAAATGCCTGCTGATCGAATGCTGCGCGATGACCGAGCCGGAGGCGCACCGCTATATCGAGAGGCAGGCCATGGAGCAGCGCCTGACTAAGCGCGAGGTGGCCGAGCGCATCCTCAGCGGCGGGCTGCCCGGCTGAACGCCGCCCGCCGGACGGCGGGAAAAATTTTTGCACTTTTTTGAAATGGATAGAGAAATCCTCGACAAATTATGATATACTGAATGGTGTATGGGCTGCCGCGCCGCGCGTGTCCGCTCATGCGCCATTTTCGTTATCGTTTTTTAAGGAGGGAAAACCGTGAAGCTGTCCTTCACCAAGATGCACGGCTGCGGCAACAATTATCTCTACTTCAACTGCTTTGAGCAGACCGTATCCGATCCCGAAGCCCTTTCTATCCGCCTGAGCGAGCCGCATTTCGGCATCGGCAGCGACGGTATCATCCTCATTTCCCCTTCCGACAAGGCCGATGCGCAAATGCGTATCTTCAACGCCGACGGCTCGGAAGGACGGATGTGCGGCAACGGCATCCGCTGCGTGGGCAAATACCTATATGACAACGGCATGGTCGGCGGACGGACGACGATCACGGTGGACACGCTCTCCGGGGTCAAAACGCTCACGCTGTCGGTAAAGGACGGCCGGATGGAGACCGCCCGCGTCGATATGGGCGCGGCCATTCTCACTCCGCGGGATATCCCGGCCGCGCTGGACGGCGAGCGCGCGATCGGCGTGCCGCTCGTCGTGGATGAAACGGTGTACCACATCACCTGCGTATCCATGGGCAACCCGCACTGCGTCGTCTTTCTTGAGGAGGATATCGACCAGCTCGACCTGCCGCGCATCGGCCCGAAGTTTGAGCATAACGCGCTGTTTCCCGAGCGGGTCAACACTGAATTTGTCAATATCCTGCCTGACGGCAGCTTGAAAATGCGCGTTTGGGAGCGCGGCAGCGGAGAGACATGGGCCTGCGGCACAGGCGCCTGCGCTGTCGGCGTGGCCGCCTGTCTGACCGGGCGCGCGCGCATGAACGAGGATATCACCGTCCATCTGCGCGGCGGCGATCTAACGGTACAATACACCGACGAGACCGTGTTCATGACAGGCGCGGCAACGACTGTATGTAAAGGGGAAGTGGAGATATGACCAAGTACATCTTTGTGACCGGCGGCGTGGTTTCCGGTCTCGGCAAGGGGATCACGGCGGCTTCGCTCGGCCGTCTGCTCAAAAGCCGCGGCCTAAAGGTGGCCGCGCAAAAGCTCGATCCCTATATCAACGTCGATCCCGGTACGATGAGCCCGTTTCAGCACGGCGAGGTTTATGTGACCGACGACGGCGCCGAGACCGACCTTGACCTCGGTCATTATGAGCGCTTTATCGACGAGGATCTGAACAAATTTTCCAACCTAACCACCGGCAAGGTATATTGGAACGTGCTCAACAAGGAGCGCGCGGGCGAATATCTGGGCGAGACCGTGCAGGTCATCCCTCATATCACCAACGAGATCAAGTCGTTCATCTACTCGGTCGGCAAAAAAACCTCGGCCGATGTGGTCATCACCGAGATCGGCGGCACAACGGGCGATATCGAGTCCCAGCCCTTCCTGGAGGCTATCCGGCAGGTAGCCAGCGAGGTCGGCCGGCGCAACTGCCTGTTCATCCATGTCACGCTCGTGCCGTTCATCTCCGGCTCGAACGAGCCGAAGTCCAAGCCCACGCAGCACTCGGTCAAGGAGCTGCGCGGCCTTGGCATTTCCCCGGACATCATCGTCGCCCGCGTCGACCAGCCGATGGACGACGAAATCAAGCGCAAGATCGCCATGTTCTGCACCGTGGCCGAGGACTGCGTGATCGAAAACCGCACGCTGCCCGTGCTGTATCAGGCGCCGCTGATGCTTGAGGAAAGCCACCTGTCCGATATCGTCTGCCGCGAGCTGTCCATCGGCGCGGGCAAGGGCGATATGAGCGAGTGGATCGCCATGCTTGAGCGCATTGCCGCCCGTAAAGAGCATGTCAAGATCGCACTCGTCGGCAAATATGTCAAGCTGCACGACGCCTACCTCTCGGTTGCCGAGGCCTTGCAGCACGGCGGCTATGAGAACGAGTGTTTTGTCGATATCGACTGGGTTGACTCCGAAGAGATCAACGACTCGACTGCGGACAAGCTGCTCGGCGAGGTCGATGGCATCATCCTGCCCGGCGGCTTCGGCCCGCGCGGCGTGGAGGGCATGATCTGCGCGGCCAATTACGCGCGCACGCAGGGCATCCCGTATTTCGGCATCTGTCTGGGCATGCAGATCGCGGTGATGAGCTATGCGCGCAACGTGCTCGGCTTTGAGGATGCGAACTCGGCCGAGTTCGACCCCGATTCGACCCACCCGGTCATCGACCTGATGGAAAGCCAGCAGGGCATCTCCAAAAAAGGCGGCACGATGCGTCTTGGCGCATATCCGTGCAAGGTGCGCCCCGGTACGATCATGGCCGACTCCTACCAGCAGGAGATGATCTCCGAGCGCCACCGCCACCGCTATGAGTTCAACAACAGCTTCCGTGAGGAGATTGAGCGGCACGGTATGCTGATTACCGGCACCTCGCCCACCGGCGAGCTGGTCGAAACCGTTGAAATACCCGCGCACCCGTTCTATATCGGCGTGCAGTTCCATCCTGAGTTCAAATCCCGTCCAAACCGGGCGCATCCGCTGTTCAAGGCGTTTGTTGCCGCATCGCTGAAAAGGAGCAAACAACATGCAGATCAACACTAATTTTGACAACATCGCACAGAGCTACCTGTTCTCGACCGTCGCCAAAAAGCAGCGAGAGTTTCAGGCCGCCCACCCGGAGGCCGACGTCATCAAGCTGTCCATCGGCGACGTGACCCGCCCGCTCGTGCCCGCCGTCATTGACGCGCTGCACACAGCAGTTACCGAGCAGTCCCAGCAGGAAACCTTCCACGGCTACGGTGACGAGCAGGGCTACGGCTTCCTGCACGAAGCGCTGCAAGGCTATTACCGCGCGACCCACGGTGTCGCGCTTGATGCGGACGAGATCTTCATCTCGGACGGCGCAAAGAGCGACCTTGGCAACATCCTCGACCTATTCAGCGCGGACAATACCGTGCTCGTGCCCGACCCGGTCTATCCGGTTTATGTAGACACCAACGTCATGGCCGGCCGCCGCGTCATCTTTGCCGACGCCAATGAGGGCAACGGCTTTCTGCCGCTGCCGGATGCGTCGGTCTCGTGCGACGTGATCTACATCTGCTCACCCAACAACCCGACCGGCGCAGCCTACGACCGCGCGGGTCTCAAAGCATGGATGGACTATGCCAACGCGCAGGGCGCTGTCATCCTGTTTGACGCGGCGTATGAATGCTTCATTGAGGACACGAGCCTGCCCCGCTCAATCTACGAGATCGAGGGCGCGCGGACATGTGCGATCGAGTTCTGCTCCTTCTCCAAAATGGCGGGTTTTACCGGCACGCGCTGCGGCTGGACGATCGTGCCCAAGGCGCTGCTTGACGGCAAGCTGAACAAGATGTGGCTGCGCCGCCAGACGACCAAGTTCAATGGTGTGCCCTACATCGTGCAGCGGGGCGCGGCGGCCTGCTTCACCGAGGCAGGACAAAAGCAGCTCACGGAGACGCTGAGCTACTACAAGCAGAATGCCAAGGTGCTCGCCGCCACGCTTGACGCGCTCGGCATCTGGTACACCGGCGGCAAAAACAGCCCGTATCTCTGGCTCAAGTGCCCGAACGGCATGGATAGCTGGACTTTCTTTGACTACCTGCTCGAAAATGCCCACATCGTCGGCACGCCCGGCGCGGGCTTTGGCAAGAACGGCGACGGCTTCTTCCGCCTGACTGCCTTCGGTGACCAGCAGCGCACGCTGGAAGCCGCCGAGCGGCTGAAAAAGCTGCTCGGCAAATAAGTTCTCAAAGGGCTGTCCCTACGCGGATAGCCCTTTTTATAAGGGAGGTGTGTTGGGTTGGGCATTCTGTTTACCAAGCGCTGCGTGCTCTGCGGCAAGCTGCTCTCGACCGCGGATGATGGCCAAACTGCCATGCTGTGCCGCGCCTGTGCCGCCGAGATACGGAACAGCTACCGCTGCCCCGGCCATGTGCAGGTCAAAGGCGCGGATGAAGCTGCCGCCGCGCTGTACTATACAGGAGCGGTCAAAAGCGCGATGCACCGGCTGAAGTTCCGTCATATGCCGCACTATGCGGACTGGTTCGCGGCACAGACCGCTCCGCTGCTCGCTGCGCGGCTGGATGAATGGAAGCCCGATCTGGTCACCTTTGCGCCAATCGGTCGACTGCACCTGTACCAGCGCGGGTACAACCAAGCCGAGCTGCTCGCCCGCGCAATCGCACAGCTGCTTGCCCTGCCTTGCGCACCCACGCTGCGCAAGCGCAATTTTGCGCCCAAGCAGTCTGCGCAGCAGAGCGCTGAGGCGCGCTGGGTCAACGCTGACCGGTCGTTTCTGCCACGCAAAAACACAGACCTGACTGGTAAGTCAGTCATTTTCGTCGACGATATCATCACCACCGGCGCGACGGCTGCGGCCGCTGTCCATCTTCTGCGGCAAATGGGCGCGGCGCGGGTCTATGTGCTCGCACCGACCAAGGTGCCCCGCGGATAGGCGGCGGCTTTTTCAGCCACCTGCCTGTCCGACCGGCCGGTCTTCCCTCAGCCGATTCGCTGTTTAATGTGCCCGGCAAACTTATCCGAGAAATTTGTAAAAAAACGCTTGACTTTCTGCCATCCTCTTGCTATAATAATATTCGCGCTGATGAGTTAGCGCAAACAAAAAAATAAGACATGCGGCTGTAGCTCATCTGGTAGAGCGCCACCTTGCCAAGGTGGAGGTAGCGAGTTCGAGCCTCGTCAGCCGCTCCAACAAAAAGCACTATCGAAACGATAGTGCTTTTTATATTTTCCCTGCACATTAGGCTGCGGCGGTCATCATCCTGGTTTTCCGTCCGCTTTCTCTTGCAGATGCAACTGCTTGGCCAGCCGATCATAAAAGCCAACCACCCCTTGGTTGTCCCCCCGCATCAAAAACGTATACTGGTGCCGACCAAAGTCAAGCGTGCACCGCAGGATGTCCTCATACTGCTCTTCCTCTTGCACACGGATCGCATGGATATTTCCCAGTGGAATATAGGTGAACTCATAGCTGAACTCATTCTTCTTTGCCCTTTTTTCCTCTTTGCCGCGCCGAATCAGAATCAACTCCTCATGGTTGACCATATGCAGCATGCTTGGCATCGTACGAAGAGACAGCGGATGCACAATCTTTTGCAGCCAATCCCTCCCCGCCGATGCAAGCGGCGCTTCGGGCTGAAATGCACCCACACGCGCAGTTTCCCCCTCGCCTTCCATGTCCCGCAGCAGATTGATGAACAGCACATCCAAGTCGGGTATGTCCTTCGGGTCGCCCACGCAGAGCACCGCCGATGTGATGTGGCGCGCCGTCTGATACCGCGCACGGATGATCGAGACAAAGCGCTGCATGATCGACATAGAGACCGTGTTGAATGGAATACACACCTCACCCTTTGCCGTGTACAGCATCAAATTCCCCTGCAGGAAGTACCGGTACAGCGCAAGCCCCTCGATCTCCCGATACAGCACCTCGGTTCGCTGCACGGCCGCTTCGTGCCGCTTAAGCAGCACGACCCGCTCCTCATACGCCCCGACAACATAATCATACAGCTCCATGTCTGGCGTTGCCCTTCTTCTCTCGATATCCCGCGGGATCTTGAGAAGCATCAGGGCATCGGCCCGCTCCCGCACATAGGGCGCGAACAGGCGTGGAAGCGGATGCTCCCCATCAACCTCATATATCCACGGCCCAAACGCATCGTATTCCGAAATCGCCATAAAATCCCCCTCTCTTTCCGCGATACGCGCGCATTGCTGCTTTTTTGAGCCGCACCCCGGTCTCCCCTTGTGATGCGTTTATATGCTCATGGGCGCATTCCCGGTGTCTGCCGGCCGGCTGCTCAGCCGACCGAGCAGCTTTTCAAACTGTACCCCGTGCATCGGGTCAGTCTGCTGCGCTGCTGTGTACGCGATGCAGTCCTTGACAAATGCACCGGCGTGCGTACAGGCATCGGCCAGCTTACCGCCATTTAACAGCGCAGCCAGCATGACCGCGGCAAACAGATCGCCCGTTCCCGGATAGTACCGGTCAATGCGTTGGTGAAGCGAGAGTGCGCCGCCCTCGTCCGACAAGCACCCCGTACCCACGCGCCCCTCCGCAAAGTCAAGTCCCGTCAGCACGACCTGCGCACCGTATGCTGCGCACAGCGCGTGTATCCACTCCCACGCCTCGTCCGGGCCGGACGGGCGGCTGGCCGGGTCGCGGCCGAGCAGGATGGCAGCCTCGGTCGTGTTAGGCGTGATGATATCCGCAGCCGCGCACAGCTCGCGCATACGCGCGCACAGCGCGGCTGTCAGCGTGGCATACACCCTTCCGTTGTCGCCCATGACGGGGTCGATCAGCACTATGCCCCCCGGCGCCTTGAGTCGCGCTGCCGCCTCACGCACACGGTCGATCTGCCCGACCGAGCTGAGAAAGCCCGCATAGACCGCCTCAAACCGCAGGCCGATGCGCTCGTATTGCTCAATCGTACCCTGCATCGCATCAGTCAAATCGGTCGTTACCCAGCCGGGTATGGCCATATGGCTGGAAAACACCGCCGTGGGCAGCGGCACACACTGATGTCCGGCCGCTGAGAGCACTGCAATGACTGGCACAAGCGACGAGCGCCCAAAGCCTGAAAGGTCGTGCAGCGCCAAAACCTTTTTTTGCATCCATCCTTCACATCCTTCGCAATTTGTTACCGGGCAATATGCTTGATTCGCTGCAAATCCCCGCTGCACAGCGCATCCATATTTCTGAATATCTTTTCCGCGTCCCAGTCCCACCATTTCAGGTCGAGCAGATACGCGATCAACGCTTCGTCAAAGCGTTTTCGGAGCACCCTGCACGGGTTGCCGCCGGCGACGCAGTACGGTGGAATGTCCTTGGTCACAACAGAACTTGCCGCTATGATCGCGCCGTCTCCAATGTGAACGCCGGGCATGACCGCTACATCCTGCCCGATCCAAACATCATTGCCAACAACCGTGTCCCCTTTTAGCGGGAGGTCTTCAAAGCGCGGTGTAAATTGCTCCCATCCACCGCCCATGATATTGAATGGATAGGTTGTCACGCTGTTCATCCTGTGGTTTGCACCACTCATAACAAATTCTATCCCCTTTGCTATGGCACAAAACCTGCCGATGATCAGCTTGTCTCCGAGAAACGCATAATGGTGTGTAACATAGTCTTGAAAGCGCTCCGCACCGTTTATATCGTCGTAATAAGTATATTCCCCGACGATGATATTCGGTCTGGTGATAACATTTTTGATAAACACCACTTGCTTGATGTTTTCGTTCGGATATATGCTATGCGGATCCAGCCCCAAGACCTCACCCCCTCCAAACTGCTTGCTTTTCCCGCTTCATTCTATCATAGATCGCGGCGCGCTGCAATGCTCGGTGAACGCGCAAGCCACCGTTCTCGGCTGACACAGCGGTGCAGGCGAATCTCCCTTGCTTTCCGATGGACACAATGGTAAAATAATGATAGAACCAATCTGTTTGCCAAAGGAGTATGTTCCATGCTGCACAAACGCATCCTTTCCATTTTGCTGCTGCTTAGCCTGCTGCTGCCCGCCGCCTCAGCCGCCCCCACGGAGACAAGTGAAATGCGCGGTGTCTGGGTTGCCAGCGTGTATAATATCGACTACCCCACCAAGCAGGGCATGACGGCCGAGGCGCTCCGGCGTGAAGCCGACACCATGCTCGACAACATCACCGCCATGGGGCTGAACACGGTCTTTTTGCAGGTGCGTCCCTCGGCGGACGCACTGTATACCTCCACCCTGTTCCCTTGGAGCCGGTACGTCAGCGGTACGGCCGGGAGCGCCCCGGACGGCGGCTTTGATCCGCTGGCCTACTGGATCGAGGGCGCGCACCGACGTGGTCTGGAGCTGCACGCATGGCTCAACCCCTACCGCATCACCAAGCAGGGCAAGAGCGAGCTCGATGCGCTGCCCGCGGACAGCCCTGCCAAGGCGCATCCCGAATGGGTGATCGAATATGAGGGTAACTATTATTTCGACCCCGGCCTGCCCGCCGTGCGGCAGCTTGTGGTCGATGGCGCTGCCGAGATCGTCCGCAGCTACGACGTTGACGGCATTCATCTTGACGATTACTTCTATCCCGGCGCAGACTTCAACGATGCGGCCACCTACGCCCGCTACGGCAAGGATTTTGCCGATATCGCGGACTGGCGGCGCGACAATGTCAACACCCTGATCGCCGCGCTGGACAAGACCCTGCACCAGCTTGACCCCACGTTGTCCTTTGGCGTCAGTCCCGCCGGTATCTGGGATAATAAGCAGAGCAATCCCCGCGGCAGCGACACCCGCGGCCGCTCATCCTACCGCGAGATCTACTGCGATCCGCTGGCGTGGATCGAGCAGGGCACGGTCGATTACATCTGCCCGCAGCTCTACTGGTCGATCGGCTTTGAAGCCGCCGATTTCAAGGTGCTGGTCGAATGGTGGCAGCGCGCGGTGCAAAACAGCGACGTAGCGCTTTATATCGGCACGGGCGCTTACCGCGCGGCCGAAGCCGCGCCCGGCGATGTGTGGTACGGCACGGACGAGCTGACACGCCAGCTTGACCTGATGGACGGTGCCTCCGGCGTGCAGGGCGCGGTGTACTTCAGTTATACCTCACTGCGCAGCATCCCCGGCTGTCCGGCCATGCTGGCCGACCGCTATGCCGCCCGCGACCGCGACCAGACAGACGATAACATACCTGAGACCGTCCGGAAGGACTCGCTGCTGGACATTTTCTCCCGCTTTATCGCCAGCCTGTTTTATTGACGAAACGCCTCTGTTGTCCAACAAAGCTGCCCGCTACGAATTTGACCCACAGGAGGATGAAAGGATGAATGATTTGATCGCACAGGCGGTGCGGGATATCCTGACCGTCTGCCACCCGCAGAAGATCTTGCTGTACAACGAAAAGCGCACACTGTCCACCGGCAAGCTCAAGGCGCTCAGCTTGTGTATCATCGTACCCAACGGCACCAACTGCCGCCAGCTGCGTACCAACCTCTATCTTGCCATCTCTGTCGATATATCGGTATCACTCAACGTGTATCCTGCCGACGAGTGGCAGACGCTGCTGTCCGAGCACTCCTCCTATGCGGCGTGGATCGCGCGGAAAGGTCAGGTGGTTTATGAGTCGGAGACGTAAAGGTGCGTCCGACAGCCATTTCTACTACGAATGGTTGGATAAGGCGCTGTGCGACCTGCAATGCGCCCGCCTTCTGCTGACCTATGGCGGCGATGCCTGCAACACTGCTTTCCACTGCCAGCAGGCGATTGAAAAGGCGCTCAAAGGCTACCTGCTGTTCCGCACCGGCAAGCATTTTGACGGCCACAACCTGACCTACCTCTGCCGGCAGGCCATCCGCCTGGATCCAGATGCTTTCACCGAATATCTGGACGAAAGCGCCGCACTGAACGACCTGTACATCGAAACGCGCTACCCCACCGACTTCCCCTTCGAGATCGACGAGCTGGAGATCCGGCGCTATCTGGATATGTCCGAGCGGATGTTCGCCGCCATTCGCCAACAGCTCTATGCCAGCGACCAGCCGTACACGGTCGAGCAATAGTCCGCGTGAAACAACAAAAGAACGCTGCCTTGCAGGATTTCCTCGAATCGAGCAAGGCAGCGTTTTTTCAGTCCAAATTTTTCTTTTTCAGCATAAACCATGCGAGGAAGCAGCCCCCGACCGAAATCAGCAGCGGAATCCACCAGAAGAAGCTGCCCGGCAGGCCACCGTCGATATTCATGCCGTAAAAACCGAATATGATGTTCGGAATGGTCATGATGATGGTCAGCACGGTCAAAACCTTCATGATAATATTCAGGTTGTTGGACACGACTGAGGCATACGCATCCATCGTACCGGACAAGATGCTGGAATAGATGCCGGCCATCTCGATCGCCTGCCGAATCTCGATCAGCGCGTCCTCAAGGATATCGCGGTCATCCTCGTACAACTTGAGCACCCGGCCGCGCAGCACCTTTTCCATCGTGACCTCATTGCCCTTGAGCGAAGCGGAAAAGTAAACCAGCGATTTGCTCAGGCCAAGCAGCTGGATCAGTTCCTCATTCTTCAGCGAATCATACAGGCGCTTTTCAATGCGCGAAAAGTCGCGTTCGATCATGCGCAGATTTTTGAGGAAACGCCCCGCTACGCGCAGCAATATCTGAAACACAAACCGGGTGCGCAGCGCGGTGTGCACGCCCTTGACCGCACCCTCCGCAATTGACCGCAGAATAACGCTGTCCTCCAAGCAGACAGTAATGACCGAGCTTTGCCCAACGACAATGCCCATCGGCAGCGTGCTGAACATCTGTCCGCCATCCTCGACCGAGTTTTTTTCGACCATCGGAATGTCGATGATCATCAACAGACGATCCTCCTCAGTTTCGACGCGGGAGCTTTCCTCCGGGTCAAGCGCCGCGCGGATGAACTCCTCCTCGACGTGCGCCGCGCGGGCGATCGCGTCGATCTCATCCGAGCTCGGCCGCACCATATTGACCCAGCACCCCTCGGTGAAGCCCTCCATCTCGGTGACGCGGCCATCGACCGTTTTGTAAAATTCAACCATATTGTACCGCCTTTCCGCAGCGGTATCAGATAGGAGCACCGCCGCGTGTTATTTTGTTTTGCTTACTTCGAGGGTCAGGACTCACGGCGATCACACTCCTTTTTTCATTTTATTATTTCACACCAAAACAGCCCTTTTCAGGGCTGTTTGCAATATGAGCTGATTTTTTTATCTATGATCCTTGTCAAAAATACGCATCAGCACGTCGAACGCGGCGTCGTCCGAGCCAAGTTCGCTCGACTGGGTCTGCACCGGGGCGGCAGGCTTGTCCTCCGCCGCGGCGGCGCTCGAAGCCTCCGTAAACAGACCGGCGCCCGCACCATGCGTATCCTGCCGGCCGTCCATGTTCAGCTTGGCCGAATTTGGCGCGCTGTCAAAGCCGGTCGCAATGACCACGACGCGAATCTCATCGTCCATCGTGTCATCAATAAACGCACCAAAAATGATGTGCGCATCGGGGTGCGCGGCCTGCTGCACCATCGTGGCCGCAGTCTCGACCTCGTCAAGTCCGATATCGTCCGAGCCAATGACCGAAACGATAACACCGCGTGCCATGTCGATCGAGGTCTCGAGCAGCGGGCTGGAAATCGCCATACGGGCGGCCTCTGCCGCCTTATCTTTCCCAGCAGCGCGGCCGGTGCCGATATGCGCGTAGCCCGCATCCTTCATGACCGAGGTAACGTCGGCAAAGTCCAGGTTGATGAAGCCCGGGACGGTGATAAGCTCGGAGATATTGGCGACCGCCTGACGGAGCACACCGTCCGCGATCTCAAATGCGTTCTTAAAGGTGATCTTCTGCTCGGAAACGTATTTCAGCCGTTCGTTCGGGATGATGACGAGCGAGTCCACATTTTTATTCAGCTCGTCGATGCCGCCGAGCGCCTGCTCGAGACGCTTTTTGCCCTCAAACGCAAACGGACGGGTGACAACGCCCACCGTCAGGATGCCCATTTCACGCGCGATCTGCGCCACGACCGGCGCTGCGCCCGTGCCGGTACCGCCGCCCATGCCGGCGGTGATGAACACCATGTTAGTACCCTGCAGCGCCGCAGCGATCTGATCCTTGCTCTCCTCGGCAGCCTTGCGGCCGATCTCCGGGTTGGCGCCCGCGCCCTGCCCCTTGGTCAGCTTTTCACCGATCTGGATCTTGGTACCGGCCTGAGAAAAGTGCAGCGCCTGCATATCCGTGTTGATCGAAACAAATTCAACACCCTGCACGCCACTTTCCACCATGCGGTTGACCGCGTTGCCGCCGCCGCCGCCGACGCCGATGACCTTAATATTTACCACGCCATCCAAGCCCTGTTCAAACTCAAAACCCATTGTTGCCATCCTCCGTTATGCTAAAAATCGTCTCGATTATTTTATTCCCAAATTTGAAGCCGGCAGCCGCCGCGCCGCGCTCCGGGCATACGTCCAGTATTATTTTAATTTTAACCCTTTTTGCCCTATTTTGCAACATAAATTAGTGAATTTTTCAAAATTGTATTGAAATTTTCTGTGCCATTCCACCAAAAGCATCATCTTTCGGGCGCAAACACACGGTTTAATCCACTCTCCCTCGTATTTTCGGCTTGTTTTGTTCCTTTTACGCGGCGTCACCACCGCTTGCCGGTTCACCGCCGTCACCATCGTCCTCGCCCGCCTGCTGCCCGTTGTCCAGCTGCTCCTCCGCACCGTCATCTATGATAGCGCCGTCCGGGTCAAGCTGCACCGGCGCGCTGTCATCTCCGCCGACTGCCGATTTGGCCACATTCTCCGCCGTGTCGGGCACAAAGTGCAGCCGTGCCTTGCTGTCCCAATACAGCCTGCCGGTATCCGAGGGCGAGAGCCGCTCAGCGATGACCGTCTGCACGAAGCGCAGCCGGTAGCCGAGCCTTTCCGTCGTGCCCACACGGATATCAAAGCGCCGCAGGTACCCGATGCGCACGTCGGTCAGCGACTGCATGTTGATAAAATCGACCTGATCCAGCATACCTGCCTCATCGAGCGTTTGCAGTGCGGTCAGCAGCGCATCCGTATAGGCATCCGCATCCGGCGTGACCGTCTGCCCCGGCTGCATCCCCATCAGCGACACCCCGGTCACCACCGGCAGCCCGCCGTCCGTGGCGCGCCGCTCCAGCACCTTACCCTGTGCGCTCAGCAGAAAATAGCCGCCGTCAGACGGCACTGCGAGCACGGCCTTGCACTCGGTCACAGTCACGACGATGGCATCCGGCAGGTGCCGCCTGATCTGCACTGTCTCCAGATACGGAAAGCGTTCGGTCAGGCTGTTTGCCGTTTTGATCTTGTTCCACAAATAAAGGTTGTCCCCTTTTTTGACGTCCATCCCGGCAACAAGTTCCTCAGCGCTGTATTTAGACACGCCCACAACTGTGATCGTGTCCACTTGGAAAAAGATCGTCAGCGCGAGCACGGCCGCCGCGAGCAGTATGCCGACGAACAGCGCCCGTCCCACCGCGGAAAAAAGGCGCTGTCTTCGGTTTGCCCGTCGTCGTCTTTGTTCGGGCGTCTTCTGTTTTCGTCTTCGTCGTTTCATCTCACCGGGACGCCCCTTTTTGCCTTACTTTTGACGCTGCTCCACCACCTGCATGATCTGCTGATAGATCTTTTCGCTCGGATCATGCGCGGCCAGCTTAGTCGCGTCGCGCCCCATACGCGTCAGACGCGCGCCGTCGGCCAGCAGCGCCTGCACCGCGTCGTAGAGTACCTGCCCGGTCGCGTCCTTTTCCAGCAGCACACGGCAGCCGCCAGCCTGCTCGAGCGCGCGCGCGTTTTTTTCCTGATGATTCTCCGCCACAAACGGCGACGGCACCAGAATAGACGGCCGGCCGAGCATACAAAGCTCGCCCAGCGTCGCCGCGCCTGCGCGGCACACGACCAGATCAGCCGCGGCCAGCCGGTCAGCCATATCGTAGATATATTCGGTCAGCTCGATATTCGGATGCTTTGCCAGCTCCGCGCCCTGCTCGGCTGCCAGCTTGGGCAGCCACTCACGCGCGGCCGCACCCGTCGCGTGGATATGGTGATAGGCCACGTTGTTTTTGCACTCGAGCGCCAGCATACCCGCCATGTGCTCATTCATGTATTTGGCGCCCATCGAGCCCCAAAAGGACACGACCAGCTTATCCTCCGCGCCCAGACCAAACTTGGCGCGTGCCTTTGCGCGGTCGGCCGCAGCGATTTCCCCGCGCACCGGCGCGCCGGTCAGCACGATTTTATCCGCCCCGCCGAGCAGAGCGCGCGTCTGCTCAAAGCAGACCAGTACACGGTCGGCCTTTTTGGCCAGCATCTGTGTCACCTTACCGGGCAGCGCGTTGACTTCGAGCAGCACGGTCGGTATGCCCATTTTCTGCGCCGCGCGCACAACCGCGAACGACGCATAGCCGCCGCAGCCGATCACGCAGTCCGGCCGCGCCTTTTCCAGCAGCTTTTTCGCCTTACCCACCGCCGCGACAGCCAGCTTTGCCGCCTTGAGATTGTGCGCAAGCCCCTTGGGGCTGAGCGAGCGCGACAGACCGATGATCTCGATCGTGTCGAGCGGATAGCCCTCGCGCGGCACGAGCTTATTCTCGATCCCGCGCGCCGAGCCTGCAAAGCGCACGACCGTCTCCGGCTGCTTCTGCTCAAAATACCGCGCGATCGCAAGACCGGGTGTGACATGCCCGCCTGTACCGCCGCCGGTGATGTAGAGTTTCAAATCTGCTTTCCCCCTGTCATAAGTCGCGCGCCGCACGCTTACTCGCTCTGCCGCGCGTCTATCCGCATATAGCGCGATATATTCAGCAGTATGCCCATCTCGCCAAGCTGCATGAGCAGCGCCGTGCCGCCAAAGCTGAAAAATGGCAGACTTGCGCCCGTGACCGGCAGAATACCTGTCACAACGAACAAGTTCATCAGCGTCTGAATAGCGAGCTTGGCGGTAATGCCGGTGGCGACCATCGCGCTGAACTTATCCGGCGCGGCGCGCGCGACCGTGAAGCCGCGGTAGATCAAATAGCCGAACAGGACGATGATGATCAGCGCGCCGATAAAGCCCATCTCCTCACACCATGCGGCGAAGATAAAGTCGTTCTGCGGCTCGGGCAAGTACAGGTGCTTTTGCCGCCCCTGCCCAAGTCCAAGGCCGAAAAAGCCGCCCGAGCCGATGGCGATCTGGCTCATCGAGCCTTGGTAGCCGTCGCCCTGCATATCCAGAAACGGATTGAGCCAGACGGCAAAGCGCTCCCGCACGTGCCCAAACAGAAAATAGAACGCGGTGACCGCGCCCGCGCCCGCCACGCCGATCGGGATGAAATACCACAACCGCATACCTCCTGCCAGCAGCATGACAACGCCGATGCCGCAGATGATGAGCATACCTGAGGTGTGCGGCTCAAGCGCGAGCAGCACAACATAGGCGGCCAGCAAGAAGCCGTATGGCCGTATCAGTCCCTTGAAGCTGCGCAGACCCTGCGAGTCCCGCGCGATCCAGTACGCAAAGCAGATGATGACCGCGATCTTGGCGATCTCGGACGGCTGGAAGCCAAACAGCCAGCGCCGCGCACCGTTGCGTACTGTGCCGAGCGGCGTGGCGACCAGCACCAGCAGCACGACCGACAGCCACATGATCGGTCGGTAAAGCTGCGCGTACACCTTATAATACAGCTTGGAGACAAGCACCATAACGGCGACACCGGCCACTGCATTGATGCTCTGCCGCTTGATAAAATAGGTCGAGCTGCCATACAGGTAATACCCGCTTGAGTAGCTTGCCGAATACAGCGCGATCAGGCCGACGGCCAGCAGCAGCAGCACACAGAAAAACATACCGGCATCCCATGTATGCGCGTGGACGCGCACATGCCCCCGCGCCTGTGCGCTGGGGGCGGCGTGCGCGGCGGCCACCTCGCGCGGAGCCGGGTGCAGCTCCCGTCGCGCCGGGATGCGGTGCGCGGAGCGCGTCTGCTTGGTTGTCGAAGCCATTGGACACCTCCAAAGGGTCAAAAATCAAAGGATGGGCGCGAGCGCGCCAAAGTACGCCAGCAGGCAGAGCAGCAGGGTCAGGCCGGAGAAAACGAGCACGATCTTCTTTTCCCCCCAGCCGCACATCTCAAAATGGTGGTGGATAGGCGCCATCTTAAACAGGCGCTTGCCGCCCGAGGCCTTAAAATAGGCCACCTGCAAAATGACCGACAGCGTTTCTATGATATAGACCAGACCGACCAGCAGCAGGATGAGCGGCATATCGCACGCGAACGCCAGCCCCGCGACCGCGCCGCCGAGAAACAGCGAACCGGTATCGCCCATGAACACCTTGGCCGGATTGAAGTTATAGAGCAGAAAGCCGAGCAGACCGCCCGCCAGCGCTGCGGCAAAGACGGTAACACCGAAATCGCCGCGCGCGATGCCAATGCAGGCGAAAAATACTGCGACCGGCAGCGTCACACCGGCAGCAAGGCCGTCTATGCCATCGGTCAGGTTGACTGCATTATCCGCGCCGACGATGACGAACGCGGCAAAAATGATGTACAGCGGCCACGGCAGCGGCAGCTGCACAGCAGTAAACGGAATCCACAACTCAGGCAGGCCGTCTGACTCCAAAAACAACACCACAATGAACGCTGCCGCAACCAGAATTTGCAGCACCAGCTTTTGCCTGGGTGTCAGGCCGGCGTTTTCCTTTTTGCGAATTTTCGCATAGTCGTCCACCAGGCCGACCGCACCATAGGCCAGCGCCAGACCGAGCACAGCCAGCGACGAAACCGAGACCGTCCCCTCGCGCAGCAGTGACAGCACATTGCCCGCGGCCACCGCCGCCGCAATGCCGATGATGAACATAAAGCCGCCCATCGTCGGTATATTCTGCTTGTTCATATGCCATTTCGGACCGATCTCCAAGATCTTCTGGCCGAATTTCATCCGCCGCAGATAACTGATAACAGCGGGGCCTATCGCTGCGGTGATTAGGAACGCGGCCGCGCAGATGAGCAGCGCCAGCCTTTCGTTTGTCATATTCATTCTTCCACATCCTCCCCCAGGAACATCCCGAGCGCGCGCTCCATCCGCATACCGCGGCTGCCCTTGAACAGCAATGCGTCGCCCGGGCTCGCGTCCCGCAGCAGCGCGGCGACAAGCGCCGCGTGGTCGTCAAACGCGAACGCGCGCACCATGCCGCGCTCCTGCGCACCCGCGACCATTGCGGCCGCGTCCGACCCATAAGCGTACAGCGCGTCGGCGTGCTCCGCTGCCGCGCGCCCCGCGCGCCGGTGTCCCTCCTCGGCATAATCGCCCAGCTCGAGCATTGAGCCAAGCACGGCGAAGCGGCGTCCCTCAGGCGCCATCGCGCCAAGCACACGCAGCGCGGCCTCCATCGCGTCCGGACTGGCGTTATAGCAGTCGGCATAGATGTGGTAGCCGTTCTTTTCATAAAGATTCTGCCGCATACCGCTTGCCTGATAACCGGCAAGTCCGGCCGCGATCTCCTCCGGTGTTTGGCCGAGCAGCAGACCGACCGCCGCCGCTGCCAAGGCGTTGCACACATTGTGCGCGCCCGGCACGTGCAGGCGCACGGTAAACCGCTCGCCCTGCGGCAGCGTCTGACACGGCAGGCCATTGTTGACGACATCAAATGCGCCATCCTCCCGCTGCTCTGCAACGAGGTCACACGCGGTATTTTCCACGCCGTAGGTATAGACGCGGCAGCCGAGTGACGCGCGTTTGTCCCACAGCAGCGGCTCGTCGCCGCAGAATACGGCGCAGCCATCGGGCGCAAGACCCTCGAGTATCTCGAGCTTGGCCTTGCAAATACCCTCCCGCGAGCCGAGAAACGCGATATGCGACGTGCCGATATTGGTGATGACCGCAATATTGGGCTTTGCTGCCGCCGTCATGCGGCTAATTTCTCCGAAGTGGTTCATCCCCATTTCAGCCACCATGACCTCGGTCTCCCGGGTCATGCGGAACAGCGTCAGCGGCAGGCCGATCTCATTATTGAGGTTGCCCTCGGTCTTGCGCGCGGCAAAGCGGCGGCTGACCACGGCGTAGATGAGCTCCTTGGTCGTCGTTTTTCCAGCCGAGCCGGTCACGCCGACCACCGTGCCGCCGCACAGGCGGCGGTAACCGCCCGCCAGGTCGAGCAGCGCCTGCGCGGTATCCGCCACATACAGCGCGGGCACGGGATACGTTTCGTGCCGCCGATGCGACACGACCGCAGCCGCGCCATTCTCGATCGCCCCCGCGATGAAATCATGCCCGTCAAACCGTTCCCCTTTGATCGGAACGAACAGCGCCTGCGCCGGGAGCTGACGGGAGTCAGTCGAAATATTTTGCAGCGCGGCATCCCCTATTGTCTCTCCCTGTGTCCACGCGGCCGCGTCGCGCAGCGTAAAGCGTTCCATATGTTCGCTCCTCCTGTAACATTTACTTCCCGAAATAATCGGCGACGATCTCTCTTTCATCCATGTGATGCTTGACATGGTCGACCTCCTGGTAGGTCTCATGTCCCTTACCCATCAGCACGATGATATCGTCCTTTTTGGCGTGTGCCAGCGCCCAGCGGATGGCCTCTGGCCGATCGACGATGACCTGCACCGGCGTTTTGGTATCCTGCATACCCTCCAGAATATCGTCGATGATGGCCTGCGGCTGCTCAGTGCGCGGGTTGTCACTCGTCACGATACAGAGATCGGCAAGCGCAGCCGCGATGCGTCCCATCTTCGGGCGCTTACCGCGGTCGCGGTCGCCGCCGCAGCCAAACAGTGCGACCACGCGCCCCTTGGCAAAGCCCCGCACCGCGCGCAGCACGTTTTCCACGCCGTCCGGTGAGTGCGCATAGTCGATCAGAACAGTATAATCGGTATCGGTCGGCACGACCTCCACCCGTCCCTTGACACCGGAGGCGCTCGCCAGCGCGTCAGCCGCCTGCGCCAGCGGCATACCAAGCTGCATCACGATGCCGAGCGCGCACAGCGCGTTCTGCACCGAAAAATGCCCCGGAATGCCCAGCCTGACGCGCGCCAGCTCACCCATCGCATTGGCGAGAAACGCAACGCCGTCCGCGTGCAGGCACAGGTTTTTTGCGGTCAGATCGGCTGCGTCCTTGTCGCAAGAAAAGGTCAGGCAGGGACAGCGCGCATCGGCCAGCATGGCCGTGGCCGCCGGATCGTCCAGATTGACCACACCCTTATCACACACCGTAAACAGCAGCGCCTTGGCCTTGCGGTACGCCTCCATCGTCTTGTGAAAGTCCAGATGATCCTGTGTCAGATTGGTGAACGCGCCCACTGCAAAGCGGATGCCGTGTACGCGGTCGAGCACGAGCGAGTGCGAAGACACCTCCATGATGACATGGGTGCAGCCGGCCTCGCGCATACGCGCCAGCAGCGCGTGCAGCTCGTAGGACTCGGGTGTGGTGCGCTCGGTTTCGACGACCTCTCGGCCGATCAGGTTCTGGTTGGTGCCGATCAGCCCCACCTTGTGCCCCGCGCACTCGAGCATGTGCTTGACCAGATAGGTCGTAGTCGTTTTGCCGTTGGTGCCCGTCACACCCAGCATCACCATGCCGTCCGCGGGATGTCCGAAGCGGTTGGCCGCGATCTCAGCCAGCGCGCGGCGTGCATTTTCCACCACGATGGCAGGCGCACCCGCGGGTGCCTCCTCGCACACGATGGCCGCCGCACCCTGCTCGAGCGCCTTGCCGATATACCGGTGTCCATCGGTCTCGTAGCCGCGAACGGCGACAAACAGGTCGCCCGGTTCAACCGCACGCGAATCATACCGCACCTCGCGGATATCCGTATCCTGCGCCGCGGTGCTGCTTTCCACCGCGACGCCTTGCAGCAGCTGCTGTAATTTCATGTGTTCCTCCTATCGGTCGTCGACGCCGGTCGTATTGGTAAAGTCCACCGTGACCACCGCGCCGATATTCACTTTCGTTCCCTGCACCGGGTTCTGACGGGTCGCTGTTGTCTCACCCGTCACCTGCGAACTGGCAACGCCCTTCTGCTTCAGGTACAGCCCGTATTCAGCCAGCTTGTCGCGGCACTCGCCCGGCGTCAAGCCGGTCAGATCGGGTACCTCGACCTGCTCAGTATGCTTTGCGCCGCCATAGTACAGAATGACGGAGCCGTTCGCCGGTATCTTGATGCCGCCCGCAGGCACCTGATCGGTGACCACGCCGCCGCCGTTATCCACTATGCGGTATGCGAGGCCGGCTTGCTTGAGCGCGTCCGCCGCCTGATATTCGTCCATGCCGATCACACTGGGTACGGTCAGCTCGCGGCGATCGTTCTCCTCCTCAGAATAGCTGGGTGTTACGCCGATGTAGGGCAGCACATCCTCCATGATGCGCCCGACCACAGGCGCGGCCACCGCGCCGCCGCCGTGCGGTGCCGATTCCGGCAGATCCTGCACCGCGACCAGCACAGCGATCTGCGGATCGTCCATCGGCGCGACGCCGATAAAGGACGCGGTGTAGCGGTCCTCCTCATCGCCCTTCTGCTTCTGTATTTCCGAGGTCGCGGTCTTGCCGCCCACGCGATAGCCCGCGACATAGGCGTTCTTACCTGTGCCGCCGTTTACAACGGCCTCCATCGCCTCGCGCATAAAGGCCGAGGTCTCGGCCGAGATGACCTGACGAACCACCTCGGTCTTGGCGGTCGATTTGACCGAGCCGTCGGCATTGAGCACCTCCTTGACGATAAAAGGCTTTTTCAGCTTGCCGTTATCGACGATGGCCGAAACCATGTTGACCATTTGGATGGGCGTTACCGTAAAGCGCTGGCCGAACGAGGCCACTGCGAGCGATACCTCATTCCATGCCGAGGTATCATTCAGATCATGGAAAATGCCCTTGCTCTCGCCCGGCAGGTCGATACCGGTCTTGCCGGTCATGCCGAAGGCCTTATAGAACTGGTAAAAGCGCTCCTTGCCGGTTTTGGCGGCAATCTGCATCATGCCAACATTGCAGGAGTTGACCAGCGTCTCCTCAAGCGTCAGCGAGCCGTGCCCACCGGTCTTCCAGCATTTGATCGGCTGCGACCAGTCGCCCACCATCATTGAACCGCCGCAAAAGTAGCTGTCCTGCTTATGCGCCACGCCCAGCTCGTAAGCCGTGGCGACGTTCATCAGCTTGAAAGTCGAGCCGGGCTCATAGGTGTCCATGATGACCGGGTTGCGCCACATTTTGTACAGCACATTAACGCGCGCCTCGCCGATCTTGTTATACAGCGCCTCATTGGCCTGAATGCTCTCAGGCAGGTTTTCCAGCCCGCCCTGCTGATAGTATTTGTCGGAGATCGCAGCTTCAACACCCGCTTCCTCCAATATTTTCTGCACCCCGTCCTTGACTTCGTTGAGATAGCGCTCCTCGGTTATTACATAGACGCTGTTGGGGTCAAAATCGGGCAGGTTGGCCATGGCCAGCACGGCGCCCGTCTTGACATCCAGCACAACGCCGGACACACCGGCGCGCGCGCTCGGGTTATCGGCCAGCGCGGTTTGCAGATGCTTTTCCAGATAGCTCTGGATATCGCTGTCGATGGTCAGCACGAGCGAATTGCCGTCCTGCGCGGGAATTTCCTGCTCATATTCGACCGGCATATCCTGATTTCTGGCGTTTTGCGCGCGCACGATTCGCCCCGCCGTGCCGGCCAGCTCATTTTCATACTGTGCCTCAAGGCCGATCACGCCCTTGTTGTCGCCGTCCACATAGCCGAGCACGGCAGAAAGGAACGCGCCGTATTGGTAATAGCGCTTGGTATCCGGCTCCAGATAAACGCCCGTGCAGCCTGCGTCCTCCAGCGTGGCAGTCAGCTCCTTTACCGTGTCCTGCTCGACCTTATGCGCGATGATCTCATACATCGAGCTGGTCTTCTGCACCTTTTTGAGCACCACATCATAGTCCAATTCAAGCGCTTCGGACAGAACCTCCGCCAGCTTTTGCTGCTGCATCTCGGCCGTTATGCCCTTTTTCACCTTGGCCTCGTCGATTACGCCCTTGGGGTTTACCGTCACGCGCTGCACCGTGGCCGACTCGGCCAGCACCTGCATATTGGCATCGTATATCGTGCCCCGGTTGGGCGCGACGATCGCGTCCCGCGTTTGCAGGGTTACAGCCTCCTGCATATAGAAATCGTGCCGCAGCACCTGCATATAGAACAGCCGCAGCCCGACCAGACCAAAGCCCAGCCCGACAAACAGCAGTGTCAGCGCGCCGATACGCCCGCGCATTTGGTTATTCGGTCCCTTGACTGTCATGCTCGTTTTGTTCCTCCCTGCGGTGTTTGAGGTCGAAAAAAGTGTAAGGAGTCAGAAGCATTCCACCTCTCACTCCCCTGTACGCATCCTATTCATTTCATCAGCGGATATATTCCACGACCGCCGAAAAGCTGCGCACCAGCCCGGCAAGCAGCGTGTCCAGCGAAACGCCGCTTCTTGTGACCGTGACACTGTCCGGGTTGACCAGCTCGATATACTCGATCTGCGAATTGTCCATCTTGACCATGCCGAGCGTACCGACCGCGTAGGCCTCCACCTGATCCATGTTGAGGCTATGAACCTTTTTGTTGGAAAGCGAAACGTTTTGCGCGGTCAGCTCGTCCAGCCTGTCCGCCTGCGCGGTGACCTCGGCGGTCAGCTGGGTCAACTGCATATGGCAGAACAGGATATAGACCGCCGCCACAGCCAACACGACCAGACAGGTACACACCCCCGGATACAGGCGCGCCCGTTTGCGGCGGCGCTGCGCAGGAACGGCGTGCAGGCCGCCCGCAGGCTCGGAACGGGCGGGGATAAAGCGCTCCTCATATTCTCTGTATGCTACGCTTTCCCGGCTCGCTCTCATCGTCCATGCTTCCTTTCTCCGCCCCGTGCGGTGTAGTTACAGTCGCTCACACACACGCAGCTTGGCGCTGCGCGCGCGCGGATTCTCCTCGATCTCCCCCGCATCCGGCAGGATGGGCTTACGCGGCATCAGCCGCACCCGGGGCTTTTTGCCGCACACACAGGCCGGAAAGTCCTTCGGGCAGGTGCAACCCTGTGCAGCCGCCTGAAACGCGGTCTTGACGATACGATCCTCCAAGCTGTGGAAGGTGATGACCGCAAGCCGTCCACCCGGCCGCAGACAGTCGATCGCCTTGTCCATCGCCTCGCGCACCGCGCCCAACTCGTCATTGACCGCGATGCGGATCGCCTGAAAGCTGCGCTTCGCCGGATGCTGCTTTTCACGCAGCGCCTTTTTCGGCATCGCGCCTTTGATGATATCGACCAGCTCCAGCGTGGTCTTGATCGGCTTTTGCGCCCGCGCGCGCTCGATTGCCGCGGCAATCAGCGGCGCATAGCGCTCCTCGCCATAGTCAAACAGGATGCTGCGCAGCTCCTCGCGGCTCCAGCCATTGACGACATCATACGCGCTCAGCTGCTGGCTTTGATCCATGCGCATATCGAGCGGCGCGTCCTGCATATAGGAAAAGCCGCGCTCCGCGTGGTCAAGCTGGGGCGAGGATACACCCAGGTCGAACAGGATACCGTCCACCTCCGCAAGACCCAGCTCGTGCAGCACCGCGTCGAGCTGCCGAAAGTCGCTTCTGACCGGTGTGACCCGCTGCCAAACGTCCCGTAGGCGGTGTGCTGCGTTTTCCAACGCCTCGCTGTCACGGTCGATGCAGATCAGGCGGCCCGCGTCGCTCAGCCGCTCAGCGATGCCGAGCGAATGTCCCGCGCCGCCAGTCGTCGCGTCCACATACACGCCGTCCGCTTTGATGCAGAGCGCGTCCAGACATGCGTCAAGCAGAATGGATACATGATGAAATTCCATGCTGCCTTTTACGCCTCCTTAAAAATCGACATCCTCCAGATCGTCCTCATCACTCTGGTCGTTGTATGCGTTCCAGCGCTCACTGTCCCAGATCTCCGCGCGATCCATCATGCCGACCACTGTCACGTCCTTTTGCAGGCCGGCAAACTCGCGCAGATCGGCGCGGATCAGCACACGCCCCTGCGCGTCCAGCTCCACATCAATCGCTTTGGCCATGTAATACCGCTGCGTGCGGCGTGCTTTCTCGCTGCCGCCGAGCGCCTTGAGCCTTTGCTCAAACGCCTGCCATTCCTGTTCCGGGTAAGCGTACAGGCAGCCGTCCCGCCCTTTGGTGATGGTGAACCGGTCTCCCAGCGCGTCGCGGAGCTTGGCGGGCATGGCAAGACGACCCTTGGCGTCTATGGAATGCTTATACTCGCCCTTCACCGATCCACACCACACTTTCTGTCTCGGTGGAACGTGTGACACTTTGCCCCACTTCTCACCACCGTATTTTCATTATAGCGATGCGCTCTGAAGATTGCAAGATTTTTTTCTGAATTTTTTGCAGATTATCTTGGCTGATTTTCGATGTTTTTATGCACTTTTTGCAATTTCAAACACTTGTTCGATGAAATAATGTAAGATTTTAGGGAGACTGTACCGCCAGCTTGGGTGGGGGAAAATCCCACAAAAACAGCCGAGCGCTGCCCTTACGGACAGCGCTCGGCTCCGGTATTTTTTCACTTGGCAACGCTCCGAAAGCGCTGGCGCGCCTTGCGCACTTCCTCAAGCGAAAGCGCAACGGCTTCCTCGGTTCGCTTGAGGGTATCCTCGCAATACTCGTTGGCGACACGGCGCAGCTCGCGCGCCTGTATCTCAGCATTGCCCTGCACTTCCTTGGCCTTGCGGCGGGCGGCAACAACGATCTCAGTTTCCGACACCATCTGGCGGGCATCCTCCTCGGCCTGCCGGCGGATGGCCTCGGCCTCCCGCTTGCCGGAAGACAGCATCTCATTGCGCTTTTCCACGATATCCTGCGCCATCTTCAGGTCGCTCGGCAGCGTCGCGCGCAGCTCATCGAGCAGATCGAGCAGACGGTCACGCTCTATGATGCATTTTTCGCCCGCCAGCGGGATGCCCTTGGCGTCCTGCACCATGTCGTACATGCTGTTGATCAGTTCGTCTAAAGTTGCCATCGTTTAGCCTCCTTTTTTTGTGCGGCGCACGATATCCTCCATCAGCTCGTCCGGGACAAAACCCGCTATACTGCCGCCATGCACGGCAATATCTTTTACCACCGAAGAGGAAAGATACATATTCTCCGCGCTTGTCATCAGAAACATGGTGTCAAGCGCAGGATTTAGCTTGCGGTTGGCAAGCGCCATCTGGAATTCATATTCAAAATCCGATACCGCGCGCAAGCCCTTGACGATCGCGCATGCATTTTTGCGCGCCGCATAATCGGCCAGCAGGCCGCCGCACGAGTCCACCTCGACCCCGGACAAGCCGGCGGTCGTCCGCCGCAGAAAATCCATGCGCTCCTCCATGGTGAACATGGGCGTTTTATTCTGGTTATGCATGACCGCAACGATCAACCGGTCAAACATGACAGCCGCGCGCCGAATGATATCCAGATGTCCCAAGGTGACCGGATCAAAGCTGCCCGGGTAGATCGCAGTTCTCATGTTCTTCATCCGTTCCGCCGTTCTGCCGCTGCAAAACGGTAATCATAGTCGCACCGTAGCGGCGCTCCCGCACCGCGGCAAAGCAGTGGGAGAACTTGTCCTCTGCGGCACTTTCGCATATTATTATACCATTTATAGCGAGAATGTCAAACCTTTCTATCTGCGCGAGCGCATTTTCCAGCACTGTGCCCCCGTATGGCGGATCGAGAAAAATCACGTCATACCGCCGTTTTGCAGTGCGGGAGAGAAAGGCGGCCGCCTCTGTTTTGAACAGCGAGGCACGCGCGTCCACCCGGGCGGCCTGTGTATTTTTACGCACGATATGGTATGCCGCCGCCGCATGCTCCACAAAATCGCAGTGCTTCGCGCCGCGGCTGAGCGCCTCGATGCCAAGCTGCCCCGTACCCGCGAACAGGTCGAGCACCTCGCTCCCGCGGATGTGCTCCTGAATCAGGTTGAAGATATTTTCTTTGACGCGGTCGGTCGTTGGCCGGGTGTGCATACCGGGCACAGGCGTCAATCTGCACCCGCGCGCCGAACCGGATACCACACGCATGGCTCAATCCTCCTTGTGGAAAAAGTCGTACACCGCTTTGGCCGCATTGCGCGGCACGACGCGGGCAAGCTCCTGCTCGCCGGCGTTTTTCACATTCTCAATGCTGCCGAAATGCCGCAGCAGGTCGGCGCGGCGCTTGTCGCCCACGCCGGGGATCTTATCCAGCGTCGAGCCGCGCACCTTTTTGCCACCCAGCTTGCGGTTGTACTCGATGGCAAAGCGGTGCACCTCCTCCTGTATCCGGCCGATCAGCGCGAACAGCGCAGGCGTGGCCGAGATGCCGAACTCCCGTCCGTCCGGCGCGACGAGCGCGCGCGTGCGGTGGCGGTCGTCCTTGACCATGCCGAAGCAGGGCGTCGAAAGGCCGAACGAATCGAGCACCTCCTTGCACACGCGCACATGCCCCAAGCCGCCGTCAATCAGAAAAGCGCTCGGCAGCGGGGTGAATTTTTCATCTCCGTCCAAATAACGCCGCACCCGGCGGGTAAGCATTTCGCGCATCGAGGCGTAATCGTCCTGCCCATTGGCCGCGCATTCGATCTTAAATTTGCGGTAATCACTCTTTTTGGGCTGTCCTTCCGCAAATACGACCATTGAGCCGACCGTGTCCTGCCCGGCGAAGTTGGAGATGTCGTAAGCCTCCAGCCGCAGCGGCAGCGCAGCCATGCCGGTAACATTTTGCAGCAGCTCGAGCGATTTATGCCGCCGCTCAGACTGCATCTCGCGGCGCTCGATCTCCTCCCGCGCGTTTTTTTCCGCCATGCGGGTCAGCACACGGCGCTCACCGCGCTGCGGCACGGCCAACTCGACCCGCCGCCCGGCGATCGACGACAAGTATTCTGCCACCGCCTCCTGCTCCTCCAGCTCGTGCGAGAGCAGCACAGCCTTGGGCACCGCACCGCGCGCCGCGTAATACTGCTTGATAAAGGAGGAGAGCACCTCAGCCGGGTCGCTCCCGGTCAGGTGGAACAGGGTATACTCCTTGTCCTGCAGCGCGCCGCCTGCATAGTGCAGCACGCAGACGCAGGCGCGCGTCTGTCCCTGCACAAAGGCCACCACGTCCAGCTCGGCAAAGCCGCCCGCGACTACATGCTGCCGCGTGCCCAGCTTTTGCACGGCACGCAGCCGGTCGCGCAGCAGGGCGGCGCGCTCGAACTGCAGCTCCTCCGCGGCCTCGTTCATCTTTTCGGTCAGCTCCCTTTCGAGCTTTTTCGCGTCGCCCTCGAACAAAGCGACCGCCTGCGCGATCAGCGCGCGGTACTCCGCCGACTCTACCTTACCTGTGCATGGCGCACAGCACCGTCCCAGATGCAGGTTGAGGCACGGCCGCTCCTTGCCGATGTCCCGCGGGAACACACGCGAGCAGGTCTTGAGATGCAGCGTCTCGCAGATCGTGTCGATCGCGCGGCGGGCGGCCACGCGCCCCGGGTAAGGCCCGAAATACCGCGCCCCGTCCTGCGCAGGTCGGGAAACGACCTTAAACTCGGGATACGGCGCGTCGGCATTCAGCCGGATATAGGGGTAGCCTTTGTCGTCCTTGAGCAGAATATTGTACTTGGGCTTATATTTTTTGATCATCGAGTTTTCAAGGACGAGCGCCTCAAACTCACTGTCGGTCACGATGATATCAAAATCGTCGATATGGCTGACTAGCTGCCGCGTCTTGGCGTTCAGGCTTTCAGGCGGCTGAAAATAGTTGGATACACGGTTTTTCAGCGCCTTGGCCTTGCCGACATAGATGACCTTGCCGGTCTTGTCCTTGTGCAGATACACGCCCGGCTGCATCGGCAGCTTGCGCACGCGCGCCTTCAATTGTTCACGGGTCACGGCTTGTGCTCCCTCCTCTGTACACGGCTTTACAAACGGCACAGGACATGCCGCCTGCCGCCGCTATCCTATGCCCATTCCGCGCGGATAAAATAAAAGCGCCGATTCTGCGATCGGCGCTTTTGCAGGATGCGATAACTCAATCGGTAAAGTTGGAGGTGATCAGCTCGACCAGCGCAGCGACAGCGTCTTCCTCATCCGGGCCGTCCGCGATCAGGTTGATCGTCGTGCCCTTGGTGATGCCAAGGGAGAGAATGCCGAGCAGGCTCTTCGCGTTGACGCGGCGCTCCTCCTTCTCTACCAGAATGGTGCTCTTATACTCGTTGGCTTTCTGAATAAAAAAAGTGGCAGGGCGGGCATATAAGCCTACCTGATTTGTAACCTTGACCTCTTTCGAATACATACTTGCATCGCTCCTATTTCTTCAAATCCGGTATTTATAGTCTATCCCTTTTTACCCGTTTCGTCAAGGCGGTTTTGGAAAACCACCCTTTGCGTTTTCCACGAAAATTTTACTTAAAAGCATATTTTCTCAGGCATTTTCCCTAATACAACCAATGAAAATACCTTTTCGCGCCCGTGCTTCAACGAAGCTCCACAATGGTCACACCCTGCTCGCCCTCGCCGTAAACGCCGCTGCGCACCGACTTGACGCGCTTGTTTTTACGCAGATGAGCCTGTATCGCACCGCGCAACACGCCAGTGCCCTTGCCGTGGATGACCGTGACCGAGGGAAGCCCCGCCATGAGCGCGCGGGACAGGAAATTGTCCACCTCGAATACAGCTTCCTCGGCGCTCATGCCGCGCACATCGACCTCGCTCTCGGCTGTGCGCAGATTCAGCTCGCGCGCGGGTGCGCTGCGGCGCGGCGGCGCTTGCCGCTTCTGCGCGGGCTTCGGCTCGTCCACCAGCCGCATTTCGTTGGCCTGCACAGTCATTTTCATCGCACCCGCCTGCACCTGCACACCGCCGTCCTTATCGGCCGGCGCAAGCACGGTGGCGATCACGCCCGCGACGTTGAGCAGCCGCACACGGTCACCCTTGCGCACGGGGCGCTGCTCGTCCGCTTCGACCACACGCTTGGCAATGCCCCGGCGCTGCTCGTTCTCCGTCTGGGTGATGACGCCCCGCAGCGCGGCCTTGGCCGCAGCCAGATTCTGCTCCGCCGCGTCCTTTTGGGACTGCTTTTTCAGCTCCTCCAGCTCGCCGAACACGGTCTCGGCTGTCATGCGCGCGTCCTTCAGGATGCGGTCGGCCTGACTGCGGGCACTCTCCACCATCTTATCGGCTTTTTGCTCGGCTGCGTCACGCTCAGCTCGCATTTTATCCCGCTCGGACTGCGCGGCCGCGCGCATTTTTGCGGCCTCGTCCCGCAGCTGCTCAATACGGCGGCGCTCGCGCTCCAGCTCGGCCAGCACATCCTCAAACCGTGCGTCCTCGGTCGATACCTGCTCCTTGGCGCGCTCGATGATGGTCGGCTGCAAGCCCAAGCGCGCCGCGATAGCAAACGCATTGGACTTGCCCGGGATGCCGGTCAGCAGGCGGTAGGTCGGCTGCAAAGACTGCACATCAAATTCACACGAGGCATTCTCGATGCCGTCGGTCGTCAGCGCGAAGGTCTTCAGCTCGGCGTAATGCGTGGTCGCGGCGACACAGGCGCCCATCTGCCGCGCATAGCCGATGACCGCGACGGCGAGCGCCGCGCCCTCGACCGGATCGGTGCCCGCGCCCAGCTCGTCAAACAGCACAAGGTCGCCGGGGGCGCAGCAGTCCATGATGGATACGATGGTCTTCATATGCGCCGAAAAGGTCGAGAGCGACTGCTCGATCGACTGCTCATCGCCGATATCGGCGTAAACGCGGGTGAACAAGCCGATTTCGGACTGCTCATTCGCCGGGATATGCAGGCCGGAGGCCGCCATCAGGCTCAAAAGACCGAGCGTCTTGAGCGAAACCGTCTTGCCGCCCGTGTTCGGGCCGGTGATAATAAGCGTGTCGTATGCCTGACCGATGGCAATGTCGATCGGCACGGCCTTGTCCTTGTCCAGCAGCGGATGGCGCGCGCGGAGCAGGCGGCAACGGCTGCCGCTTTCCAGCAGCACGGGCGCGGCGGCGTTCATCTCAAACGACAGCTTGGCGCGCGCGAAGATAAAGTCAAGTGTGGTCAGCGCGTCCACATCCTGCGCGATCGCGTCGCTGTACAGCGCCACCTCGGCCGAAAGCGCGGCAAGAATGCGCTCGATCTCGGCCTCCTCCCTGCCCTCGAGCACCTTGATCTGGTTATTGATCTCGACCACCTGCTGCGGCTCGACGAACACGGTTGCGCCCGTGGACGAGGTATCGTGTACCAGGCCGGGTACATCGCCGCGATGCTCGGCCTTGACCGGCACGACAAAGCGGCCATTTCGCTGCGTGATGATGGTTTCCTGCAAGTACTTTGCCCGCTCGCCCGAGATCAGGCGGCTGAGCGTTTCGCGCACCTTGCCCGATATCCGGCGCAGCTCGCGGCGGATGGACAGCAGCTCAGGCGATGCGCCGTCGGCTATCTCCTCCTCGGAAACGATGGCGGTCGTGATCGACTCCTCAAGCGGCCGGTTGCCCGAGAGCAGGCCGAAGATGGGCGTCAGCGTGGTTTTTTCCTCATGCTCGGCATCGTATAGCAGCGCGCGGCGCGCAGTTTGCAGCACACTCGCCACATCGAGCAGCTCACGCGGGTTGAGCGTGCCGCCGCGCCCGGCGCGGGACAGCACAGCCCCCACCGCGCGGATGCCGCCGAACGACGGACTGCCCTGCCGAATCATCAGGTCTTTAGCGTCGCTCGTCTGCCGCATCCAGAGCGCGGCCTGCTCCCGGTCGTCCAGCGGACGCAGCGCACGGCATTTCTCCTTTGCGCCCTCCGACGCGGCCTGCGCCGCAAGGCGATCCAGAATTTCATAATATTCGAGTGTTTTTAAGGATTTCTCCCCCAATTTATTCATAACAAACTCCTGTTGCAGTCAATTGCGGTATATGGTGCGCCAAAGCCCGTTTATCTGCCCGCCTGCGGCGCGGGGATGCAGACCGACCGGTAAAACCGCAGGCTTTCAAACCCGCGCGCCAGATGATACTGCGCATATTGCTCGGCCAGCGCGCAGAACTGCCCGCGGGAAGGCTCGCCAAGGGTGAATGCGTACACCTTGCGCGTTTCGCTTGTCAGCGCATGGATGATAGCGCGCAGCGTCCCTGCGTACAGCGGCGCATAGCCGCCGACGCGCTGCGCACAGTCTGCGTCCGCCGCGCGCCCCGCCGCGACCGAAAAGCACACGGGTGGGGGCTCGATCGTCCGCCCGCACACGCCGCAGCAGGACAAATCAGGCGCGTAGCCGCTCTCGGCCAGCGCACGCCACTCAAACGCCGCCTTGACCAGCGCAGCATCCCGTTTGCGGTTCAGCAGCGCGCCGAACGCGCCGAACAGCAGCCGGAAAACCGCCGGCGCGTCCTCGTCCGGTGTAGTCAGCGCGCCCGCGACCTCGGCCAGATAGCAGGCCAGCGCGTACCGTTCGATATCCCGCGTCAGGTCGAAAAAGGAATGCACCAGATCGGCCTCGCGCAGCGTGTATCTGCCGCCGCGCGCAAGCAGGATAAAGTCGGAAAAGCAAAGCTGCCGCGCCGCGGGCAGCTGCTTTTTGCCGCCGCGCCGCGCGTTTTTGCACAATATCTCGATTTTGCGCCCATCCTCGGTCAGCGCGGTCAGGTAGCGGTCGTAGTCACCGAAATCGACCTCGCGCAGGCCGAGCGCGCGCAGCTTGACCTCGGCCACCGGTCAACTGTCCTCGTAGCCGAAGTTGCGCATCTGGTATTGGTTGTTGCGCCAGCCCTCCTTGACCTTGACCCACAGCGTCAGATACACCTTGGCATCCAGCATCCGCTCCATGTCGGCGCGCGCCTGCTGGCCGACCTCCCGCAGCATCTTGCCCTGCTTGCCGATGATGATCCCCTTGTGGCTGGCCTTTTCGCAGTAAATGGTGGCGCCAATTTCGATCAGGCCGTCCTCCCGCTCGCTCCAGTGCTCAATGCCGACCGCCGTGCCGTGCGGCACCTCACGGTCGAGCAGGCGCAGCAGCTTTTCACGCACGATCTCGGCGGCAAGCTGGCGCTCGGGCTGGTCGGACACCATATCCTCCGGAAAGAGCGGCGGCCCCTCGATGGCGTATTTGTCGATCTCGCCCAGCAGCTCGTCCAACCCCTCGCCCGTGCGTGCGCTGACCGGCACGACGGCCGCAAACTCATGCGCCGCCGCATAAACGGCGATCACGGCAAGCAGCTCCTCCTTGGGCAGCGTGTCGATCTTGTTGATGACCAAAATGGCCGGCATATGATTGCGCTTGATCTGCTCAATCAGGCTCTCCTCAGCCGGGCCGATGCTTGCGATCGGCTCGACGACCAGCGCGGCCACGTCGACCTCGCCAACCGTGTCGGTGACGACCTTGCACATATAGTCCCCCAGCCGGGAGCGCGGCTTATGCAGGCCGGGCGTGTCCAGCAGCACATACTGCGTCTCTCCGCGGCTGAGCACACCCGTGATGCGGGTGCGGGTCGTCTGCGGCTTGGAGGAGACGATGGCGACCTTCTGTCCCACCAGCTTATTGGTCAGCGTCGATTTGCCGACATTCGGGCGGCCGACCACAGAGACGACCGCAGTTTTGGTTATTTCGCTCATTGTATTCTCCCATATCGAAAAATAAACCACCACGCCGCCGGCACGGAAACGGCCAGCGCGGCCAACACCCACCGGTGCGCCGCCATGCACCGCAGCGCGCACAGCAGCACGCCGCCGCTGACAAACACGCAGACGCCCACGGCGACGCAGGCGAGCGCACACACAAAAACAGCGGCGGCGGCAATGTCCTTCGCGTCCCGCACCAGCATATCATAGCCGCTGGCGTGCTTGTCGCACAGGCGCTCAACGGCGGTATTCATCAGCTCCGCGCCCATTGTCAGGCCAAAGCACACGCACAGGATCGCGGCCTGCGTGGCGCTCGCCTGCCCCAACACCGCAAACAGGGTGACATACAGCGCCGCCATCATGTGCACGCGGAAGTTGCGCTCGCCCCGGATGCAGAGTGCCAATCCGCGCAGCGCATACAGAAAGCTGTCCCTTAATTTTCTGATTTCTTTTTTCATGTATCTCTTGTCAGTCCGAGAAAGGCGAGGTTGCCCTCTTCCTTTGCGCGCATCAATTTGGTGTCCTCATCGTTCCGCTCGTGGTCATAGCCCAACAGATGCAGCACGGAATGGGTGGTCAAATAGCCGCACTCGCGCGCGGGCGAGTGGCCGAACGCCTCGGCCTGCTCGCAGGCGCGGGTGTAGCACAGCAGCATATCGCCCAGCATGACGCAGCCCGTGTCCGGCTCACTTTCCAGCTCCTCCTGCGCTTTGCCGTTGTAAAACGCATACATCGGAAAGGACAGCACATCGGTCACGGCATCCTTGCCCCGCTGCTCGGCGTTCACCCAGCGAATGGTGTCCGCATCGACTACGGTCACGTCGATCTGCGCGGCAAAGCCGACCCCTTCGCTCACCAGCACCCGCTTGGCACACGCTTCGATCAGCGCGCGCACGTCCTGCTGCTTGTCCACCTTAGTCTCAAACCCGATATTGATCCGGTGCTTCATCGCTTGTCCCCCCTGCGGCGGACGATCGCCTTTTTGTGCGGCTTTACGCCTGACCTCTTGCCCTCATATTCGGCATAGGCCTTGACGATGCGCTGCACCAGCTCGTGGCGCACCACATCCTTTTCGCTCAAAAAGCACTGGGCGATGCCCTCAACGCCGTCCAGCACACGCAGCGCTTCCTTTAGTCCGGACTGCTTGCCGTCCGGCAAATCAATCTGCGTCACATCGCCCGTGATGACCGCCTGCGAGCCAAAGCCCAGCCGGGTCAGGAACATCTTCATCTGCTCGGGCGTGGTGTTCTGCGCCTCGTCGAGAATGATGAAGCTGTCGTCCAGCGTGCGTCCGCGCATATAGGCGAGCGGCGCTACCTCGATCGAGCCGCGCTCCTGATATTTTGCGAAGTTTTCCGCGCCCAGCATGTCAAACAGGCCGTCATACAGCGGGCGCAGATAGGGATCGACCTTGCTCTGCAAGTCGCCCGGCAAAAAGCCGAGCTTTTCCCCCGCCTCGACCGCCGGGCGCGTCAGGATGATGCGGGATACCTTTTTATCGCGGAACGCGGCCACGGCGGCGGCCACGGCAAGATAGGTCTTGCCCGTGCCGGCCGGGCCGACGCCGATGACAACTGTATTGCTGCGGATGGCCTCCATATACTTTTTCTGTCCGAGCGTCTTGGCCTTGACCGGCTTTCCCTTGGCCGTGATGCACAGCACATCGCGGCTCATGGTCTGCACCTCGCCCTCACGCCCATCGCGTGCAAGACCGATGACATACTGCACGGTCTGTGTGCCAATAGCTTCGCCGCGCCTTGCCATGCCGGTCAGCGCGTCGATCGTGCGCGCGGCGGTCTCAACGTCCCGTTCTTCGCCGGCTATCTTCAGCTCGCTGCCGCGGCTGACAACGGATACGCCCAGCGCCTGCTCGATCTGCTTGATGTTTTCGTCGAACGCGCCGAACACGGTCATCATCAGTTCAAGCTGTTCGATCTGAATGGTCTTTTCTATGTTGCTGCACCTTGCTTTCCATGGTGATTTTGTACTTCTCCGAAGCATTGCGCGGCCTACGGCACCTCTCCGGCCGTTTCCGGCTCAGGCGGGGGTATCGTGCTGTCGTCGAGCGCCTCCTCGCCGATCTGCTCGAGTGCGTCCGCCGTCAGCCGCAGCACAGCCGCGCCGTTCTCCTCGGTGACGCTTTCGGTGTGCGCGGTCAGCGTGCCATCCATCCCGCGGACTATATCGCCCAGCGCACGGGATATCATGTCCACCCGCACCTGTTCTGCCGTACGCGTATCGGCGGTGCGCTCATAGAACGTATAGGTCTGCACGACGAGCGACACTGGGAACACCACGCTGTCCGACAGCCACGCTGTCTTCGTTTCCACTATTTTATCACAAGCACCAGCTGAAATTCCACTACTAAAATACAAATTTAACCGTTTCTTTCCGACCACCAGCGCGTACTGCCGCCGCACCTTGCCGGTATAGGTCTTTTTATCCACCGTCAGCGCACGGGAGACCGTTTTTTGGTAGGCTGTGTAGGCCTGCACCTGACCGCGTGCGTGCGCCAAATGGTATTCGCCGCCCTCGGCGGTCGGCGGCACCAGGCCGCTGATGAGCGTGTCTCCCGTGCGCACCGCATCGCCTGCGCGCACCGTGGGCTGCCCCTCCTGTGCGCGTACCGTATGTATCACGCCGCTGCGCGCAGCGACCACCTTGGTCACCGCCCGCCCGTCCAGCAGCTCAGTGTGGGGCTTTGCAGCGCGCGCCTCGACCGTCAACCGGTTGCCCTGCAAATTGAGCGCGAAAAAGCTGATCTCGGGCTGCTGCTGTAAAATCTGCCAGCGGATGCGCTTGGCATCCAGCGCGCCGCACCGCATACCGACGCGCACGCCGAGTGCGTCCAGCTGCCGCAGGATCTCCGCGCGCGGCAGCGTGGGGTCGATGTGCGGCTCGATCGCCCACACATGCGCATACAGCACCCAGCACAGCAGCGCGAGCATACACAGTCCGCCCCAGAGGGCGTAGCGCGGCCGCAGACGCGCCGAAACAAACGGCAGTCCGCGCCTGCGCACGATATGCACCCGGCAGCCCGTGCGCCCCATACAGCCGCGCAGCGCGCGGAAATCCGCGACCGACAGCGTGGCGTACATCTCATTCCACGCCGTGCGCTCCATCCGCCGCAACGTCAGCGAATGGCTCGCACACACGTTAAGAAAGCGCGGCAGGCTCGCGCCCGTCACGCGCACGCGCACCTGCCCGCGCGCCAGCAGCAGCAGCCGCCCTATCATCCCGCTCCCTCCCTACCGACCCGAGGTGTATTCGACCGAGACGATCGTCCCGGTCACTGCCAGCTCGTCAAGCGAGAGCGCGGTCAGCCGCAGCGCGTCGCCCGTGATGCGCACCTCGCAGCCGGCGCATTTGACGCGCAGCAGGCCATCGTCGTATTCCTGTATGCCGCGGTGGTTTTCGACCACGACACGGCTGTTGCCGATGATCTCTACCCGCGGCCGCCCGCTGTGCAGATCGTCTATCAGTGACGAGGTGAATCCCTCCATGCGTTCTCTCCTCCGTTCGACTTATCGTATGCGCAGATAGCATCAAACTTGCCTGCCGCACATAGGCTTGCAAGACCGAGGTGACCGCTATGAAGCTGCTTTTATCGTTTGCGCTGTTTTTCGCCTTTCTCATCTGCCCCGCCGCATGCGCCGAGGGGGTGCGCGACGGCCTTACGCTCGCCGCGCGCGACGCGCTGCCCGCGCTTTTCCCCTTTTTTGTGGCCAGCGGCCTGCTGGTGCGCACAGGCGCCGCCGACCGCCTTGCGCGCCTTGCCGCACGCCCGCTCGCGCGGCTGTACCACCTACCGCCTGCGGCCGCGCCCGCCGTACTGCTTGGGCTGACCGGCGGCTATCCGGTCGGCGCGGCGACCCTGTCCGGCCTGCTTGCGCAAAAGCTGCTGTCCCCTGCGGATGCGGCGCGCGCGTGCACCTTTTGCAACTGCGCAAGCCCCGGCTTCTGCATCGCTCTGGTCGGCCTGCGGGTGTTCGGCAGCGCGCGCACCGGCGCGCTGCTATATGCCATACACGCGCTGGCCGCACTGCTGACCGGGCTGCTCCTCGCCCGCGCGGACACCGAGCCGCAGGCGCGCGCCGACACATCCCGCCCTACCGGCGAGGGCTTTTCCGCCGCCTTTTGCGGCGCGGTGCAGCAGGCCGCGTCCACCGCATTGACTGTGACCGCCTTTCTGACCATCTTTTCGGTGCTGCTCACCCTGCTGCGCCCCGTCCTGTACACGCTGCCCGGCGGTATGCTGCTCTGCGGCGGCATCGAGCTGACGAACGGACTGCTCGCCCTTCCGCTCCTGCCGCTGCCCACGGGTGCGCTGCTCACGCTCGCCTCGTTCCTGCTCGGCTTCGGCGGGCTGGCCGTACAGTTTCAGGTGCGCGCGCTGCTTGCGCCGCACGGACTTGCGCTGCGCGGCTTTGTGCTGGCCAAGCTGCTGCACGGCGCGCTGGCTGCCGCGATGACCGCGGCGCTTTTCCGGCTCTCGCCCGCCGTGCTCAGCGCTTGCGCGCCCTGCGCCGCCCCGGCCGCGCCTGCCGCGGACTGGACAGGCGCGGCCGCCCTGCTTCTGGCTTTGTTTGCAATTGGGGGTAGAAAAAAAGTGAAAACTGCTGTATAATAAAAAAATCCACGGCAGCATCCATGCACAGCAGGCGCGAAATGCACCACCCTGCTGTGCGCCGCGCGGCGCTGCCTACCACACTTGGATTGGAGTGAGCCACCGCATGAAGCTGAAAAAGCTGCTGCGAAAAAATATCGAGCCGCGCTGCTCTTACTGCGCGCACGGCAGTCCGCTGGCCGATGGACTGCGCATTCTTTGCCCCCGCCGGGGCGTTGTAAACGGCAGCGAACACTGCCGTGCCTTCCGTTATGACCCGCTGCGCCGCGTACCGCCCAAGCCTGCCGCCCTGCGCGGCCACTTCACTGATGCGGACTTCGCGCTGGAGAGCCCCCATGAGAGCTGACACGATCTTCCGCCGCCTGACAGCGCTCGGCCTTAGCTGTCTGCTGCTTTGCGGCGCACTTCCTCTGCCATATGCCCTCGCCGCGCCCGAGGACGGCGTTACGGCAGACACACCGGCCGTCGATACGGGCACACCCGGTGCAGCGGACACCGCCGGCACGGTGATGTCCAGCCTGCTGGAAGACCCCAAGATCGAGGCGACGGCCGCTATGCTCATCAACCCGGATACCAACATGGTGCTGTATGAGAAAAACGCGGATGAAAAACGCTATCCGGCCTCGATCACCAAGGTCATGACCGCGCTGCTGACACTCGAGCAGGTGTCCGACCTGAATGAGACGGTCACCTGCACCGAGGAAGACTGGGCCGAAATCACCGCCGACAGCTCGAACGCTGATATCAAGGTCGGCGAACAGGTCAAGGTCATCGACCTGCTGTATGCACTCATGCTGCCCTCGGCCAACGAGGCCGCATATATGCTTGCCCGCCATGTCGGCGGTACGAGCGAGGCCTTTGTTGATATGATGAATACCCGCGCCGCCGAGCTGGGCTGCACGGGTACACACTTCTCCAATCCCTGCGGCCTGCATGAAGATGACCACTACTCGACCGCACGCGACCTGCTCAAGATCACGCAAGCCGCTATGCAGGACGAGACCTTCGTCACGATCGCCAACACCGCGCAGAAAACTATCTCAGCCACCAATATGCACGCCGAGCGCAAGCTGTATACGACCAATCAGCTGATCTTCAGCTCCTATCAGCCGTGGTACTATGCCTACTGCAAGGGCATCAAGACCGGCCATACCTCACAGGCGGGCAACTGTCTGGTCTCCTACGCGGAAAAGGGCAAGGCGCGGCTGTTTGCCATCGTGCTGGGCTGCGAGGACGCGCCCGATTCGTCATCGGTCGCCAAGAGCTTTACCGAAACAAAGCGCCTGTTTGAGTGGGGCTATGAAAACTTCGTCTCCAAAACGCTTGCCAAAAAGGGCGATGAGATCATGCGCATTGATGTGCGCCTGTCCACCGATACGGACGAGCTGATACTGACCGCCAAAACCGATCTGGTCGCCTCCATCCCCCGCAATCTCGCGGTTGAGGATCTGGACACAGTCTCGACCACGCCCGCGAGCAAGGACGCGCCCATCAAGGCGGGCGAGGTCATCGGCAGCCAAACCTACTCCAAGGACGGCGTTGAGTACGGAACGGTCGAACTGATCGCACTCAACGACGTCGAGCTGAGCCTTGTGCTCTATTATGCGGACAAGCTGGAAAACTTCTTCAAGAGCACCGCGTTTAAAATCGTACTCGCCGTGCTGGCCGTCTTTGTCGTGCTATACATTCTGCTCAATTTGTTCCTCGGCAGCGTGCGCCGCCATAATCAGCGCCGCAATATGCGCTCACGCTATGAAAACACCAACTACCAGCGCAGACGCAGAAGATAACGCCAGAAATCCCACCTACGCGGTGGCAAAATAAAAGGAGCGCTTCAGCGCTCCTTTTATTTTTAACGCTTATTAAGCATAATGATTACGAAAAACATTCATATGCAGATAGAGAAAACGGGGCTGTGAATTGCGTGGCGCAGCGCCGCAAGTGAAGGGTTGGTTGCATCATCAGACAGAGCGTATATGAAAGCCTCCGTCCCTTGTTCCATGCCGGACTTCGGGACAACTTGGAGTTGTTGACAAAGTCATATAGCGAAAAAAGCCTCCTGATTTTTAGAGAGCATTTATCGCTGATATAATAGTTGATATCATAGTTTTTAGAACTTACTAGAAAGTTACTTTTTGAAGAACAGACTTTGTCAACAGCCCTAAATTGTCCCGAACTTGTAGCTGCACTCCCGAAAAGCAGATGGATTTTTCTCTCAAAATCGAAATGGGCAGGAAGCCATTTTAAGGCTTTCCCGTCCATCGGAATAAGCCGCCCGACTTGTCTGGCAGTCATAGCATTGACCGTCACTATTATTCCCAGCAGTTACTGTTTCTCCCGGCTGTTCACCTCTGTCCGTGTCTTGCTTTATATCCCGCAGGATAGCATTGATTTTCTCCATCTCCGCTTCATGTTCTCCTATCTTCTATGCGTTCAAAAATTTGTATATCCTGTCTTGCTTTCGCCCGGTATTCCGGACGGTGCTTCGTCAAATCAGACAGCGAAGCCGCAGCCATTCCAACAAGCTGGTTTCGTTGCATAACTTCCCTTGCCCTGTGTCTGCTTCCCGAAATTCAGAAATTCTTTGAAATCCCGGAGGGATAGAAAAATTGGAAGAATGGAAAGCACAGCGGGACAAGGAAACAGAGGAAAAAAGAAGCCTATGAGAAAAGCGGCGGTATCCCTCATGATGATGTTGTATAAATAAAGTTGACAGCTTATTCTCAAAGAATTCATGTATAATTAAAGAGAATAAGGAGGAACTCTTAATGTCACGTACCCAACGTAAATATGACCATGAATATAAGGTGCAGGCTGTCAAACTTGCCAGAGAAATCGGCGGTGCTAAGGCAGCCAAAGAATTAGGTATTCCAGAAGGAACCATCCATACATGGCTGAAAGCAGTTAG
>NZ_JALFLA010000024.1 GCF_022775115.1 Agathobaculum sp.
GGCTCGCTTGCCGCCGCGCGCGAGAAGGGTCTTGTCCGCTCGGAGGGCAAGGAATATGTCATGCAGGACGGCGATGTGGTGCTGTTCCGGTTTAATGTTTGATGCCGGCAGCGTGTATGCGGACGAAAAAAGAGGATGCCGGAAGGCATCCTCTTTTCAGCCTGTCGAAAAAGTCCGGCTACGGCTGGGCTTTTTCCTATGCATATGATAAAATGAGTATGGGTGATGAAAGATGCTGGAGCGTGGAAAACTGGATCGTGGAATCGTAGAAATGGTAGACACAGAGAGTTTGGTCCCCCAAGACCATCTGCTGAGAAAAATAGATGCGGCGGTAGATTTTAACCGACTGTACGAAATGGTGGAACCACTGTACAGCGAAGATAACGGGCGGCCCAGTGTAGACCCGGTGATACTTTTCAAGATGGTTCTGATCTAACACCTATATGGACTGCCATCGCTGCGAAGAACAGCAGATATGACACGGTGTTTCGGGTCAGGGAAAATCTCCTGCCGGGCGCCGCCAGCATGAGTCAATTTGTAGAAACGCTGTAAACGTTGTGAGGCGGTGAGAGCATGAACCAAGAAAAATTGCAAGCAGCCGTAGCTGCATTTTTGCAGAAAGAGAAACACAATGCTGCTTATTACGACGAAAACCGTAATGAACGCAAGGAGCGAAAGGCGTACTACCAGTCTTTTACCAAGAGAAAGCTGCTTGCTATGACTGAAGATGAGTTCCTTGCGTACATAAGCAAACTTCGGTCAATGCTGATTTGAGGCAACAACAAGTATGTCGTTGACAAACTGCTTGCGGATAACGGTTTTGAAAACGGAACTAAGCAGTTGGTCGAGCTGCTGTATGGCACTGCTGCCATCGAAAAACGATGGAATGATTTTCTAAAGCATAAGAAATATGTTCAAGCGTGCAATATAGCCAAACGGATAGCAGCTATGCTGGCAAAAGCCGGTGCGGAGGATACCGACTTGCTGGCGATGGACTATTTCCTGCAAAGTAAATCAAAAATCCGGCAGGTACGTCACATTTCTGTGGCATACCTGCCGGATGGCTTCTTGCTCTGCGGTGCATCTGCTGCACCAAATCTTATTCTTCCATTTTGCACCGCCCTATATGGGGGCTTTTCTTGAAAATTGCAACAGACCGGTGCATTGTGGTGTAGTGATGTATCAGCCGAGACACTCTCATTTGAAATTCACCGTTACCGCACTGCATTTTGCGTTTTACTGGTCAATCGGCCTCATCGTCGGGAACAGCAGCACGTCGCGGATCGACGCCGAATCGGTCAGGAACATCACCAGACGGTCAATGCCCATGCCCATGCCGCCTGTGGGCGGCATACCGTACTCAAGCGCGCTGAGGAAATCCTCGTCCATCATGCTGGCTTCCTCGTCGCCTGCCGCGCGCAGCGCCGCCTGATGCTCAAAGCGCCCGCGCTGATCAATCGGGTCGTTCAGCTCAGAGAATGCGTTACACAGCTCACGGCCGTAGACAAAGCACTCAAAGCGCTCGGTCAGGCGCGGGTCACTCGGCTTGCGCTTGGCCAGCGGCGATATCTCCACCGGGTAATCGGTGATAAAGGTGGGCTGTATCAGCTTTGACTCGACGTATTCGTCGTAGCACAGGCTCATCAAATCGCCCCAGCTTTCCTTGCCCTTTTCGATCTCCAGTCCCTTGGCCTTGACCGCCTCAAGCGCCTGCTCAGCAGAGAGCGCCATAAAATCAATGCCTGCATATTCCTTGACCGCCTCGGCCATCGTCATGCGCTTCCAGCCCTTGGCAAAGTCCAGCTCGATCCCCTGATAGGTCACCTTGGTCGTGCCGAGCACCTTTTCGCAGACGTGCACGACCATATCCTCCGTAATGTCCATCATGCCGTGGTAGTCGGTAAAAGCCTGATACAGCTCGATCGTGGTGAACTCGGGATTGTGGCGGGTGTCCATGCCCTCGTTGCGGAAGATGCGGCCGATCTCATACACCTGCTCAAAACCGCCGACGATCAGGCGTTTGAGGTGCAGCTCGGTCGCAATACGCATATACATATCAATATCGAGCGCATTGTGGTGGGTGATAAACGGCCGCGCGGCCGCACCGCCCGGAATGGTGTTCAGGCAGGGTGTCTCGACCTCCATAAAGCCGCGTGCATCCATAAAATTGCGGATCTCGCGCACGATGGCCGAGCGCTTTTCAAACACTTCGCGCACCTCAGGGTTGATGATCAGATCAACATAGCGCTGGCGGTAGCGCATGTCGGTGTCCTTCAGGCCGTGCCACTTTTCGGGCAGCGGAGACAGGTTTTTCGACAGCAGCGTCAGCTCCTGCACGGCGACCGATATCTCGCCCTTTTGGGTGCGGAATACCTCGCCCGACACACCAATGATATCACCGATATCGAACTTTTTATAGCCCTTGTATACCTCATCGCCCACATTATCGCGCTTGATATAAAGCTGCAGGCGGCCATAGCGGTCGGACAGGTCGGAAAACGAGGCCTTGCCCATGATACGCTTGGACATCATGCGCCCGGCCAGCCGGACGGTCTTACCCTCCAGCTCGTCAAACCGAGTATGGATATCGACGGTGTGATGATCGCGCGCAAACCGCACCTGCCGGAACGGGTCAGCGCCCGCTTGCTGCAGCTCGGCCAGTTTTTCGCGGCGGATGCGCTTAAGCTCGTGCAGCTCCTCCGCGGTCTGCTCGTTCTCCTGCTGAGACTGATGCTGTTCTGCCATAGTGTTGATCCCATCTTTCTGTTTATAAATCAATGCAGACCGGGGCCGACCCCGGCGCGTGTCCGCTTTACTTGTGGATGGAGACGATCTGGTATTTGACCACGCCGACTGGTGCTTCCACCTCGACGACCGCGCCGGCCTTCTTGCCCAGCATGGCCTTGCCGAAGGGCGACTCATCGGATATCTTGCCCTCCATCGGATTTGCCTCCTGCGAGCCGACGAAGTGGTATGACTCCTCCTCATCGAGCTCGAGATCCTTTACCACGAAGTGGCAGCCGGGAGAAACCTCGTCCGCGGCATAGGTGTCGCCCGAAACAACGACCGCCTGCTTGATGATCTCTTCCAGCTCGGCAATGCGCGAATAAAGCTTGCCCTGCTCGTTTTTCGCCTCGTCATACTCGGCGTTCTCGGACAGGTCGCCGAACGAGCGCGCCTCCTTGAGCTGCTCGGCCACCTCGTCGGCACGAGTGGTCTTGAGGTATTCCAGCTCCTTTTTATAAGCGTCCAAACTTTCCTGTGTCAGCTTGATTTCTTTTGCCATGATCGCAAACCCTCTTAACTCTCAGTGATCGGCCCGATTGCGGCCGTGTAATACTTCCTTATTATAGGTAAGCTCTCCCGCTCTGTCAAGCGAGAGTGTTCATTTTTGCATATTTTTCTGCTGCGGCGGCGCGATCATGCAAGTATTTCGAGCGCTTTTTGCAGCTGTGTGTCGTTTTCCGCCGTCAGAAAGTAAAAGTCCGCGCGCTGCTCGTCGGAAAGCGCGACCTCCACATCTGGCGCGATGCCCACATCGGCCAGACTGCGCCCCTCGGGCGTGTAATACGTCTCGACCGACAGGTTGACCGCCGAGCCGTCCGACAGCGTGTAGGTACGCTGGGCGCGCCCCTTGCCGGTCGTATGCACGCCGACGAGCGTGGCGCGCTCATACTCCTGCAAAGCAGCGGCGAAAAACTCGGCCGCCGAAATAGACCGGTCATCAATCAGCACGGCAAGCGGCAGGTCGAGCATCGCCTCGTCTGAGCTGTACACAGTGCTTTTGCCGTCCTTGCCGGTCAGCGTGATGATCGTGCCCGCAGGCAGCAGCGGATCGAGCATGGCGCTCATCTCCTTGACCAGTCCGCCGCCATTGAAGCGCACATCAAGCACGAGCGCCCGCGCGCCCTGCTCGAGCAGCGCGTCCAATACGGTCTGGAACTGCTCGGCCGAGCCTTCCACAAAGCTCTCGATACGCAGATACCCCACGCCGCCGTCCAGCAGCGTGCCCCATGCCATCTTCTGCGGTACGACCGCACGGGTCAGCGTCAGCTGCTCGACCGCACCGGACAATTTCTCCACGGTCAGCTCGACCGGCTCGCCCTCTTCGCCCTGTATCGCGTCCACTACGGCCTGCGCGCCGTCCGCCGCGACAGTCAATCCGTCCGCGCCGATGATCCAGTCGCCCTTTTCCAGTCCAGCGGCCTGCGCGGGCGAGCCGTCATACACCAGACTGATGCGGATGCTGTCCTCCCTCGTTACAGCTGACGCGCCGATACCGCTGCTTTTGCCCTCCGAACGCAGCGCGTACGCGGCGTACTGCTCGGCCGGTATGTAGCCCGACCATTGATCGTCGAGTCCCGCGATATAACCGGCGGCGGCATAGTCGGCCAGCTGCGCGGTGTCCAGCTCGCCCACATACCTGTCCGCGACCAGCCGGTCGATCTCACGCAGCTTGTTCTGCACGGCCTGCGTGCGCCAGCTCATGCCCACATAGCAGCTTGCAATGCCGACCACCGCCGCCATCACGCAAAGCATGAGCGCTGTGCCAAGCGATATCTGCCGCTCATGCAGCGTTCTGCTTTCCTTCAACCTGCATCCCTCCAAAAAAGGGGGAGAGCGGCGCCGCTCTCCCCCGCTGTGATGCCCCTGCTTGCGTGCTGGGATCAGAAATAGCTCTTCGGATCGACGGTCGAACCGTTAACATACACCTCAAAATGCAGGTGCGGGCCGGTCGAGTTGCCGGTCGAGCCGACATAGCCGATGACCTGTCCCTGCGTGACCGTCTGCCCTGCCGAGACCGCAAAGCCCGACTGATGGCCGTAAGCCGTCACCAGTCCGCCGCCGTGGTCGATGACCGTGTAATTGCCATAGCCGGACGCCCAGCCCGCCTTGAGCACCACACCCGAAGCCGCCGCAACGATCTGCGCGCCGTAGGCCGCGGGGATATCCTCGCCCGCGTGGAACTTGCGTGTGCCGTAGATCGGGTGGGTGCGCCAGCCATACGCGCTTGACGTGCTCGTGCAGCTCGGCGTCGGCCAGACGAGCGTACCGTCGCCCATCGGCACCATGCCCGAAGCCGCCGACTGGCGGCTCAGCGCGGCGATCTGGTCGCTGACCGCGTTCATCTCGGCCGAGAGACGGTCGTACTCGGCCTCGCTCTCAGCCTTATAGGCCTCAAGGCTCTTTTGCAGCGCGGCCTGCTCAGCCTCGCTCGCGGCAAGCTCCTCTACCTTATAACCCAGACTCTGCTGGTATTCCTTCTGCTGATTCTGCGTCTGCTGCAGATCGTCGCGCTTTTCCTCGATGTCTTCCTTGGCGGCCGTATATTCGGCCACGACCTGCTTGTCGTAATCCATGATCTGGGTCACGATCTCGATGCGGGAGAGCATATTGGAAAAGCTCGACGCATTGAGCAGGATGTCCAGATAGGTCGTGTCGCCCTGCTCATACATCTCGCGGATGCGGGTGGAGAACAGCTCCTCCTTGTCCGCCAGCGCCTCCTCGGCCACACCCAGCTCAACGGTCTTCACATCAATCTGCTGCTGCAGGCGCGCTATGTAGTCCTCTACTACGGCGATCTCCTCCCGGGTCAGGTCGATCTCGCTTTGCAGCGCGGCGCGGGTCGCCTCCACGTCCTCGGCCTGCCGGGTCAGCTCGGCGATATGCGCCTTGACTGACGCCTTGCGCTCCTCAAGATCGCTCAGCTTGCTTTTCAGCTCGCCCGCGTCGGCCGCGCCGGCAAACGCCAGCCCGGAGGCCAGCAGCGAGGCGATCATGGCGATCACCAGAATACCCGCGATCGCACAGGAAATCGCGCGGACGGTTTTTTTCTTCATCATAACAGCTATACGCTCCTTTGCTTCTTTCTCCGGTCAAACGTCCATAAACTTGCGGATGCTGGTCACCGAGCCGCCAATGCCAAACAGCACGCCCGCGCCCGCGAACACGCCGAGCACCAGCCACCGCAGCTGCTCAAACGGCACGATCTTAAAATAGGGGATGACGCCGCTTGCCACCTTGGTGATCTCCGCATAAACGCCCCACTCCGCGAAAAAGGCCAGCACACCCGCCATCAGGCCGAGCGCCATACCCTCAATCACAAACGGCCAGCGGATGAACCAGTTGGTCGCGCCGACCATCTTCTGAATGGATATCTCCTCCCGGCGGGCGAACATGGCCAGCTTAACCGTGTTGGAGATAATGAAGATCGAGATCAGCGCCAGCGCCACGACCATGGCCAGCGACACAATATTAAACACGCGCTGCACCTGCACTAGCTTGGCGATGGTGTCCTCGTCCGCCCGGACGCGGGCAACGCCGTCCACCGCGGCGATCTGCTCGAGCGTCTGCTCGGCGAGCGTCGGATCCTCGAGCGTAAAGTGGAAGCTGTTGCGCAGCGGATTGTTCTGCGAGGTAAAGCCGTCCAGAATGGAAGCGTCCTCGCCCAGCTCGAGCCGGTAGGCCTCAAGCGCCTCGTCGCGCGACTCGAACTTGATCGTTGCGATGTTTTCGATCCGATCAAAGCGGCTGCTCAGCGCCTTGGCTTCGCGCGTGGTCAGCGTCTCGTCGATAAAGACGACGATCTCGCTCGACTGCTGCAGCTCCACAATGCTCCGATCAATATTATATGCGATCAGCGTGACGGTTCCTGTCATAAGCAGGCTGGCCAGCATAATAGCGATAGCCGCGATCGACATGAAGCCGTGCTTGAAGATGTTGCGGAAGCCTTCCTTCCAGTAGTATCCAAAACTTCTCATATTTGATAATACCCACCTGTCTGGTCGCTCACGACCTCACCCTGATCGATCACCACAACCCGCTTTTCAAACGCATCCACCAGCCCCTTTTCATGCGTGACGATCAGCACGGTCGTACCCAGCTCGTTGATCTTTTGGAAAAGCGTCATCAGCTCAAGCGAGCGCGCAGGGTCAAGGTTGCCGGTCGGCTCATCAGCGATGATAAGGCGCGGGTTGTTGACCAGCGCCCGGGCGATGGCGACGCGCTGCTGCTCGCCGCCCGAAAGGTTGAGCGTTTTTTCATTCGCCTTGCCTGTCAGCCCGACCAAATCGAGCACATAGGGCACGCGCTCCTTGATCGCCTTGCCTCTCGCGCCGATCGTGCGCATGGCAAAGGCGACGTTTTCATAAACCGTTTTGCTTTTTATCAGGCGAAAATCCTGAAAAACCACGCCGAGCGTCCGGCGCAGATAGGGGATCTGGCGCTTTTTCATCTCACCGACGTTGTAATTGTTGACCAGCACCTTACCTCCGCTCGGGCGCACCTCAGCGGTCAGCAATTTTATCATCGTGGTCTTGCCCGAGCCGGACGCGCCGACCAGAAAGACGAACTCCCCCTCGTCGATGCGCAGGCTGACCTTGTTCACCGCGCGTGTACCGTTGTCGTACACCATGGTGGCATTGCTCATCCGTATCACACACAGTCCTCCCCGGAAGCTTTTTCTTATCAAAAAAGACAAAGGTGCATGGTCCACACACCTTTGTCCATTATAACAGATATTCTCCGGTCGCGCAAGTCGACAATAACTGTCAATGCACGGTGTTTTGCAGCAATATGATGAACAATTTGTAAATATCGCCCAAACAGCGCCCGACCGCTCAGCGCGCGTTTTCCTCGCGGCTGGCCAGATATTTACGCACCATCAGCGCGACCTTGAAGACGATCGCGTGATCAAACTCACGCAGGTCAAGCCCGGTCAGCTTTTTGATCTTTTCCAGCCGGTAAACCAGCGTATTGCGGTGGACGAACAGCTTGCGTGAGGTTTCGGACACGTTCAGGTTGTTTTCAAAAAACTTTTGGATGGTGAACAGCGTCTCCTGATCGAGCGAGTCGATCGAACCTTTTTTGAACACCTCGCTCAAAAACATCTCGCACAGCGTGATCGGCAGCTGATAGATCAGGCGGCCGATGCCGAGGTTTTCAAAGCTGATGATATCCTTTTCGGTATCAAATACGCCGCCGACCTCGATAGCGGTCTGCGCCTCCTTAAACGACTTGGCGATGTCCTTCATCTGCGAGGAAACCGAGCCGATGCCGATCAAACATCGCACCGACAGCTCGCTTGCCAGCGTCTCCTCGATCGCCTGCGCGGTCTTGGCGAGATCCTTGACCTCGCTCCCCGCCTTAACCTCCTTGACAACGACGATATCGCTCTCCGAGATATGCAGCACGAAATCCTTCTGCTTGTCCGGGAACATGCCCGCAACCACGTCGATCGCGGCGATGTCCGCCGGGGGCAGCTGGCGCACAAGAAAAACGACGCGCGGCACATCATTGCCGAAGTGCAGCTCACGCGACTTGATGTAGATATCGCCCGGCAGGATATTGTCCAAAATAATATTTTTGACAAAGGTGGCCTTGTCGTGCTTTTCGTCATACAGGGTCTTGATGTTGTTGATCGACACCGACACCAGCGAGCAGATGCTGCGCGCCAGCTCGTCCTCCCCCTGCACAAAAACAGCGTATTCCAGCCGCGAAGCGCGGTCGCCCGTCGCATGGTAGGTATAGCCGCCAAAGCGCACGATTTCGCCCGCAAAGCCAAGCTCGGTGATGGCTTCCTCCCGCATTTCGCCGATCCGGGGCAGATCGGTGCACGCAACGACCGCGCCGCTCGCATCGACAATGCCGATGGTGCGGTCCACCGTGTCCTTCATCTGCAATATAATCGACTGGAACAACCTTGAAGCCATCTCCATCACCTTTCCCGCATTTTGACCGTCTGTCCGGCCAATCGTGTTTTCTTTCGCCCTCTTACAGGCGGGCAGGCTACCGCCGCCGCCCATTCTGACATTCTTCACAAGAAGGCGGCGGTAACGCTGTACGTTTTAAGTCATTATATCATATCATTCTGCATTTTTGTACAAAAATTTTTAAATTTTTTGTCAATATTTCAAAATTCTTTTTTGCCATCCCGCTCCTGCCCCTGCAGCAGCGCCAGTTCCGCATCGGTCAGCGCGCGAAACGCGCCCGGCGCAAGCGACGGGTCGAGCGCCAGCCCGCCCAGCCACACCCTGCGCAGATGGACAACCGTGCCGCCCACGGCGGCAATCATCCGCTTGACCTGATGGTATTTGCCCTCCCGCAGCGTCACCCGCACGGTTTGCTCGGCTCTGTCCGGCAAGCGCTCCAGCACGGCGGGCAGGCACACCGTGCCGTCCCGCAGTGTCAGTCCCGCGGCGAAGCGGTCGGCCGCGTCGGGCACAAGCGCACCCTCGACCACCGCCTCGTACACCTTGTCGACATGCCGCGCGGGGCTCATCAGCGCGTGGCTGAGCGCGCCGTCGTCGGTGACGATCAGCAGGCCTTCGGTGTCCTTATCCAGCCGCCCGACGGCAAACAGGCCGCGCCGCTGGCTTGCCGGGAACAGCTCAAGCACGGTTTGGTGGCGACCGTCCCGGCTGGCCGTGATGACCCCGGCCGGCTTGTTGAGCATGAAATACCGCTGCGCCTGATAGCGCTGCGGCCGACCATCTACCACGACCACAGCCGTCTCCGGGTCGGTCTTGCAGGCCGGGTCGCGCACTGGCGCACCGTCCACCGTGACCCGCCCGCTCCGAATGAGCGCGCCGACCTCCTTACGGCTGCCGCAGCCAAGCTGTGTGAGCAATTTATCCAAACGCATTGCCGGCATTTTGTGCCTCCCGCCAACCTATTCTAAAGTACAGCATACCACTTTTTTGCAAATTGCACAATAGGCTTCTGAAAAAAAGTATGTTTCTTTACAGGGCGGCAGCAAAAAGGAACGCCGTGCGGCGTTCCCTCTATGTGCGGTGATCCCACCGCCCTATTGCGCGCCCGGCTGCTCGGTGATCCCGTGCACAAAGCCGTCGGCCTCGGCCGCGCTGATATCAGCCGCGATCAGCCTGCCGCGCCGGATAAGCAAATTGGCGGTAACGCCCTGCGCGCCGGTCGGATATTCGGTCAGCTCATAGGTGTAGAGCGTGGCGCGCTTGCCCTGATAGGGCGTCAGGTCAAGTCCCTGCCCCAGTTGTATGGCGTTGTACGCCTGATAGTTGTCGTCAAAGGTCTTGGGTATCTGCACCTCGCGCTCGCTGCGCGGCTCCGGGTTGACCTTCCAGCCCAAGCTCTCCAGCAGTGCGACGCGCTGTTCATTGGTTTTGAGCTTGCCGCTCAGATCGGTCGACTGCGCGGCGTTCTGCGCGCTGACCGTCTCCGCCGCCCGCGGCGAGAGCGCGGCCACGCCCCACACGACCGCGCCGATCACCAGCACGCCCGCTATCGCCTTTTTCACCGTCACCTTGGTTGCATAAACGATCATGGCATTGTCCCTCCTGCTTTTGGTCTATCCTATGCGGGACGGGGACAAAGCAGAACCGCCGCACGCGCATTCATGGGACAAAATGTGCCGCCAGGCGCGGCTGTCCGGCAGCTCAGCCGCAAAGCTGGGCGGCGAGGGTATCAGCCAGCGCGCCGAGCGCAGCAAGCTGGCCCTCGGCCAGCGCCGATTTGACCGCGACCGGATTTTCCAGCACGGTCATATTTTTCATGGTACCGAGTATCGTGGCCATGTGCCTTGCTGCGACCGGCGCCCATGTTCCGTTTTCCAACAGCGCGACTGTGCGGTTTTGCAGGCCGAGCGCCTTGATATCATGCAGATATGCCTCCATCTTGGGATGCAGGCCGCCGTTATAGGTCGGCGCGGCAAGCACCAGATGGCTGCACCGGAAGCTCTCCGCCGCCAGCTCGGAGACATCGGTCTCGGACAGGTCGTACATGGCGATGCCGCGCACGCCCTTTTCGGCCAGCAGACCAGCCATTGCGGCCGCGGCGTTCTCGGTGTTGCCGTACATCGTGGCGTAGGCGATCATGACCGCTTTTCCCTCGGGCTGATAGGTGCTCCACTGCTGGTATTTTTCCAGCAGCGGCGCGATATCCCCGCCACGCCAAACCGGGCCGTGCAGCGGGCAGACCGTGCCGATATCGAGTGCGCTTATCTTTTTGAGTATCGCCTGCACCTGCGCGCCGTACTTGCCGCAGACGTTGGCGTAATACCGGCGCGCGTCATCCATCCACGCCTTGTCAAAGTCGAACTCATCGGTGAAGATATTGCCGCTGAGCGCACCGAACGTGCCGAAGGCATCGGCAGTGAACAGCAGCTTGTCGACTTCCTCGTAGGTCATGATGACCTCCGGCCAGTGTACCATGGGCGCGGTCAAAAAGTGCAGCGTATGCCGGCCGGTCGAGAGCTTATCCCCCTCGCCGACCGTCAGCGTGCAGTCGCTCATATCCGCGCCGAAGAACTGGCTCATCATGCCCAGCGCCTTGGCGCTGCATACCAGCTTGACCTCGGGCCAGCGGCGCCGTACCTCCTCCAGCAGCACGCAATGATCCGGCTCCATATGGTGGATGACCAGATAGTCAAGTGTGCGCGCATTCAGCGCGTACTCCAAATTTTCAAAGAACAGGCGGCCGACCGACTCGTCCGCCGTATCAAACAGCACGGTTTTTTCGTCCAGCAGCAGATAGCTGTTATAGGAAACGCCGCGCGGGATAGGAAACAGGTTCTCAAAGCGGCTTTGACGGCGGTCGCTCCCGCCGAGGTAGACCAAATGATCGTTGATTTTTCTGGTAGTGTGCATCACACAACGCCTCCGTTTGCTTGGTTTTATAATCTGTTAAAATTATAACATAGTCGGCGGAACAAGTCCACATACGAGACGCCACATAATGTAACAAAAAATTTACCAAATAAGTATACCTTTTTGACGCGAATAAAAAAACCGACCGCGTTACCGCAGCCGGTTTCCAGTGTTATCCTTTTTTATTCCTTGCTCAGCGCTTCCAGCCTTGCCTTGTTAGCGGCAATGACCTTTTCCTGCACCGGAGCGGGCGCTTCGTCGTACCGTTCAAACTGGGAGACGAACGAGCCGCGTCCCTGCGTCATCGAGCGCAGTGTAATCGCGTAATCACTTAGCTCAGCCATCGGGCATTCGGCAATGATCTCCTGCTTGCCGCCCTCGACCGGGTTCATGCCCATGATGCGGCCGCGGCGCTTGTTCAGGTCGCCGATCACATCGCCCATGTGCGAATCCGGCACCAGTACCTTAAGCGAGCAGACCGGTTCGAGCAGTACCGGGCTGGCGTTGGGGATGCCCGCCTTGTACGCCAGACGCGCCGCCATCTTGAAGGACAGTTCGTTGGAGTCGACGTCGTGATACGAGCCGTCCAGCAGGGTCGCGCGCAGGCCGACCAGCGGATAACCGGCAAGCACGCCGTGCTCCATGGCCTCACGGATGCCCTTGTCGACCGCCGGGTGGAAGTTCTTGGGCACCGAGCCGCCGAAAATCTTTTCCTCAAACAGATAATCGCCCTCGGTATACGGCGCGAACTCCATCTTAACGTGGCCGTACTGTCCATGTCCGCCCGACTGTTTCTTGTGCTTGCCCTCGACCGTGACCGGCTTGCGGATCTTCTCGCGGTACGGCACGACCGGCGGGGTCAGCTCGACCTCGACGCCGAACTTATCCTTCAGCTTGGCGCACAGCACATCCAGATGGATGTCGCCCGCGCCGGAGATGGTGTGCTGCTTGGTTTCCGGGTTAAACTCGGTCTCAAACGACGGGGCTTCGTCGTGCAGGCGGGCAAGACCGGCGGAAATCTTTTCCTCCGCGCCCTTTACCTTGGGCGCGATGCCCTGCGTGTAGCACGGCTGGCGGAACGCGATCGGCTCCAGCTCGACCTTGCGCACGCTCATCGAGAGCGTGTCGCCCGTCTTGGTGGTGACCAGCTTGGAGACTGCGCCGATATCGCCGCAGCCGACCACCGGGACCTCTGTGGTCTTTTTGCCGCAGACGGTGTAGATGTGTCCCATCTTTTCGTTGGCGTCCGCGCGCTTGTTGACCAGCGTCATATCCTGCTTGACCTCGCCCGACATGACCTTGAAGTAGGAGAAGCGGCCGTATTGGTCGGCGACCGTCTTGAATACCAGCGCGCAGGTCGAGCCGTTGGGGGTGCAGGCGATCTCGGTCAGCTCGCCCTTTTCGTCCTCGCACAGCTCGGCAGGCTTCTCATCGGGTGAGGGCATGAACTCCGCAATGCCCTTGAGCAGCGCATACGAGCCGACGCCGGTGGCCGCCGTGCCGCAGAACACCGGCGCGATGACCAAATCCCTGACGCCCTGCCGGATGCCCGCGATCAGCTCCTCGTCGGAAAATTCCTCGCCCGCGAAATAGCGCTCCATCAGCTCCTCGGACAGCTCCGCGACGTTTTCACACAGCGCCGCGCGGTGCTGGTTGACCTTGTCGACCATATTGTCCGGGATCGGTATCTCAACGCGCTTGTTGCCGTCCATCTTATAGGCCTTGCGGATGACGCAGTCGACCACGCCGACGGTATCGCGGTTGCCCTCGAAGATGGGTACGACGATCGGCGCGACGCTCACGCCGAACTGCTTTTGCAGCTTGTGCAGCGCGGTGTAGTAGTCGGAGTTTTCCTCGTCGATCTTGGAGATGTAAAACATGCGGGGCAGGCCGCGCTCCTCGCAGCGCTCCCACGCCTTTTCCGTGCCGACGCCCGGGCCGGACTTGCCGGTGGCGACGATCAGCGCGGATTCGGCCACGCGCAGCGCGCAGTCTACCTCGCTTTCAAAATCGAAGAAGCCCGGCGTGTCGAGCAGGTTGATCTTGCAGCCGTTCCATTCGACCGGCGCGACCGCCATCGAGATCGAGAACTTGCGCTTGATCTCCTCAGAATCAAAATCGCATACGGTATTGCCGTCCGTGATCTTGCCGACACGGTCGGTCACACCGGCGGTGTTAAGCAGGCTTTCGATCAGCGAGGTCTTGCCGTCGCCGCCGTGGCCCATCAGACATACATTGCGGATCTTACTAACCGGGTAATTGGCCATATGTAAACACTCCCCTGCCCTTGCCATTGTACGGGCACTGTGATAACGGGAGCAACACTCCCTGTTTGTTATTATACACTACTCCTCGTCTCTATGCAAGCTGTTTTTTGTGCATTTTTCATGCTCCTTTGCGACCAAACGCACACCCTGACACGGCACGGCGGCAGAAAAAGGACGGCACCGCAGTCCTGCGGCACCGCCCCTCCATTCCTGAGCGCGCACGCGCCCCTTTTCAATGTGTCTGCTGGGTGATGATGAACACCGGCACATACCAGATCAGCAGGTACAGCAGCAGGTGCAGCACGGGCAGCGCGCCGACCGCGTTCTGATACACCAGATAGAACACGATCAGCATACCGCAGATGCCCGCGAATGTACCCAGCGTCAGGTTCGAGCGCACCGCACCGGCCAGCTTGTCCGCGCAGCGGAGCACCTGCACCAGCGGCCCCGCGCCCTCCCGGGTCAGGATGGCCGCGGGCGCGTCGCCCTCGGTGTACTCATCGGCCAGCATACGCGCGGCCGATGCGGGATCGGGCTGGTCGGCAAAGCCTCGGCGCAGGTCGAACTGTCCCTCCACCATTGCGGGCGAAATGTTGAAATCCCGCACGGCCAGCGCGGCGTTCATGTGCATCCGCCGCATCATCCGCATGGCGTGGTAGGTGCTCTTGGTCGGCTGGTAGCGCAACGTGAGCACACCGGCCAGCGTGTTATCTACGACCAGATATGCATTCACATGGTCGCCCTGCCCCGAACGGATGCGTATACCCAGCTTGACCATGAGCGCGGGCGTACCGAGCACCACGCGGCTGCCGCCTATCTCGCCGGCCACACCGCCCTCGACCAGCTGCACGCTGCGGGCGGTCAGCGTCACACCATAGCGCTCGCGCGTCGCCTCGGTCAGCACGCGCCCAAGCGTCAGCCCGGCGGCGTCGGTCAGCGCAGCCGCGCAGGCGAGCACCTTGTCGTCCGACATCTGCCCCATGTTCTGCAGCGCCTCCAGACTGACCGAGCCAGCCGGGAATAGGTCGCTCTCGCGCAGCACGACCTCCTCTGTGCCGCGCAGCAGATTGGCCTGCCGCGCGCCCGCAATGGCCGCGCCCGAGGCAAGCAGGCGGCGGGAGACGTTCTTATAGCTCGCGCCGAACGCGCACAGCATGCCGAGCGGCGCGGAGACCGAAAGCACAGCCGAGAACGCCCAGAAGAAACGCAGCGGCTCCCCCCGTCCGACCGAGGCCACCAGCGCGAAAACGACCGACGCGGCCAGCGCGACCGGCACATAGATCATGGAAAAGCGGTCGACCGTGTCCGGCCGCTCCATCTCGATGAGAAAGGCCCGCTCGCTGTGCAGCGGCCCCTTGACGGCGCGGCAGGCATCGTCCTCCCGGTCATAATGGCTGTAAACGGCCATGGGGCGCTCGGCCGAGCAAATGGCCTGATACGCCCGCGCCCGCGCAGCCATGCGCCCGCGCTCCTCGCGCATCGCCGCGTACAGCATCAATATGCTGACCGCGAGATACGGAACGGTAACGCCCGGCGCATCCTCGAACACGACCAGCGACGCGCCGTGCAGCAGCGCCGCGACCACCGCGACCGACACCAGCGTAGCGCGGTCAGGCGCGCCGTGGAACAGGCTGTAAAAGCCCATACCAAACACGTCGATGCCCAACAGCAGTGCGATAAATTGCAGCAAAATGAGCGCGCCGATGGCGATCGACGGGTTTTCCACCGCGTCCAACACGACCGGCACAGGCAGCGCGTCAAACCCGGGCGCGATGCTCAGATAGGCCGCGGCGGCGGCCAGCAGCAGCACAAGCACCGCGCGCACCGACAACCCTCGTGCGCGGCGCTTGAAGGCGCGCACGGCCTGCTTAGGGTCACGCAGCTCGATCTCGGCCTCCTCCTCGGCCTGTTCGGCAGCAATGCGCGCGGCTTTAGCCTGCTTACGAGTCATCTTTTCCGCGCGGGGTGTACGGCGGGGAGCAGGCGGCACCGCGTCCTCCTCGTCACGGGCGGCGCGGCGCGCGGCTCTGGCGGTTGCGGCGGTCTCGGCCTTGGCCTGCCGCGCGGCGATGCGCGCGGCGCGCGGGTCCTCTCTCTCCGCCGCCGCCGCGGGGGGCGGTGTGTCCTCCTTCGCTGTCGGACGACGTACCGGACGCGGCTGCCGCGCGGTCTGCTCCGGCACAGCCTTGGGTGCGGCCGCAGCCTGCGTACGCGGCGGCGCCTGCCGGGGCGCGGACTGCGGCGGCGCGGCCTTGGGCGCGGACTGCACCGGCGCCTGCCGGGGTGCGGTCTGCGGCGGCGCGGCCTTGGGCGCGGCGGGCGCACCGCCGGTCACTTCGGCAATGATCGAATCGAGGTCAAACTCGCCGCTGTCAGGCACATCGTTCAAGAAATCCTTGATCGCGTCCAGATTCATTGTATCGTCTTTTCTGTCCATATCGTTTCCCGTTTGCCTCCTTTAATCGGCCTTCATGCGGCGGCGCACGGCCTCAAACAGCATGACTGCCGCAGCGTTCGAGGCATTGAGCGAATTGACCCGGCCACGCAGCGGGATGCTGACGATGTAGTCGCATTTTTCTCTGGTCAGTCGGCCAAGCCCCTGCCCTTCCGAGCCGATCACGATCGCAGCCGGCCGGTCGAAGGCCGCTTCATACAGGCTGACGTTGCCGTCGGCCTCCGCGCCGAACAGCCACACGCCGCGCTCCCGCAGCGTGTCGAGCGTGCCCGCCAGATTGCCTGCCTTGTGCACGCCGATATGGGCCAGCGCGCCCGCTGCCGCGCGCGCCACCGCCGCCGTCAGCCCGACCGCGCGGCGCTTAGGAATGATAATCCCGTGTGCGCCTGCCGTCTCGGCCGAGCGGATGATCGCGCCGAGGTTGTGCGGATCCTCGATGCCGTCGCACACGACAAGCAGCGGCGGCTCGCCGCGCGCCTCGGCCACGCGGAAGATATCGTCGAGCGAAACATATTGCTGCGCGGCGGCTTGCGCGATCACACCCTGATGGCTGCCCGTCGGGCTCATGTGGTCGAGCTTGCGGCGGTCGCACACGACCACGGGCACGCCGTTCTTCTTCGCTTCGGCCGCAATATCGCCGCCGCGCGCGCCCCCGGCCAGAAATATTTTGTCCACCGCCCGACCTGCGCGCAGCAGCTCGAGCACCGCGTTGCGGCCCTCGATGAGCGTGCCGTCATCCTCGGCGGGAGAACGGCGGCGGTTGTTTTTTTCATAAGCCATTGCTGATCCGCTCCAAAAATGTTTTGCAGTCATTATACCACAGCGGCAGGCATCTATTGCGTAAAGGCGCTTGTCCCATGCGCCGCTGGTGGTATAATTATAAAATACTTGGTATAATGGCTGTCTTGCGGCTATTATACCACAGCAGCAGGTGTTTTTTCAAGCGGGAGCACACACCGTCCCAATTAACTTAAAATGTTGGTGAGCGAAACCCCGGCGATTTTACCAACAAGCATTGTTGTACATAGCTCCATGTCATGGTATGATAAGCTCCATAAATTGGAATTTAGAATGCTGTCAAAAATCAAGCCATACGGATTCACTTTGTTTGCAAAGCGCTACGGAGAAAAAACCCTTTTGGATTGTCTCGAACGCAATGAAAAAGCCGGTATCGTATATCATCGTGAAGGGCTCACCGGCGGTTATGATGATTTCGATGATGTTGAAGCGCTCGTCCAATTTATCCAAACAGGAACTCGATAACTTCCAATTTATCTGATTGTTGAAAAGACTTTGCCTTGGATCGGCGAAGTCTTTTCCGTCATTTCGACGAACCAAAAGTGAAATACTTAAGGTAACGCCGCATAATTCGGCAAGAGCGATTTGCGATAAAATTTTGTGTACTGACGAGGCAGAATTTTGCAGTAATACTTGATGTATTACAAGAAATTGCAACGAAATCAGGGCGCAAAATTTTCGCAAAGCGCCGAAGGCGCAATTGTGCGGTGTTGCCTTAAAACCAACACATTAAATGAAAAGGGAGCGCACACCGCGCCTTACAGCGCGCGGCTGACCCCGTTGATCGTGGCTGACTCGCCGCCCTCCAGCGGGATCAGCAGGCATTTCTGTCCGCTCACCACCTCGGTGCGCACCTGCCCGGCCTTGTCCGCGGGCATACGCAGCACGATCTGCGCATCATCCTCCTGCCACGGCGCGCTGCCGTCCTCGTCCGCGCGCTCGGCCAGCTGCTGGCGGAGCACGGCCACCTTCTGCTCCAGCTCGGCCGTGTGCGCGCGCACCGCGCCCTCGGCCACCACCTTGCTGTCCAGCACATTGGCCGCCGCCGGGGGTACGTCGCCAAAGGACTGCGCGTAGCTCTTCTCGAGCCGCTCGCGCACCGGTGCGGGCAGTTCGATCTCGTCCGCCAAGCCGCTGACAACCTCAGCCGTCAGGCTGACCGGCGGGAGCGTCTCGTCCTCCTCGCGCTCGGCCACCATGCCGCTAATGCCCTGCTGTATCCGGAAGAAGGCCGTGTCGGCCTGTTCTTCCTCCTCGCCAAAGGCATCCTTGACGATGGTGTGGAACAGCTGCTTTTCCTCCGCCGCCGTGCGCTGCGGCACGCAGCCGAGCACCTTTTCCACAAACTCCGGGTGTGAGGGCTTGCCGGTTTTAATGTAGTACATCACGGCGTTTACATCGCTGCCGCGCCCGCTGAACGCCGGGTAAACAAAGCCCAGATCGGGCAGGCCGACCACCCAATCGCGCACACGCGCGCCGATGCGGTTTTCCTCCTCCCGGTAGCCGAGCGCGGGCTTGGCCAGCTCGACCGGGCAGACCGCGCACAGGATGTATTCATACACCTCGCTCGACTCGTCCAGCTCGGCGCCGTCGCTCGTTCTGGTCATCACATCGTATATATCGTGGTACACCAAGATCAGATAATTGCCCGGATAGGCGTACTGCTCGATGACCTGCTCATACAGGCGGTCGAGCAGCTCCTCGCCGGACAGCTTGCTCGCCTTGAGCGCGAGCAGGAACTTCTGCCGCTCGGCTGCGTCCTCGCCGCGGTCAAATTCCAGCTCGAGCAGATTACCGCCCAGCGTACCGGACAGCGTTTTTTTGGCGATCTCCAGATATTTATAATACTCGTCCTCCTCCAATTCGGAGAACTGGCGCACAAACTTGAGCACGACCTGCTTGCCGCTGTTGACATAGCAGCCGCTCATTCTTCCAAAGCTGCACTCGCTCTTTTTCAGCCGGCGGCGCAGCTCGTTGACATCCTTCTTGGTGATATTCATCTGTCTCGTCCCTTTCTGCCGGCCGCCGCGCACACTGTGTGGCCGCAGCCTGCCTTATCAGTATACGGCATCCGAGCGGACAAAAGCAAGGGCGGATTTCGGCCGCACCCCGCCCGCCGCCGCAGCCGCGGCGACGCGCGCGTCGGTGAAAAGTGAATGCAAAAACGCGGTGCAAGGCGCATACATTTTATTATTTTGCCGAATTTTCCGTTTTGCTCTTGTCAAGTGTCAGAAGTTTGTTACAATGGTCTTATGGCCTGCCGCGGGTCGATGCTCACGATCCGGGCCGGTAAGACGGGTGCCGCCCGCAAAAAGAAGGAGGAAAAATGCGCAAAATAGAGGATTATATCACCAGTATCCCGGATTTCCCTGAGCCGGGTATCATTTTCCGGGATATCACCACGGTGATCGGCAGCGCGGAGGGCTTGCAGCTTGCGGTAGACGAGATGGCCGCGCGGATGGATGAAGAGGAGTTTGACGTGATCGCCGGGCTGGAATCGCGCGGCTTTCTGTTCGGTATGCCCATCGCGTACAAACTGCGCAAGCCGTTCATCCCCATTCGCAAAAAGGGCAAGCTGCCGCGTGAGACTGTCGAGGCCAGCTATACGCTGGAATACGGCGTGGCGACCATCGAGGTACACAAGGACGATGTAAAGCCCGGCGACCGGGTCGTGCTGGTCGATGACCTTATCGCCACCGGCGGCACGCTTGAGGCCGCCGCCCGCCTGCTGACTCAGCTTGGCGCCAAGGTGGTCAAGATCGTCTGCCTGATGGAGCTTGCGGGGCTGCACGGGCGCGACCGCATCCAAGACTATACGGTGGAATCCATCGTGTCTTATGAGGGGAAATAGGCATACCGCCTGCAAACTGTGGAAAGAATGAAATTTAAGGGGGTAATCGCATGTTTGAAAAAGTATTCAAGCTGTCCGAAAACAAAACCAATGTCAAAACAGAGGTCATAGCCGGTATCACGACCTTTATGACCATGGCCTATATCCTTGCCGTCAACCCGAGCATCCTGAGCGCGGCAGGCATGGATCCCACCGCCGTGCTGCTGGCGACCGCGCTGGCCTCCTTCATCGGTACGGTGTGCATGGCGCTGATGGCCAACCTGCCGTTCGCGTTGTCGGCCGGTATGGGCCTGAACGCCTATATGGCCTATACGGTCTGCGGTGCTTACGGATACAGCTGGCAGATCGCGCTGCTGGCCGTCTTTGTTGAGGGCTTGGTGTTCATCGTCCTGTCGCTGACCAACGTGCGCGAGGCCATCTTCAACGCCATCCCGCTGACGCTCAAAAAGGGCGTTTCGGTCGGCATTGGCTTGTTTATCGCTTTTATCGGCCTGCAAAATTCCGGCCTGTGCGTCAGCGGCGCAACGCTCGTCACCCTGACCAGCTTTAAGGACAACTTCAACACCCACGGCATCTGCGCGCTGCTTGCGCTCATCGGCCTGTTCATCACCGCCGTGCTGTATATCTACCGTGTCAAGGGCGCTATCCTGTTCGGCATCCTGCTCACATGGATTCTCGGTATGCTCTGCCAGCTGGCCGGCCTGTATGTACCCAATCCCGAGGCCGGCTTTTACACGCTGTTCCCCACGCTGACCATAACCGATTTCAGCCGTCTCGGCCTGACCTTTGCCCAGTGCTTCTCGGTCGATTTTAACGCGGTCGGCATCATCAACTTCATTGTCGTTGTGTTCTCCTTCCTGTTTGTCGATATTTTCGACACGCTGGGCACGCTGATCGGCGTTGCCACCAAGGCGGACATGCTCGATGAGCAGGGTCGTCTGCCGCGCATCAAGCCCGCGCTGATGGCGGACGCCATCGCCACCTCGGCCGGCGCGGTACTCGGTACCTCGACCACGACCACCTTTGTCGAATCTGCCGCGGGCGTAGCCGCCGGCGGCCGCACCGGCCTGACCGCGCTGGTCACCGCCGTGCTGTTCCTGCTCTCCACGCTGTTCGCCCCCATCTTCACCGCCATCCCGTCCTTTGCCACCGCGCCCGCGCTTATCATGGTCGGCTTTCTGATGGTCGGCACGGTGACCAGCATCCGCTTTGACGAGGACAATCTGACCGAGGCCATCCCCGCCTATCTCGCGCTCATCGCCATGCCGCTGTTTTACAGCATCTCTGAGGGCATCGCCATCGGCATCATCTCCTATGTGGCGCTCAACCTTGCCACCGGCAAGGGCAAAAAGGTCGCCCCGCTGATGTATGTGCTGGCAGTACTGTTCATCCTCAAGTATATCTTCCTTTGATCGAAAAAGCCCCGTATAAACGGCAACCCCCGCGCATATTGCCTTCTCAGCAGTATGCGCGGGGGTTTTTTTCATGCCTGCGGCTGTCAGCCGAGCGCGGCGATGACCTCGACCTCGACCTTGGCGCCGAGCGGCAGCGCCGCGACCTGCACGCACGAGCGCGCGGGCGCGTTTTCCGGAAAATACTTGCCGTAAACGCTGTTGAAGGCGGCAAAATCGCCCATATCAGCGAGAAAGCAGGTGGTCTTGACCACGCGGTCAAACGAAACACCGGCCTCGGCCAGCACATATTGCAGGTTGCGCATGACCTGCTCGGTCTGCGCCTCGATCGTCTCGGCCTCGATCTTGCCGGTGGCGGGGTCGATCGGCACCTGCCCCGAGGTGTACAGCATACCGCCCGCGACGATCGCCTGCGAATACGGTCCGACGGCCTTGGGCGCAAGCCCGGTGTGGATCACTTTTTTGATAGACATAGGTTGTTCTACTCCTTTATTATGATATCAAAGTTAGATGTCAGCCCTTTTTGCTCTTGGTCTTTTTGAGCCGCTCGGTGTTGGACAGAATCTTTTTACGGATGCGCACGCTCTCCGGCGTGATCTCGAGCAGCTCATCATCGCCGAGGAACTCAAGCGCGGCCTCGATGGACATTTGGCGCGGCGGGATGAGCCGCAGCGCGTCGTCCGAGCCGGAGGCGCGCATATTGGTCAGCTGCTTCTTTTTGCATACGTTGACGGCCATATCGTCGCCCCGCGGGTTCTCGCCGATCACCATGCCCTCATACACCTGCGTGCCGGGGCCGATGAACAGCGGGCCGCGTTCCTGCGCGTTGAACAGGCCGTAGCCGACTGCCTCACCGGTCTCAAAGGCGATCAGCGAGCCGGTCTGCCGCTTGGATATCTCGCCCTTGTACGGCTGGTAGCTGTGGAATACCGAGGACAGCACGCCCTCGCCCTTAGTGTCAGTCAAAAACTCGGTGCGGTAGCCGAACAGGCCGCGCGCCGGGATCAGAAATTCCAACCGCATCCGGTCAGCGCCCTTGGGGTTCATCGAGACCAGCTCGCCCTTGCGCGCGCCCATCTTCTCCATGATCGAGCCGACCGCATCGAGCGGCACATCAGCGATCATGCGCTCGACTGGCTCACACTGAACGCCGTCCACCTCGCGCAGCAGCGCCTTGGGCGCGCCGACCTGAAACTCATACCCCTCGCGGCGCAGGTTTTCAATCAGGATGGAAAGGTGCATCTCGCCGCGGCCGCACACACGGAAGGCGTCGGTCGTGTCAGTCTCGTTGACGCGCAGCGAAACGTCCTTGAGCAGCTCGCGGAACAGGCGCTCGCGCAGGTGGCGCGAGGTAACGTACTTGCCCTCCCGCCCGGCAAACGGCGAATCGTTGACCGAGAAGGTCATTTCGACCGTGGGCTCGGAGATCTTGACAAAGGGCAACGGCTCCACGCGTTCGGGCGCGCACAGCGTTTCGCCGATGGCAACGTTTTCAATGCCGGAAAAGCAGACGATCTCGCCCGCCTTGGCCTCGTCAGCCGGCTTGCGCTCCAACTCCTCAATGGTGTAAAGCGTGACGAGCTTAGCGTTGTACGGCGTGATGCTGCCGTGATAATCGCACACGGTCACGGTCTGGCCGACCTTCATCGAGCCGCGCTCGATGCGGCCGATGCCGATGCGGCCAACATAGTCGTTATAGTCGATCGAGGAGACCAGCATCTGCGTCGGCCCATCGAGATCGACCTGCGGCGCGGGGATGTGCTCCAGTATTTGCTCGAACAGCGGCGTCAGGTCGCTCCCCTCGGCGGTCGGACTCATCGAAGCCGTACCCGCGCGGCCCGAGCAGTAGACGATCGGACTGTCCAGCTGCTCGTCGGTCGCGTCCAGGTTGAGCAGCAGCTCAAGCACCTCGTCGCCGATCTCGCCCAGACGCGCGTCGGGACGGTCGATCTTATTGACCGCAATGATGATCTTATGGCCGAATTCGAGCGCCTTTTGCAGCACAAAGCGGGTCTGCGGCATCGGCCCCTCGGCCGCGTCCACCAGCAGAACGACGCCGTCGACCATCTTGAGGATGCGCTCGACCTCGCCCGAGAAGTCCGCGTGCCCCGGCGTGTCGACAATGTTGATCTTGACATCCTTGTAGTGCACCGAGGTATTCTTGGCCAGAATCGTGATGCCGCGCTCACGCTCGATATCGCCTGAGTCCATCACGCGCTCCTCCACCACCTGATTTTCCCGAAACGCACCGGCCTGCTTGAGCATCTGGTCGACCAGCGTGGTCTTGCCGTGGTCGACGTGCGCGATGATGGCGATATTTCTCAAATCGTTTCTAACCATAATGCCTCCTGAAAAGTGGAACAGAGCTTTATTTTTTCACGAATACTATTATATCCAGTTGTCTGCCGGATTTCCAGCCGCCAAATGGTCAAAATTGCCCGAATTCTGCCCGAAGTTTCTGTGAAAAAGAGAAAAGACCATCGCAAAAGCGATGGTCTTTCAGTGGCAGCCGGACAAGGATTCGAACCCAGACAAACAGAGTCAGAGTCTGTCGTGCTACCATTACACAATCCGGCTATCTTCGCCATGCGGCGGTCCTGACCGCTGCTGACGAAGATTATTATACCCAACGGGAGGGGAAAAGTCAAGGTATTTTTTCGGTTTTTCAGAATTTTTTTGAAAAAGACCGCTGCGGGGCGTATGCCCCGCCCTACGCGTCGTACACGCCGGCACGGTCGTTGATGACGAGCGCGCGCACGAGGTCGTGCGACAGATCGACCCGCCCGTCCGGCTCGGGCCGCAGAAGCCCGCGCGAAATGAGCTTATCGACCGTCGCCCGTCCCCATTCGGGCACGTCCTTCGGATATCGGTAAACCGCCATTTTCTTCTCCTCCTTCTTCCATGCTGTGCGGCAGACGTTCCGGTCGACCTTGCCGGTCACGCCGTCGACCCGTCCCGCGTCGGTGTACTGCCAGACGTCGTACTGCCCGTTGTAGGTCAGCGTGTCCGCCCACTGGGCGACCCAGACCGCGTCCGCGTCCACCTTGATATAGTCCGTAAGCCAGCTCTTGGAGGCGTACACCCCGCATTTTCGTCCGGACGCCCGGATTTCGTCCACGAACGCCTGTGTGATGGCCGAGACGTTCCGCTTGGTGAACAGGAAGCCGTGCTTCTTTTTGTAGCCGTCCGCGTCCTCCATGTCGAACCAGACCGGCTGGTCGAGCGCCCGGCCGTTCAGCACGGCGAGCAAATGCTGCGCCTCGCGGCGGGCGTCCGCCGGGGTGAGCGCGTAGCTGTAATGATACGCGCCCACGAGCAGACCGGCGCGGCGTGCGCCCTGATAATTTTCGTCGAAGCGGTCGTCCACGCCCGACTTTCCGTAGGCCGCGCGCAGAATCGCAAAGCGAATGCCCGCGCGCGCCGCTTTTTCCCAGTCAACCGCCCCGTTGTGGCGGCTGACGTCGATTCCCTGCAGCTTCATTCGTGCGGCTCCTTTCGCGTGAAGTAATAGGTCACGATCGCCGTCACGATGGACGCGACAAACTCGGGCGGCATCGCGACGTTGTTGCGGATGGCCTGCACGCACACGACCGTGATCAGCGCGAACGTCACGATGCTCTTGACGTCCAGCAGCTTCATGAGTCTCTCCTTCATGGCTTCCCTCCTCTCATCAGTGCTTCGAGGTCAGCGATCCGGTGGTTCGCCACCTTGATCTGCTCCTCGACGACCGGCATTCGCCGGGCGAAATTGTTGTGCTCCCGCACCTCGCGGGTCAGTTCCTCCAGCCGGGTCTCGGTCACGGCCTGCGACTTGCTGTTGCTGATAAGCACGCCGGCCAGCGTGATGCAGCCGGTGATGACTGCGACAATAATTTCGGTCGGCACGATTATTCCTTTCCGAATTGGCTTTCCAGCATATATTCGATGTTTGTAATATAGTGTCCCGACCCAGCACCTTGCACCATACTCGTGTCGCCTGTCGTTATTCCCGGATAACAAA
>NZ_JALFLA010000008.1 GCF_022775115.1 Agathobaculum sp.
TAAAATTCTGCTGTTTGTCAATTGATTTATTACAAAGAGACGGGTTCATTGCACAGTTGAACTGGCGAATTTGTATGAATATTTGATCGATTGTGTCAGAATAGTCGCTGAGAAGCCCTATACATTCAATATTACAGTTGGATGGTCGAGCCAAATACTATACATCACTTACTGAAATCGTGTTACCGCTGCAACATGCATCACAAAAATCACTTTATCCAAATATGATTTTCCAATCAGGATACGCACGCAGGAATACTGGAGTGGTATCATTTAAGTAGAGTCGGAAAACTCACCAAACTATGATAGAATAAGAACAAAGGAACGGTGAGAAATCATGGCAAGAAGCTACGACAAACATTTTAAAGAAGAAGTATTGAAGCTCTCAGATGAAATCGGAGCAAAGAAGGCGGCGGACCAGCTTGGAATCCCCTACAATACAGTCACAACCTGGCGGGGTAAGCGAAAGAAATACAGAGATCAGGCAATTCTCCGGTTTCTTTATCCAGATACAAACCGCTTCCTTTTTCCCTGCGTTTCACGACTTCCAGTTCTACATCATCCCGATGCAGAACCTCAGGCAACACACCCGCAGATATGCACTTAAGAAGTGTGTCCTTGTCTTTTGAAGAAAGCATTTCTTCGGTTACTTCTGCGTCGGTTTTCTTGAATCGGAACAGCCTGCTTTTCTCGCCCTTGTTGGGATGCGTTGTAGGCGTATCTCCATTCAACAGGCATTGCAGGATTTCTTTATCATTGCTATATCCTCTATCTGCGATACCTTCAAGGTTTTCTACCCCAAGCGCGGCTTTGGATCCATTGATGCCATCTTCAAGAAGATTCCAATCTGTGCATTCGCTTGTTACATCATAATGGACAATCAGATGATTATCCGATTCTACTGCAGTCTGCACATTGAAGCTGGGACGAATACCATCTCTCGTTTTCATCAGGCGGCTTTCCGGATCGGTGGTACAGATGTGATTCTCTCCGCTGTTTTCCATTTGTTCCAGCGCTTCAGTGAGCTGGATTTTCCGTCGTTCCAAATAATCCAGAACCCCTGCAATATCTTCTTTTGTCAAAGCACCCTGCTTGGATTCAGCATCGTCTATTTCATCCAGCTCTTTCATGTACCGGTTGATCTTTTCTTCAACATCCAGAAGAACCTTCTTCGCATTGCTGCTGACATAACTTTTATTATCAGCATTTACGGCACGGAATTTTGACCCATCAATTACTACAGATTCATGCGAAAGCAGCCCTGCTTTGTTGCACAGCTTCACGAAAGCTTTGAATACTTCCCTAATTGCTTTCGCGTTGTCTTTCCTGAAATCCGCTATACAGCGAAAATCCGGAACAATCTTCTTCAACAGCCACATAAGTTCCACATTTCTTCCGGCTTCCTTCTGCAGCCGACGGGATGAACGAATGTGATTCAGATAGCCATACATATACAGCTTCAGCATATCGCGGGGATCATATCCAGGCCGACCTTCCTTGGCCGGTTCTGCCTTGAATCCCATAGTTCCTATATCAAGAGAATCAATAAATACGTCTATTGCACGCACTTCATTATCCGCGCTGACATAGTCATCGAGGGTGTCAGCCAGAAGCACTATCTGATTGCGATCAGCTCCCTGAATATATCCCATAACCACGCCCTCCGTTGTGGTTTTGTTGCAATTATTATACCATATCTTGTAGTTCTATACCATTCTTTCCTCTAGTTTTCGGACAGTCTGCAACTATAATTTTTGCTTTATATTCTTCATCCGTATGTGATTTATCCCATATAAATGATTCATAAATTTCATCAAGTGTCATAGATATAATAAACACCTCGCTTTCATTTTGTTATACTATACTATGCCGAAAAGAAAAAGTAAACTGTTCTTATGCAAGTCCTCTATGAGCACCTGACTACGTCGTCGCGAACTTGGTGTCCGTTCTCGACAACGTTTTCTTTTTTCAAAACAAACGACTTCTCTCGCTCACTCCGTCCTCATCCCTTCCGCAAAAAGTCACACTCGGCTCACCGGCTCGGTTGTATCCCTCACGACGGTTTGCTGTTGCTGCCAACTTCTTGCAGGTTTCAGTCCTGCACAAGAATATCAATCGGCATCTTTTTTACCTCTTTCACAAACCAATATGATCCGAACCCGTCTCCGATTGGCGATAGATTCGGATTTATTTTTTTGCGACACCACGAGAGCCACACAAGAAGAAACTGCAAATTGCAATAACAAGTTGGGCATCCCGTGGTAAATAGCCTATATCATGGATGAGTTCACACGCTCTGTCCGTGAGTGAGGTTGTCACAGCTGTCGGACTGCGTACACAGCATATAGAAACGCTTCGAGCAGTTCCGGTGCGCGGTTGCTGAGGGGTCATCCGTTCAACTCGTCAGATGTGGCGAGGATGTCCTCGTCAGTGTACTGCTCAGTAGGTGCCTCTTTGAGGAGGCGTTCCCGCGCGCCGGCGGCATGACGCGGGCTATGGTATGGCTCATGCTCGCTTAGCTCAAGAGGGCGGACACCTCTGCGGACGCGATATGGGATGAAAAGGCGCAGGAACGGGCGGCAGACACCATGCACTGCACTTAAAAAGTGCGGAAAACTTTTGTTTTCCGCACTTTTTTCTGTTATTTATATCGGAGAAAAACCAAAATAGCTGAGCAGGCCGTCGTAAATGCCCTGCGCGAAGCCAAAGGGGTCGTTTTCCAGCTTATATGCGTCGGACTCGTTGGTCAAATAGGCCAGCTCGACCAGAATGGACGGCATGGCCGTGCGCCGCAGCACATACAGGCTGGAGTTGACGCGCACGCCGTTATCCTTTGTGCCCACACGGGCGACGATGCCGTTCAGCACATGCTGCGCAAGCCAGTAGGACTGCGTGTTCTGCTGATAGACGTAGACCTCGGTACCGTTGATCGCGGGATTGACGTTGGCGTTGCAGTGGATGCTGATGAAGTAATCGGCCGGCCAGCTGTTGGCCATGCGTACGCGGGCAGCAAGGCTGGTCGCGTTGCTTGTGCCGAGGATCTCGGTCGGAGAGTTGCGGCTGAGCCGCACCTCAAAGCGCGGATCGGCGCGCAGCAGGTCGGCAAGATAAACGCCAACCGTATAGTTCACGTCCTGCTCGCGCAGGCCGTTGCCCTCCGCGCCAGTGTTGGGGCCGGTGGGATTGTGCCCCTGATCAATAAAGATTCGGATCGCCAAAAAATCACCTCCTCGTTACAGTGTATTCGCGGGGAGCGGGGGAGGGTGTCTGTTCACCGGGCATCCGGCGCATTTCTTGACGAATGGCATACAAAAGTGATATGCTGTAACAGGCACAAAACAGGCATACGGCAGATAAGAGGAAGAACGACGATGATGACAGAGATCAGTCAGCAGATGGTGGACAGTCTGCTGCCGCGGCGCGGCGCGGAGACCGATAAGAACGACTATGGCCGTGTGCTGTGCGTGTGCGGTTCGGCGGACTATACGGGCGCGGCATATTTTGCTGCGCAGGGCGCAGTGCGCATGGGCAGCGGCGTGGTGACGCTGGCGACGCCCGAAAAGGCGTGGCCGGTGCTGGCGGTCAAGCTCAATGAGCCGGTTGTGCGGCCGATGCCCTGCACCGAAGCAGGGCTGCTTTCGGCCGGCGCGCTGTCTGCGCTGCTTCAGCTTGCCGAGCGGGCGGACGCGCTGCTGATCGGCTGCGGACTGGGCCGCTCGGACGAAGTCAGCGCGATCGTGCTTGCGCTGCTGCGGCAGGCGCGCTGCCAGATCGTGCTGGACGCGGATGGCATAAATGCGCTCGGCACGCATAAGGATGTATTGAGACAGGCTGCGCACCCTGTTGTGCTGACCCCGCACGCGGGTGAGTTCGCACGGCTGTCCGGCTTGCGGTCGCCCGACACGGCAGCGCTGGCAGACTTTGCGCAGACGCATCGCTGCATTCTGCTCTACAAAGGCCACCGCACGCTGATCGCCGCGCCGGACGGCAGACTGTACCGCAATCATTCGGGCAACCCCGGCATGGCAAAGGGCGGCAGCGGTGATGTGCTGGCGGGTATGCTCGTTTCGCTGTGCGGGCAGGGGTTAGCGGCGGTGGACGCCGCGTGCGCCGCCGCGTGGCTGCATGGCCGGGCAGGTGATATGGCTGCAAATGAGCTGTCCGAATACGGCATGACGCCGAGCGATATGCTCGGCCTGCTGCCCTGGGTGCTCAGGCGTTATAACGCGAGGGAGTGGTGATGTGAAGCACAGATGGTATATGATCGTGCTGGCCTTGGTGGTGCTGACCGGCTGCCGTGCGTCCGCGCCCGGCGCGGCTGCGGTGCAGGCGCATTATGCAGAGCTTGCGGGCTTTACGGCGCATATCAAGGTCATCTCCGATCTGGATCAGGCGGTGATGGAATACGAGATGGACTATACCTATCATAAAGACGACCCGGATGCCTTTACCATCACTGCACCCGAATCGCTCGCCGGGATCGGCGGCACGATCGCTGGCGTGGACAGCGCACAGTTTTCCTTGCAGTATGACGGGATGGAGCTGGACGATGCCATGCCGCAGCGCGCCGGGCTGACCCCGGCGGACGGTTTGTTCTGTCTGCTGGCCGATCTGCGCAGCGCCGAGCCGGTGCAGCAATGGAGCGAGACGGTGCAGGGCGTCAAGCTGCTGGTGCTCAAATATGAGGAGGCACGGGAGAAGGAGACGGTCGAAAAGCAGGTTTGGCTGACCGCCGACGGCCTGCGCCCGGTCTGCGCCGAGCTATATGCGGATGGCCGCTGCGTGCTGTCCATTCAAGTGATGCAATACCAGCCAACAGAATGATTTTGGGGATGACAAATACAGATGAAAGCAAATAAACACCGTGTATGGGCTGAGATCAGCCTGCAAGCGATCGAGCACAACTACCGGGTGATCTGCCGGCAGGCCAAGGCGCCGGTGCTGTGCGTGGTCAAGGCAGACGCCTACGGGCATGGCGCGGCGCGTGTGGCGGAAACGCTTGCGCGGGCGGGCGCGCCGTACTTTGCGGTGGCGACCGTGCCGGAGGCGGTCGAGCTGCGCGAAAACGGCATTCGGGAGCCGATTCTGCTGCTCGGCTATGTGGACGCGGACGATATGGAGGCTGCGGTGCGGTACCACCTGACCGCGACGGTCTATGACCGCCAAACCGCGCAGCTGTATTCCGAGGCCGCCGTGCGCGCGGGCGAGCCGTTGACCGTACACTACAAGCTGGATACCGGCATGACGCGCATCGGCTTTCCCGCGTGGGAGCGGGATGCCGCCGTGCGGGAGATATTGGACTGCGCGGCGTTGCCCGGTCTGCGGTCGGAGGGGATATTCACCCATTTTGCCGCGGCGGATGTGCCCGCCGGCAGGGCATATACCGAAGCGCAGTACCGGCGCTTTTGCGAAGTGTGTGACGCGCTGGCGCACGCAGGGCTGGCGCTGCCGCTGCGGCACTGTGCCAACAGCGCGGGGATCGAGCGCTACGGGCAGATGCACGGCACGATGACGCGCGCGGGCATCATCCTGTATGGCTGCCGCCCGGAGGCATCCGAGCCGTGTGCGCTCGATCTGCGGCCGGCGATGACAGTCAAGGCGCGCGTCGCGCAGGTGCGGGATATCCCCGCGCATACGGCCATCAGCTATGGCTGCACCTTTGAAACGGACAAGCCTACCCGGGTCGCGGTCGTGACGGTCGGCTATGCGGATGGCTACCTGCGCACCGGCTCAGGCCGCGCGCAGATATTGCTTGGCGGGCAGCGCGCGCCTGTGCTCGGCCGCATCTGCATGGATATGTGCATGGTGCGCGTGCCCACGGGTGTGGCGGTCAGCCGGGGGGATGAGGCGACCGTGTTCGGCGCGTCCGGCTGGACGGCCGAGGATGCCGCCGAAGCCGCAGGCACGATAGCCTATGAGATGCTGTGCGCGGTCAGCCGCCGCGTGCCGCGTTTTTTCATCGACTGACACGGACTGCCCCTGCGGCATAGGATGAAGCGGGAAGAAATTCCCACCCGCCGTCGCGCGGAATTTTGCAAAGCTGTTATATTTTTGCGCGGTGCGGGGAAAATAGGTTTGCGGACAAACCGCAAATCTATTTCATCGGAGAGTGAACCAAGTGGATACCAGCATCAAACGAGGCGATATTTATTATGCCGATCTCAGTCCAGTGGTCGGCAGTGAGCAGGGTGGCGTCCGTCCGGTACTTATTGTCCAGAATGATGTGGGCAATCGTTACAGTCCGACGGTGATCGCCGCCGCTATCACGTCGCAGATCAATAAGGCCAAGATGCCGACGCATATCACGCTCGGCGCGCCCAATTACGGGCTGACCAAGGATTCCATCATCCTGACCGAGCAGATCCGCACGCTGGATAAAAAACGCCTGCGGGAGAAGATGGGATCGCTCGACGAAAAGGCTATGCGTCATGTGGACGAAGCGCTGGCAGTCAGCTTTGGCTTGGGGTCGGTGCAGGGATAAACCGTCATATTTGTATGAGAAAGCGCGTATCCTTTCAACAGCGAGGGGATACGCGCTTTTTACTGGAGGGGTGAGGGATGCGGGCGCAGGTGATGTATGAGGGGGCGGCAGTCGGCACGGTCGAGTGGACGGAGACGCCCTACGGCGCGGAAATCGTGCTCGATTGCGCGATTCCCTGCGAGCCGCTGCCCCTGCTGCGCTGCTATGCGCGCACAGCGGGCGCGCCGCTGCTGGTCGGCCTGCCCGAGCCGAGCGGGGGCAGGCTGGTGCTCAAGCGCCGCCTGTCCCGCGAGACGCTCAAGGCGGCGGGCTGTGCCGCGCAGCCGCCAGCATCGTTTTTCCTATCCGAAAATGGGCAGGAGCAGCAGACCACGCCGCCCGCACTGGCGCAGGCCGCGCCGCCGTCCACCGGGGACGCGCTGCTGGACAGCCTGCTCGGGCAGCAGGGCGTGCGGTGGACGGCGGCGGAGGATACCGTTGAGCTGCGCTGCGCTTTCGCGCCTGACAAGCCGTTTCCGCTTGCCCCGGCCTTTGTGCTTTGCACCGTGCAGCAGGGGGAGGCCGTGCTGTGCTGGACGAAAAAGGACGCAGCCGGTCGGGCTGCGTCCCCATGAGCGGTGGTTTAGCGGACGATCGCTTTGGCTTCCATATAATAGCGCTTTTCGTGCGCTTCGCCCATCGAAAAGGTCTTGCGGGGCAGTACACCGTCGAACACAACGCCGCGGAACAGGTCGTTCTTGGCGATATCCGGCAGTAGCAGCCCCACATTGCCGGGCTGCGCGGCAAGCGAGCGGGTGACATCCTCGCCGTGGATATAGTCGATCTTGACGGACGGATGCTGCGCAAGGTATGCGTCCAGTCCGGTCTGAAGGGTGGCCACCGGGATCGCCCACTTGGGCGCTTCGACGACGAGCACGCCCGCCTTACCCGGCGCGAGGAGGGGATAGCAGTGCGCGTTTTCGACCGGCGCGTCGGCCAGATACGCCTTGCAGCCTGCCGACTGGTAAAAGTCCGTCAGCCCATCCAGCAGTTCGTCCGGCTCGACGCCGAACAGGACGCGGTGGACCGGCTCGATGAGGATGCTCTCATCGTGGATGTTGACGACCTCGGCCAGCACGAAGCGCGCCGGGTGGTCGGCCTGCTCGGCGGCGGACAAGCCCTGCTTGACCTCCTCCCAATAGGCCTTGGCGGTCGCCAGCGAGTGGTTGCCGTCGCCCACGGCGAAGGGAAGCAGCGCCTGCGCGTCGGTGCAGCCGTATTTGCGGTTAAAGACCGCGCGGTCGCTGAGCTTGTCAAAACCGGCCTCGACCGCCTCGGTGGCCGCGCCCGCCGGAAGGAACCAGCCGGTGATATGGCCGCCGCCCTGCATCAAGTCGGTGTCGTATACCTTTTCGAGCGAGCCGGTTTGCGCAAACAGCGGCTCGATGATCGCGCGATCGGGGTCGTCGATCAGCAGCATGATATGGGGCAGCTCGATTGAGGCGCCCTGCCGCACCTTGAGCCGCGGCGGGATGCGCTCGACAACGGTCTTTTCGGTTGGGCGGACGAGCGAAGCTGACCCGGTCTGGTAGTCATAGGTCTCGAGATCGACGGCAAGCACAAGGCCGCGGCGCGGGTGCGCACCGCCCGACCAGCGCTCGGTCAGTATCATACCGGCAGGCAGGGTTTCCAGCATACCGTTGTCCAGATACTGCCGCATGGTTTGGTGGATACGCGCGGTGCGCGCGGCCACGTCCGCGTCCTCGAGATAAACCTCGGGCAGAGTCAGGCGCAGCGTCGAGGGCGCGTCCCCGACGATGCGGTCGGTCTCGGCCCAATAGTCGGGCTGCGAGGTGTATTGGTCGCAGGCGATGACCGCCCATGCGGACAGATCGATGCCTTTGCGCGGCAGCATGATACGGGGGATGTAGGTGCAGCGGTTAGCCATGATAGGTTTGTCCTCCTTCAATCGGTGTTATTGGATGCTTCCAGTATAGCAGATAATCGCCGCATACGCATAAAAAAATTGAAAATGGAAACGATTTTTTGAAAATAAAGCGTATCCCTTGACGAAAATAACAAGATGTAGTATAATATAATCAGTATTTTTGGAAAGAATCACAAGCGACAGGAAGAAGGTAGCTTATGTTGAAATGGAAAGCGATCGGCGTGTCGGAGGGGCTTGCCCGGGCCAAGGCGCTGGTCATTCAGGAGGAGGATTTGACGGTTGTTAAAAACACCGTCACCGATGTGGCAGCAGAGCAGCAGCGCATCCTTGCGGCGGTGGAAAAGGCAAAGCAGCAGATCCAAGCGCTGTGCGACGAGGCCAAGCAGAATATCGGCGAGTCTGAGGCTGAGATATTCGGGGCGCACTTGCTCATGCTGTCCGACCCCGACTTTGTGGAGGGCATGACGGATTACGTTTCGGATGAGAAGGTGTGCGCGGAGTACGCCTGCTTTGTTAACTGTGAGAATTTTCAGGCGATGTTCCGCGCGATGGACAATGAATATATGCAGGCGCGCGCGGCCGATATCGGCGATATCTCCAAGCGTGTGCTCAAAAATCTTAAGGGCATCGGGGACAATGCGCTTGATACGATTACCGAGCCGTGCATCCTTATCGCAAACGACCTGACGCCCTCCGACACGGCCAAGATCGGCGGCAAGCCGGTCGTGGGGTTCATCACGCGCATCGGCGGACGCACCAGCCACTCGGCCATCATGGCGCGCTCGATGGGTGTGCCCGCGGTGGCCGGCGCGGGCGACAGATTGGACGACATCGCAAACGGCGACGAGCTGCTGCTTGACGGCACGACCGGCGAGGTGATTATTCAGCCGGATGAGGAGACCATTGCCGCGTTTGAGCAGAAGAAAAAGAGCGAGGACGCACGCCGCGCTATGCTCGCGCAGTTTAAGGAGCGCGAGGGCGCGACCAGCGACGGCCATCGCGTCGTGATCGAGGGCAATATTGGCACGCCGGACGACGCAGTCCGGGTAGCCGAGCTGGGCGGCGAGGGCGTTGGCCTGTTCCGCTCGGAGTTTCTGTTTATGGATCGCAGCGATCTGCCCAGCGAGGAGGAGCAGTTTGCGGCATACAAAAAGGCCTGCCAGACGATGGAGGGCAAGCCGGTCATCATCCGCACACTGGACATTGGCGGCGATAAGGAAGTGCCTGCGCTGGGGCTGGAAAAGGAGCAGAATCCTTTCCTTGGCTACCGCGCGATTCGCGTTTGCCTGAACCAGACCGACCTGTTTATGACCCAGCTGCGCGCGTTGCTGCGCGCGGCCAAATACGGCGATTTGCGCATCATGTTCCCGATGATCTCGTCGATTGAGGAGATACGCAACGCCAAGCAGGTGCTGCGGCAGGCGAAGGATTTGCTTGCGGCCGAGGGCGCGGCGTTCAACCCGGATGTCAAGATCGGTATCATGGTCGAGATCCCGGTCGCGGCCGTGTGCGCCGATATGCTGGCTAAGGAGGTCGATTTCTTCTCAATCGGAACAAACGACCTGATCCAGTATTCCTGCGCGGTCGACCGCATCAATGAAAAAATATCCTACCTGTACCGTCCGCTGCATCCGGGCGTGCTTCGGTTGATCCGCATGACCGCCAAGGCTGCCAATGAGAACGGCATTGAGGTTGGCGTGTGCGGCGAGATGGCGGGTACGCCGGGTATGGCACCGGTGCTGTGCGGTCTTGGTGTGACCAACCTGTCGATGTCGGCCTCTGCCATGCTGGCGGCCAAGGCCGATCTGGCGGCGCATTCCTTTGCTGAGTGCCGGGAGCTGGCAGAAAAGCTGCTGGCCGCAGCAAGCGCGACCGAGGCGGAGCAGATTTTCGCCGCATGGCGCGCATGAGAGAAATAATTAAAAAGGGGCTGCTTCGGTTTGCGGAGCCGCCCCTTTTGCGCCGGATAATAAAAAGAGCGCCGCGGCAGAATAAGCCGCAGCGCTCTTTTTTGCTTGTGGCAGGAATGTGCCGCGTTTCAGCGACGGTTAGCCCTGACCGGCAAGCTTCTGCTCGTAGGATTCGATCATCTTCTTGACCATCTGGCCGCCGATCGAACCGGCCTGACGGGAGGTCAGGTCGCCGTTGTAGCCTTCCTTCAGGTTGACGCCGACCTCGGCCGCAGCCTCCATCTTAAAGCGATCCATTGCCGCGCGCGCCTCGGGTACCATGCCCTGATTAGAACCGTTTTTCGTGTTAGCCATGATTTTTCTCTCCTTTTCGTTCGGTTTTTTGTGATTGGGTTTTGCTGATAGTATCTTGTGCATCAAAAAGTTTGATATGACTTGTAATTGCTGTGGCTCGTGGTAAAATCGACCGTTTGCAACAAAAAATGAAGCCTTACTATGTCACAGCGTGCGCAAAATGAAACTTTCACAACAATAGAGCAGGCGAGAAGAAAACATCTTTCGATTGAGACTTAAAAAAAGAAAGATAATATGATATAATCATGGAAAACAGATGTGCTGTGATTTACTTGACAACAATACCGCCCATCGCGCAGCACACCACCGGCGCGTGGGCGAAGCAATATCGGTATATGAAAAAGGTAAGGCTATGAAACGATTGGTCGTCGGAATATTGGCGCATGTGGACGCGGGCAAAACCACGCTGTCGGAAGCTATGCTGTATCATACGGGAGAGCTGAAAAAGTTAGGCCGGGTCGATCACCGGGACGCATTTTTGGATACGTTTGCGCTGGAACGGGAGCGGGGCATCACGATTTTTTCCAAACAGGCGGTCTTTTCACTGCCGCATACTGCGGTCACGCTGCTGGATACGCCGGGGCATGTGGATTTCTCTGCCGAGATGGAGCGCACCTTGCAGGTGCTGGACTGCGCGGTGCTCGTCATCAGTGGGACGGATGGTGTGCAGGCGCACACCATAACGCTGTGGCGCTTGCTGGAGCGATATCGTATCCCGGTCTTTCTGTTTATCAACAAAATGGATCTGGCTGGTGCTGACCGTGCGGCGCTGCTCGCCGCGTTGCGCGCACGCCTGCATGAAGGCTGCGTGGATTTCAGCGCGGACGCGGACTGGGATGCTGTGCAGGAAAGCGTCGCCATGTGTCAGGAGACATTGCTCGAGCGTTTTTTGGAGCGCGGCGTGGTCAGCCGGGAGGAGATTACCGAGCAGATCGCGGCAAGAAGAGTGTTTCCGTGCTATTTCGGCGCGGCGCTGCGGCTGAACGGCGTGGATGCGCTGCTGGACGGACTCGACCGCTACACCGCACAGCCGGTGTACCCGGATGCGTTTGGCGCGCAGGTGTTCAAAATTGCACGAGACGAACAGGGCAACCGGCTGAGCTATCTGAAAATCACCGGCGGCACGCTGCGGGTGCGCGACGCGCTCAGCGGCGAGGCCGACGGCGGCTGGCAGGAGAAGGTCAGTCAGCTGCGTGTTTACGCAGGGGCAAAGTTCCGCACGGTCGAGCAGGCCGAGGCGGGTATGGTCGTTGCGGCGGCCGGACTGACCCACACACGACCGGGCATGGGACTGGGGCGCGCGTCCGGTGCAGCCGCGCCTGTGCTCGAGCCGGTGCTGACCTACCGGATGGTGCTGCCCGAGGGCTGCGACCCGCACACAATGCTGCCCAAGCTACGCCAGCTTGAGGAGGAGGATCCGATGCTGCGCATCGTGTGGAGCGAAGCGCTGCGTGAGCTCCATGTGCAGCTCATGGGAGAAATACAGCTTGAGATATTGACCCGCCTGATCGACGAGCGCTTTGGCGTGGCGGTGCGCTTTGACGAGGGCAGCATTGTCTACAAGGAGACGATCGCCGCGCCGGTGGTCGGCATTGGCCATTTTGAGCCGCTGCGGCACTATGCGGAGGTACACCTGCTGCTCGAACCGGGCGAGCGCGGCAGCGGCCTACGGTTTGATACCACCTGTCCGGCCGATACGCTGGACGGCAATTGGCAGCGGCTGATTTTGACTCATTTGGCGGAAAAGCAGCATCTGGGTGTGCTGACCGGCTCGCCCGTGACCGATATCCGCTGCACGCTGCTCACTGGGCGTGCGCATCTCAAGCACACCGAGGGAGGAGACTTCCGCGAAGCGACCTACCGCGCGGTACGCAATGGTTTGATGCAGGCAGAGAGCGTGCTGCTCGAGCCGTATTATGCCTTTCGCTTGGAGCTGCCGGCCGATTGCGTTGGCCGTGCGATGAGCGATATCCAGCGCATGCATGGCAGCTGCGATGCACCGGAGACGCTGCCCGGCCATACAGTGCTGACCGGCAGAGTGCCGGTCGCGCTGCTGCGCGGCTACTGGAGCGAGGTGGCGGCCTACACCAAGGGGCAGGGGCGGCTGTCCTGCACACCGGACGGCTTTGCGCCATGCCATAACACGGCGGAGGTCGTTGCCGCTGCCGGGTATGACCCCGAACGGGACACGGAGAATACGCCAGACTCGGTGTTCTGCGCGCATGGTGCAGGTTATACGGTCAAATGGAATGAAGTAAAGGCACACGCGCATCTGGATGCCGGTATACGCATGGATACTGATGCAGCAGGCGGATCCGCTGAGCAGCCTGTTGCCGCGCGCCGCGCGCCGTCATCCGGTGCGGCGGAGGAGGAAGATCTGCGCGCGCTGTTCGAGCGTACCTATGGGCCGATCAAGGACCGGGGGTTTGAAGCGTTTCAGCAGAGCCGAAAGCAGAGCGCGGCGCGTGAGCAGCTTTATGTCACGCGCATCCGGCCGGACGATTACCTGCTGGTGGATGGCTACAACATCATCTTTTCGTGGGACGAGCTGCACGATATTGCCGCGCAGGATATCAACGCGGCGCGTGAGCAGCTCATCAACCTGCTGAGCAACTACCAGAGCGTGCGCAAATGCCGCTTGCTTGTTGTGTTTGACGCCTACCGGGTCAAGGGCGGTACCGGCTCGGTCGAAAAACGGCATGGCCTCGACATTGTATACACCAAGGAGGCCGAAACGGCCGATATGTACATCGAGCAGGCATCGTATGATCTTTCACGCAAGCATCGGGTGCGCGTGGCCACGTCGGACGGGCTGGAGCAGATGATCATTCTGGGGCATGGCGCGGAGCGCCTTTCAGCAAACGAGCTGAAATGGGAGGTTGAACAGGCAAGCCGCCATATCGACGAGGTGCTTCGCGATCTGCGCGCGCGTTGAGCAAGATTGCTCTTGAAAAATTTACCGGCATATGGCATAATAGTATTGCAAAAAGGGGAATGGATATGAAGATTTCGACAAAAGGACGATACGCGCTGCGCCTGATGCTCGACTTGGCGCAGCATGATGCGGGCGGCTACATTCCGCTGCGCGATATTTCCAGACGGCAGGGCATTTCGGCCAAGTATTTGGAGCAGATCGTGGTGCAGCTTTCCAAGGCAGGCTTTGTCAAGGCGACGCGCGGGGCACAGGGTGGCTATCAACTGGCCAAAACTCCGGCAGAATATACGGTGGGCGATATTCTGCGTATCACCGAGGGGTCGCTTGCTCCGGTTGCCTGCCTGGAGCATGAGCCGATCGAGTGCGCCCGTGCGAGCGAATGCATCACGCTTGAGTTCTGGCGCGGGCTGTATCAGGCGATCAACCGTTATGTGGACGGAACAACGCTGGAGGAGCTGGTCGAGCGCGGCAATGTGCCGGATTACTCTATCTGAACATGGCAAAACGGACGCGAAAGGGAGCAAAGCCCTTGGCGTCCGTTTTGTTATGCGCATTTCAGCGGTGCAGCAGCTTTTTTGCGCCGCGCAGCAGATCCTTGGCGCCCAGCAGCAGCACCGCCGCGAAAAGGAGCAGCTGCCACACCAGCCAAAGGGGCGGCTCGAGCAGCATCAGCACGGCCTGCGCGGCGACCAGCGCGACCGTTACACCCAGACGGCGGAAGTTCCAGCGCACGGGCATGAAGCGGCGGCTGTCAGCCGCGCGGTATACAAACAGCGCGGCATAGCTGACCAGGGTGGCGAGCGCCGCGCCCATGCCGCCGAGGTGCGGGATCAGAAGCGCGTTGAGCACGATGTTGATGACGGCGGAAAACGCGGTAGACAGGAACGAGGGAATGGTGCGCTTTTCCAGTAGATACACGCTTTTTTGGAAGCTGGACAGGCAGTTGAAGCCAGCGCCAAGCGCAAGGATGGGGATGAAGGTCCAGCCGATATAATAGCTGGGTACGGCCAGCACCCGCATGGCGAGCTTGGCGCATAGCACTCCGCCCGATGCGATAATGAACACGACCGAGGCATAGGTGTTGCCGACGTTGGAGAAAAAGTGTATCTGCTCCTCGCGTGCATTGTCGTTTACCATGGAAAGCTGCCATGCATCAACAAAAATGGCCGCAACGAGCGCGATCAGCGTGGGTACGCGGTAGGCCACCGAGTAGATGCCGCTGACCGCGGCCGTTTGCATCCCGGCGAGGAAGGTCTGGTCGGAAAAGCCGATGATATAGACGAGGATCGCGTCGGGTACGAGCGGGAGCGAGTAGGACAGCATACTGCGCCAGAGATGGAAATTGGGCCGGCGCAGGCGAATATATTTCCACAGGCCGGCAATCAGGAACAGGCCGACGGTCGAGAGCGCATCCGCGCAGACGATGGAAAACACATAGCCGAAGATGTTCCACGAAAACACCTTGAGGTACAGGATATTGAGCAGAATAGTCATCAGCGTGCGGAAAATGCCGTCCGCCGCATATAGGCGCACAAAGCCGAGCGCGCGGATGAACTGGCTGCACACATTCTGCGTGCACGAGGTCAGAACGTACAGATAGATCAGCCAAGCGTAGGGCAGCAGCGTGCCCGAGCCACCGGTCGAGGTATTGTACGAGACAAGGCCAAGCGCGGGGCAGAAGGGCAGCGCGATGACAAAGCCGAGCGCCACCGTGATGAGGCCAAGCGTGAACACCGAGGGCTTGTTGTGGCGGCGCTCCAGTCCGTATCGGATGACGGCCTGACCGATGGACAGCGAGACGACCGGGTAGAGGATGCTGGTCGTTTTGATAATAAGCTCGGCGATGCCCAGCTCATCCGGCGTGAGGATGCCCGTGTAAAAGCGGAGCATCAGAATGACGAGTATCTTGGAGCTGAACGTGCCGACGGCAAAAATGAAGGTGTTGCTCAAAAGGCGTTTATATTGATTCATTTTTCGCTCTTTCTCAGGCGGAAGGCGTGGAATAGGTCGATTGCGCGGTCAGTCAGCCAAGCGGCGAGCAGGCCGCACAGCACGCCGATCAGCGCGCCGGCCAGCACGTCGGACGGATAGTGTACGCTGGCGTACAGCCGCGAAAAGGCGATCAGCGCGGCGAGGACAAAGGCCGGTATCGCGCCTTTGCGGTGGTGATAGCACAGCGCAGCGGCAGCCGCGAAGGAGGAAAGCGCGTGTCCGGACGGAAACGACCACGGGTCACCCGGGTCGACGAGCGCGGCAAGGTCAGCGTGGGTAACGAACGGCCGAGGCCGCATGATCCACTCCTTGAGCCATACGTTGCCGACCAGCAGGCCGAGCACCAGCGCGGCGAGGATGGCGACGCCCGCGCGGCGCGTTTTCCGGAAGAAAAGCAGCACGACGGCAAGCGCGATCCAGACTGCGCCGCCGTTGCCCAGCGCGGTCAGCAGCGTCCATACCGTGTCTGACAGGCCGCCGCGCCACCGGGTCGCAATCGCAAGCAGGATGTCGTAGTCGAATGTGTGCAGGATGTCAAGCAGAATATCCATGGACGATTCCTTTCAGCAGGGCGCTCAGTCTGAGGAAGCAGGGGAGACGGTCGAGAGGTCGAACTTGTCCACGATCAGCGCAATGGCCTGATCGCCCGTGACATTGGCCGCGGTGCCAAAGCTGTCCTGTGAGAAGTGAAGCGCGATGATGAGCTGCTGCATCGGGGCAGTAAAGCCGAGCATCGAGGTGATAAGACCGAGCGCAGCCATCACGCCGCCGCCGGGCACGCCGGGTGCGGCCACCATCGTCACGCCGAGCATCATAACGAACGGCGCAAAGACGGCAAGCGTCGGCTCGATACCGCTGGCCAGCATAATGCCCATCGAACCGAGCACAAGGCAGATCGTATCACCGTTGAGGTTGATCGTCGCGCAGAGCGGCACGACAAAATCGGCTACATCATGGCTAACATCATTGCTGTACGCGCAGTTGAGCGCGACCGGGATGGTCGAAGCCGAGGACTGTGTGCCGAGCGCGGTGAAGTACGCCGGAGCGACGTTCCTCAGGCTTTTCAGATGGTTCTTTTTGCAGACCGCGCTGGCCAGCACAAACTGAGATAGGATATAAAGCAGCTGCAGCACGATAATCATGCCGTAAAGCGAGGCAAACATCTTTATCGTGGCAAACAAACGCCCCTCGGCCGCGATATTGCAGAAAAGACCGGCGATATGCACCGGGATGAGCGGAATGATGATGCGTCCCAGCACGGACGAGACGATCTCCTGCAGCTCGCGGCATACGTTCAGCAGTGCGCCGCCCTTAATGTTGGCCATGCCGATGCCGATCACAAAGGCGAGCACCAGTGCGGTCATCACGCCGAACAGGGGCGCGATCTCGATGGTAAAGAAGGGCTGGAAGGCGTTGCTTTCGAGCACGTCGCCGGTGATCGGCTGGATGATGCCGGGCAGCACGACCCGGCCGATCAGGAAGGTAAGCAGGCCGGACAGCACGGTCGTGCCGTAGGCCAGCAGCAGGGTCAGCCCGAACAGGCGGTTGGCCTTTTTGCCAAGCTCGGCCATGCCGACTGTGATGAAGGACAGGATGATAAGCGGGATCATAAAGGACAGGAAGGTGGAGAACAGGGTGGTAAATGTGGCGAACACCCGCACCAGCGCCACAAAGCCTACGGAATCCGCAATGCCGAACCAGCCGCCGCAAAGGCCGATGAGCGTGCCGATCAGGATGCCGGCAATCAGCCGGATCAGCAATCCAAATTGTTTCACTTTTACATACTCCTTATTGTCAGTTGTGAGTCTATCATCCTTACTATATCAGATTCTGCACATATTATCAAGTAACGACAAGCATCGTTCCTTTTTAACCAAAGCCGCATAGGCGGCAGATATCCCGCTTTGCACCCGCCCGAGGGTTGTCCGGCGCGTAAAGCGGGCAAAATAGGAGCGGAAAGGAAGTGGTCTGGATGCAGGTCATCCGCTATCTGAACGGCAAGCGCCTGCGCGGCGCAATGCCGCCGCTGCTGCTCAACCACGAGCGCGTGGGCGACGCACTGCGCACGGCAAGCCGGCGGCAGGAGCTTCCATTGCCGACGTGCGCCCCCTCTGCTATACTGAAGACGGAGGAGCGCGGTCTGGGAAGGGAGCTTTGATGAAACACACCGCATTATACCTGCGCGTCTCGACCGAGGCACAGGCCGACGAGGGTTATTCGCTGGCCGCGCAGGCCGAAAAGCTGGAGGCCTACTGCCGGATGAAGGGTATACCGGCGTTTCGCCGCTATGTTGACGGCGGCTTTTCCGGCTCCAACCTGAGCCGGCCGGCTATGGCCGAGCTGGTCGAGACCATACGCGGCGGCGCAGTCGAGCGCGTCGTGGTATACAAGCTTGACCGGCTCAGCCGCAGCCAGAAGGACACGCTTTATCTCATCGAGGATGTGTTTTTGCCACATGGCGTGGATTTTGTTTCGATTGGTGAGAACATTGATACCGGTAGTCCGTATGGCCGCGCGATGATCGGCATTTTGTCGGCCTTTGCCCAGCTTGAGCGGGAGAATATCTTTCTGCGCACGCGCATGGGCATGGTCGAGCGGGTCAAGCAGGGGCTGTGGCCGGGCGGCGGCAAGGTGCCCTTTGGCTATGATTATGACGCGGGCAGCGGCATTCTTGTGCCGAATGGGGACGCGGACACCGTGCGCGAGATATACGAGCGGTATCTGGCGGGGCAGTCCACCGGACGCATCGCGCGCGAGCTGGGGCTGAAGTACGAGCATCTGGTGCGCCAGATCCTTACGCGGGAGAGCAATACCGGCGTGATCGTGTACCGCGGCGAGCGCTATCCCGGGCGGCATACACCGCTGGTCGACCGGGAGACCTTTGAACGCGCCCAGCGCCGCTTGCGTAAGCCGGACAAGCCGCGTGCCGCGCCGGGCGGCAAGCTGCTGAGCGGCCTGCTGGTCTGCGGACACTGCGGCGCGAAAATGCGCTATCAGAAATGGGGCGGCGCGGGCGACCGGCTGGTGTGCTACTCGCGGGATAAGTCCAAGCCGCATCTGGTGCACGATGCGAATTGCCCAAACCGCGGCGTGATGGCGCGCGAGGTCGAGGCAGTCGTTCGGCGCGACCTGTGCCGCTTGGCGGCCGCGCCTGCACCAAGGCGCGCGCGGGCAGGGACGGCGGACGATTGCCGCCGGGCGCTCGGACAGGTGCAGCGCAAGCTGCGCCGCCTGTACGAGCTGTATGCCGAGGCCGAGGATGACACACTGCGGGAGACCATCGAACGTCTCAAGCGCGACCGCGCGCGCGCCGCGCGCGCACTGCACGAAGCGCAGCAGGCGGAAGCACAGCAGGATGACGGCGCGGCGCGTGCGGCGCTGCAAACCATCGGCGCAAGCTGGGATAAGCTGGACGCAGACGCGCGGCAGACGCTCGTGCGCGCCTGTGTTGAGCGGATCGTGCTGCAAAACGATAAGATCGAGGTGTTTTACACCATCGAAAACGCGAAAGAACAGGTTGTATAGCGTTTTTCACCTTTGTGTACTCATGCCGATGATTATTGGTGAAATCCGGCGGTATCTGCGGGACAACAGCGCGCTGCGCGTATCCCGCAGCCTACGGGATATGGCATATAAGGCGCTGCAAGCCAAGGAAGCCTTCCTGCGCGAGCACCAGCGCGAGCCGGATATTGTCGAGCTGGCTAAGGCGATGGATGTACCCAAGGAGGAGGTCGTGTTCGCGCTGGACGCGATCCTCGACCCGGTATCGCTGTTCGAGCCGGTGTTCCACGACGGTGCGGATACCGTGTGCGTCATGGATCAGGTGGGCGATAACAAGAACACCGATGAGCAATGGCTGGCGCGCATCGCACTCAAAGAGGCGATCGACAGCTTGGGCGAGCGGGAGAAGCGGATCATCCGTCTGCGCTTTTTCGAGGGACGAACCCAGATGGAGGTCGCCGACGAGATCCACATTTCGCAAAACGAAAGGACGCAAATTTCACAGCCACAGAGCAGTATAGAGAAAATGCACTTTTCAAGGCCGCTATCTGCATATCGAGGGGAATATGAGGTGGTTTACTACATAAACTGGCGGTTTCAAATATAACGAGGGAAGTGCGGTGAAATGGAACGCTCTGCAATCCGAGAAAAGGAAAATGTGCCCATTGGCAAGCAGCCAATGGGCACATTTTGTTGTCTTATGGATTGCCGGAGAACCGTATTACAGCTGAGCGCTTTTTTGTATGGCGAGATGCCTTAAAACAACAGCGCCATGTAATCCTGCCGTCCGTCCAGCACGCGCGTGACCTCGATATGATCATCGTCCACCACACGGTAAAAGACGAGCTGCTTTGCCACCACCAAAAATCGCAGATCGGTCTCCACAGCAAATTTACGGCAGAGTTCCGTCCCCATATAGGGGTTATCCGCCAGCAGCATAATCGCGTCATATACACGCCGGGTCAGTTTTTTCGCAGCCGCCCCATTGACGAGCGTTTCCGAAATATAGCGTTCCGTTGCCTGCATATCGTCCAGCGCGGTTTTCTTAAATAACACCTTCATTCAGACAGCCCCAGCAGCTTGCGCGCATCGTCGGCAGAACACACTTCGGCGCAGTCGTCGCCTTTTTGCAGCTCTTTCATCAACCGCGACAGCGCCTTTGCCTTGATGATCTCGGCATTATCCTCGTTCACCGCGAACGGGAAACCACCCGCATTGATTGACTGCTGGAAAAACACGTTGACCGCGTCCGTCAGCGTCAGGCCGTTTTTCGCATAAATCTGTTCCAGTTCTTCCCGGATTTCCGGGTTCATGCGGATACGGAACATATCCGTTTTGGCAGAAGAAACTACATTTCCCATACGTCATTCCTCCTTTGGATTTAGTATAACAAAAGATTGCCTATTTGTCAAAACTGTAGATACGTTGTAGCTACAAAAATGCGTGCAATTGTTTTTGACCGCCTTATCTATTTGCACATATTTACACTTTTCAAAACCTGATTGAGCAAAACCATGCCTCAACTATGCAATACAGTGGTTTTCTCAACCAATTTTCTATCCATCGATTTGCAGAAAAATTTTGCATTTTTGCAACGATCGGCCATTATCTTTTTACCATCTTCCAACATGAGAACAAATCTATTCTCGAAGGAGGACTTTTTATGGATATCAAACGGGAAATCAAATGCGCATTGCATGATCTGGGCTTTGACAAGCCGCGCAAGCATCAGGTTGCACCGATCAAGTCATTGACCGACAAACAGGATACCATTGTCATTGCCGGGACATCTTCTGGTAAGACAGCCATTTACCAGACCGCCGGACTGGTGCTGCAAGGGCTGACTGTGGTGGTGGAACCTCTGCTGGCGCTAATCTATAACCAAGTGAAAGAATTGCAGCGCAAGGGCATTCCCGCTGACTACATTGATTCTACACGCAGCAAGACAGATGCAGAGAAGATTCTCCGCAAAGCGCAAAAGGGCAAGCTGGACTTTCTATAGCTGAGGATATTCGAGTTCTCGCCGACCGACACGTCCACGCCGCTCTGCTGCGCGTAGCGGTACAGGATGGCCGCGAACTGTTCCCGCGTGACCGGTGCGTCCGGCTCGAAAGTGGTCGCGCTCGTGCCGGTGACGACACCCTCCGATGCTGCCCAGCGGACAGTCTCGGTGTACCATGTGCCACTCTCCACATCAGTGAACGGCAATGCGTATCAGCGTTAAGGCGCGACCATAAACGGGTTAAAACTGTGTAAAATCAAAGTAAATCGTATGATTGAAGCAGGCGGTGCTTCCACATCCCCGCACGGTTTCGCTTAAAAACTTCCGAGACGGGTTATGCCATAATTTTACGCAGGCTTAACCTGCTTGTGATAGATGCCAAACACGAATCACGATATAATTATACTGAATTGCTGCATCTAATTGAGGAGGCATTTTTATGGGGCGTTTTCCAGTATTGCAGCGGATATCGCTGCGAAGGCTGGCCGCTGAAGAATGAAAGGACGCCCCTATTCTACGTAGATTCCTACCCAAGGGACGTTCCATTCGCGATTATTCCGATGAACAGATTCTCCTATTTGCTGACGAGATCAACGCCACTCCCAGAAAACGTCTGGGCTACCGCACTCCTGAGGAACTGTTTGAGCTACAGCTGGATAGTATCTACGCCACCAGCTGACAGCGCGCTTTATTCTGCTCAAGTGTTCAATTTGTTATTGCAATTTTCGGTTTTAAAATAGTAAAGTATAATAAGCAATTCAACAATGTGTCAAGATTATCATAAGAAATTTAGACAGAATGCCTCACTTCTTACACAAGAATCAAACCCCAATAATAATAAATAATTTCGGCCTGCAAAGCGCATACCCAGCCTATCCGAGATCCTGCAGGCGGTTGAAAGCAACACAATCCTTGTGGATCTGTACTGTGGAAAATGGAAATAAACCGTCTTTTGATCGCCGAACCCACATGAAATACAGCACATTTTGCAGTGAATTGACTAACATAAAAATAAGGCAGCGTGAAATGTCGTGAGTTGCGTCTCACCCACCTGCCAAATCCCAATTCACTGTAAGGAGTTTTATTTCATGAAATACATCAATTACAACGAGATGAAAGACTTTTACACGATCGACGAGGTCTGCCGTCTGTTCGAGATGGACAAAGCCGAGCTTCGGCATTATGCCGAGAAGTACGACATACGTCCGCAGGAAGATCAGTACGGCAACTGGGGCTTCCGCAAGGTACTGGTGCGCAAGCTGCACAACCATATCTACAAGGAGCAGCGCAACAGACCGCACGGAGGCAAGGACGCCCCTTGGGACAGCAAGCCATACAAGCCAGACAAATCCCCTTGGGGTAACAAACCCGGCAGTTCCCCTTGGGGTAATCGGTCGGAAAGGAAGTCCCGCCCGTGGGCATGAGTGAGATCCTGACGGTCAAGGAGGCCGCCGCACAGCTCAAGACCACCCGCCAACAGATCCGCAAAATGATTGCAAACGGAGAACTCCCGGCCGTCAAGGTTGGCCGGGAGTGGAGAATTCCGCTGGAAAGCATTCGATTGTTTTTGAAAGAAAACCTGTGAGAGAAAGGAGAGCACATGTCACTGACGATCACCTTCTATTCCAATCAAGGCGCGGGCGGGCCGTTTGTTTTGGAACTGCCCGGACCGGACTGCCCGGAACCCGTCTTGGACAAGCCTTGGCCGGACGTGACTTTTCCAGCCTGCAAGCTGATCCTGCATCGCGGATGCGCGCCGGACGATTCACTGCGGCAAGTCTGCCGCGACTCGCTGGAGCAAGCCTGTTTCGATGCGCCGCAGCGGTCGGTTTACGACGGCCTGTACAACCATCAAAACTTCCAACGTGCGCGGCGCAAATGCCGCAAGGAGGACTATTTCGGCATCACCACGGGCAACCAGATCCTATGGCTGCAAACTAAGACCAACCAAATGCGCGAGCGGCCTCGAGTTATGACGCGCTGGACGCCGCCTGCAGACGCCAAATATCTGTACATCGGCTTCCCGGCTGATGCTGTCCCAACCTATCGGCACACCTACCTGTTCGACACGGACGAGCAGCTGCTACACCGGCGTCTGTGTAAGGTCGCCCCGGCCTGCACGGATTTCGCCTTTTTCAAACTCTCGGCGGCCTACGCGCACCGGGCAGAGGAACGCTTTGTGGCGGTCTATTACCCCGGCGACGAGATCACACCCGCCGAGCAGGCAGTCATCGACGAACTGATGGTGTTCCCGAAGGACGACCCGCTCGCGTTCTACGACGCGTGTATGCGCCATGTTCCTTTTGAGGCATATGCCGTCGACCGGGCGGGCGAACGGACGGGCAGCTATTGGGGCACCGGCTTTCCGCTCGGCAAAGGATTGGCCGATTTCCTAAACCCTATCACTTGGCGTGAGATGAACCGCGTCGACGATGTCTTCGCATGGGAACGGTATTCCAGCGATATGGATGAGGAAAACGGGTTTGGAAACATCTATATTCCATAACAACCGAAACGTACAAAACAATAATGCCGTTTCAGATCGATGGCAGAGGGGATATGAATGCCTTCGTCTTGACATCCCCTCTCGCTGGCGTTATGTTGTTAACAAGGCGGCAGCCGTTTTACCCGTCTGCCGCCCATGATAAATTTTTCTCTATTTGCACCGCTTTTGGCGGTTACACAGAATTTGGGATTGTCCCTGAAGCACCTGGAGGCCGCCCTTGAGGATGCCTCTATTGCCGGCTGACTTCACTCATGCCAGAGTCTGCAAACCATTTTGCGAAAAATCCTTGACACTACCTTCTGGTGTATATCGTTTGTTTGGTATTCCTTTTGGCATAGTAACGCACCCCACTTGTTATTCAGTATACCATACTGTCTAACAAATGGGGTGCAGTTCCTCATTGAGTTATCGGCTACTCTTTTTTATATGGCTCTATCTTTCATCCAATATTAAACGTACTCAACGCATCTTATGGCTGATCTAATTCAGAACAATTTATTCATCAAGTATCCACAAATGAATTCCAGCAGGATGCGCAGGACAACGCCCGCCCGATTTAGCCGACGGCTTACCACTACCGCCCATATGAATCCGTTTTCCACAGTTCGTGCAAATCCAATACATTATCTCACCTCCTATCGAGCAATAATCATTGCGATGCGTTGAATAATAAAAGAAAGGATGGCAAATAAGGTGTTGCTTTAGTTTGTACTTGGTACTACAAAAATCTGAGTACCTGTATTTATCAGCGAACAAGTCTTTGGCTCCAGTAATGCCAATGATTTGAGCAAGAATGGATTTTGGAATATCTTATATAAGGTAGATTCATATATATTTGTAGGTTCCATTTGCACCAATGCTAAGCATGTTCGTCTATAGGATATAAATTGTTGGCATAACATCTCTTTTGTTGCCTTACTATTATTACATCGACTGCCATCTTCCTGTTTTTCTGAATATATCGACCTGCAAGAATCAACTTGAGAATTCATATTATCTAAAATTTGCCTATCTTCTTCATTTGCACATCCGCGAGCATAAATCTGCGATTTCCGTTCCACATAATCACACAATCCGCCAATCACTTTTTCCTGAAACTTTTCTTTTTTATACTGCTTGGATAGTTGAATAGCCGTACTCGTCGTGTGCATAAATAACGATTTTATTAACTCATCACTCTGTTTCAAAGCACCAATGCAACCGTATGCCAATAAATCAGGGTGAATTTCATCCAAATCGCAAATGAATTTCCCAGAGGAAAGCAAAATATTCCACTGTTCATCATCACTCAATAATAGTGAATAATGCAACAAGTCCATTCCCAAAGAGTCTTTTATTCCATATTCCTCTTTAAGAGCTTTCTTTGCATTTTGCTGGAATTTCAAAAACAACTGATACATTTTGCGGTTCATTTGACAGCATACAATTTTATACAATTGATCAATTTCCGAATGAATATCAAATTCTGTTGCAAGCGCAGATTTTAATACATCAACGGCTTTCTCCATACGGATTCGATCCCCGCTTTGCGCATATATATAAGCCAGTAGATGTAAATCTTCATTATCCTGTGTTCTGCTATAAAGCATCTTACAATCATCGAGCAATTCTACGCTGATTTCATCGCACAGGTTTTCCTTAAGGTATTTCATGAACGTCAATCTATACTGCATTGCATGTTCCTTAAGTTGCTTTTTCTGATCTTCCGGCAACAGAGCAGCAGCAGATTCCAACAAGCAAAGATTCTGATAGAATAAATTTTGATTCAAATTTCTTTCATAACGCAGAACGGTTGCTTGCGCGCAATAGTTCTCAAGTTGAAATTCTTGAACCGGTATCCCATAGTCTTTTGCAACCGCATATAACTCGCGACCGGTTTTGCTAATATTGGGAGAAAACGGATAGCAATTTTCTATAAAGAGATCCCAAATTCCATTTAGGCATTTTAGCCATTCAGAGGAAATGCACAACGCCTTAGAAATATTTACAATAAATGGATTTTCTATCCATTCTTCAGCGGAGTGATGCAATATACGATACAGATAAATCACATCAAACAGCAATACAGCGCGCAATATATTCAACCCACCAGTCGATAATTGCTGAGCTGCATCGGAAACAAGCTTACCTACAGTTTCACGCTGTTCCATACGCATTATATAATTCGTGATCTCTACTCTTTTGCTGCTGGATAACTCCACACGATCTGCAATATTGTGGATTGCTGTCATTGCATTCGGCGCAATCTTTTTTTGCTCTAAAAAGCAAAAGTTGCATAAAATTTTGAAGTAGGCAATATGAACATCCTCATGCATTTGGTTAAAGCTTAAATTCTGTATATCAGTTTTCATTTGCGCAGCAATTTCAAGAATCTGCTGCAATAACTGTGTCATTCCCAAGCAATCACAGCCAATCAAGCAGTCTTCCATATGTCGATCCGCCTTATTACCACAATGAAGAATGATTCGATCGTTACTATGATAAGTGCTGTCCTTATGCTGTTTGCTGGGATGATATTCCACGGAAGTGATATCCCTCAGGCGCACAGCGACTGGCGTTTGCTTTAGGTTTCTATAAAACAAATATTCTCCATTCAAAGCAATGCCCGTTTTGGGGATACCACGCCCAAAGGCTCCCCCATTTGTAACAAATAGCATGGTACGCGGATCTGCAGAAGGTGCAATATATTGTTTACACCCTGACAGACCATCAGGAGAAATGTTGGGGGCGACTTCTATACCACTGACGCCTAACGTACGCACCTTTGTCAAAATCGCATTCTCCGTGATAGACCGCATTATTCTACCTTCTTCCTTTTAAAGGTCATCAATCGATAGCTCTGGTTGCTGTTCGACTCCGCTTCGGCCATAACTATGTGGAAGTAAATATTCCTCGCCTACTTTTGATAGAAGATTATTCCGCAAAAGTGTACTGAGTGCCTGATTCACCAACACCTCCGGGCTTTTGGTGTTTTCGTAAGTGTAATCCGCAAGAAGATCAGATTCTTTTACAAACCGGATCAACTGTGGTTCAGAAGATGGCTGCACGCGGCATTGATTACAAATGATGCTTTCAACCATGCGCTCAAATTCTGCCATGCATTGTTCGAGAAAGCGGTGGACGATCTTCTCATAAGGATCGTTTTCCGGGTAATCCTTTTCACGGAAACGAAAGGACGCTTTTTTCAAGTCTTCCTCTGTCACTGCACCCATTCGCGCACATTCTTTTCGCAAGAAGGTTTCCAATTCCATGCGGTTTTGGAATTCTAATTCCCGTTGTTTGCGTTGAAAACTTTCCTGCCGCACTTTCTCATCATACTTTATCTGTTCTTGCTGCATCCGCTCTCTGCTTGCCGCTTCTTCTCGGCGAATCTGCGCTTCTCGCTCAGCCTGTTCACGCTGAAAATCCATCTCTTTTTGCCGCCTAGCTTCTTCCATAGCCCGTTCTTGCAAAATCTTCTGCTGACGCTTCTGCTCATTGATCTGTATGGCTTTCCAACTATACGCAAGTAAATAAATTAAAGGAATGGTTAGAAAAACAATTTTGCTATCAATCGCATAATACAAAATAGCAGTCAGAATTGCAGCAACCAAAAACACTGATATTCCGAATCGATAATTCTGAAACAATTGTAGAGTGGCAGAACACATTCCAGAGACTATACGCCAAAAGATATATAGTATCACCAAAATAACAATTGCCCAAATTGTCACGACAAATCATCCTCTTTATCTTTTATCAAATTTTGTGGCGGCAAAATGTCAAAAACCAATTGTCCAGCTTTTTGAATATTCACTACATCCGATACATCTAAATCATCCATGTGAATCTTCTGCACCATACTTTTTTGACAATATTCCTCCCCATTGCGCACAAAATATAGAGTAATTTCCCCAATTACCTCTTTGCCAATATTATCCCAAGTGAAAAAGCATTTTCCACCCATGTACTTTATCTTGCCACTCGCTAGAGTTCTGTTGATTTCCTGATCGGCAGCTTTTTCAGCTGCTTCAATGTAATCTGATAATCTTCGTTTTCCCTTCAATGCCGCAAGCAGTTGCTTTAACGCATCTAGAAAGTCGGAAATCACCTTGCTGTCACTCAAAAAAACCACCCTTTCACGCGGTTTGACAGTAGTCCAATTGCAACTCTAACTCCTGAGAAATCTCAAATTCTCCAATTTCAACACCATATTTATTCTTAATTTCTTCAGGGATATCATCTTCAGTGATATTTTCAGTGACAACAGTTTCCTCCCATTGTTGCGTTATTTTATTCTGTGTGTAATTTTTTGTCAATTTCTGAACTTTATCAGTCAATCTGCGTATCCAAACTGTACTACCCATTAAAACCGAATTGGGAAGTATTTCGAGCATTTTTTCAGCAAACTTCTCCATAACACGCTGTAGCTGAGTTATCAACCGCGACCATACTTGACGAACCTTATTAAGAAATTTTGCTGCCCTGATTTTGATCCAATCAATAAATTGCATGAGACGATCCTCTTTCTTTTGTTCCTATTTGTTGATAGACATAATTGGCGTCAACCGTCCGGGTTTTCATAGAAGCAATCGTTGATCGGTTGCACTGCTTAGCCACTATAATGTCTGAAATTGCCCGTTCAAAATACTCTTGCGGAATGATATCCCTTTTTTCCGTAGCAGCAGCAAAAGCAGCAGAAACCACAGCATTTGCAATATCTGCACCGCTGATTCCTTCATAGCCATCCGCAATAGCTTTAAAATCTATTTTTGCTGGCATCTGAGAAGGGATATATTTTTCCCAAATTTTTTGGCGCAACATTACATTAGGCAAGGTAAAATTGATGTGCAATGTAATGCGTCGCATAAAAGCAGAATCATAATTTGCTATAAAATTTGTTGTAAACAGAATAATCCCTTTATATTTCTCCAATTGGGTAAGCAAAACTGATCTGGTTTGATTTACACTCACATCGGCAGCGCTATGCATATCGGTGACACGGCGGCTTAACAAGGCATCCGCTTCATCAAATAGAATTACCGCATGACTTTCTGATGCAAATTGAAAAAGACGTACCAGATTTTTGGGAGTCTCTCCTACATATTTTGACTCAATTTCGGCATAGTTTACAATTAGGAGCGGCATTTGCAGAGCATTCGCAATCGCGTGCGCAGCCATTGTTTTACCAGTACCGGAATCTCCATAAAAATTAGCCAAAATACTCTGCTGGTCAGGCAAAACTGATGATAGGTTCCAATGGACATAGACAAGGTCATGATATCGAATTCTGCTAAGCAGTGAGTTTAATTGATTTAAGCATTCCTCAGATACTATTAGATCGGAAAGTTTATATTTTGGATAGAAAACATCATATATTTTCTCTTCATTTGTATTGTGGGAATTTTCTTTTCCATCCGATAATTGAAACGGCATCTTCTCACATCCAGTAAATATTATCTTTTGGTATCATTATACTATATCTTTTATGCTTTGCGCAATACTAATTTTCAATATATCCTAATACCTAAGGATAGGTAAAGCTATGGAACCTCTGATTTAATCCGCACTACCATAAAGGCTCGGGATGTGGGATAATAAGACTAACAAAGCAATGGTGGTGTATGGCGATGAAGAAACAGGAAACATTTACGGATATCGAATACAGTTTCCGCAAAAAGAAAACGAAGCGGGAGGAATTTCTGGAAATCATGGACGAGATCATTCCCTGGGACGAGTGGGTTGGCGTTATCGAGCCCTACTACCCTAAGGGAAAACGTGGCCGTCCTCCCATGGGCATTGAAAAAATGCTGCGGATGTATCTGCTTCAGATCTGGTTCAACCTGTCCGATCCGGCTACCGAGGATGCCATCTACGACAGCTACGCCATGCGAAAATTTACAGGCATTAACTTCATGACGGAAGCGGTTCCGGATGAAACAACGCTGTGCAAATTCCGTCATCTTTTGGAAGCAAACGGACTGAATAAGCTGTTCTTCGATGCAATCAACCGCGTCATGGTACAAACCGGACACATGATGAAGGGCGGCACCATTGTGGACGCCACCATCATCAATGCGCCCAGCTCCACC
>NZ_JALFLA010000010.1 GCF_022775115.1 Agathobaculum sp.
GGATATCACCGAGGAGACGATCACGGCGCGGCTCTATACCGCACATATGCCTGACCCCGATCTCATCATCCGCCCGTCGGGCGAGGTGCGTACCTCCAACTTTCTGCTGTGGCAGTCGGCCTATGCGGAATACTATTTTACCGATGTGCTCTGGCCGGATTTCAAAACGAGTGACATGGATGCGGCGATTGACGTGTTCAATCGACGAAACCGCCGGTTCGGCGGCGTATGACCGAGGAGTGGGGATGCAACGATATGAAAACAAGAGTGTTGTTCGGTGTGTTCGGCTTTGTTTTTGTGCTGCTGGCGTTGTATGTGCTGCCACCGGTGGTGCTCGAGCTGCTGCTCGCCGTGCTGTGTGTGCTGGCGACGTTTGAGCTGCTCGGTTCGACCAAGCTGGTGTCCAACCGGCTGCAGCTGCTGCTGTGCAGTGTGGTTTCGCTTGGCTTGGCCGCGGGGCATTCCTCGCTCGTGCCGTTTGACCTGACCGCGGTTTGGCAGGGGCTGGTGCTCGTGCTGCTGATCGGCTCGTTCGCCATCGAGCTGCGCTTTCACGACAGCATGAGCACCGCGCAGGTCGCGTGGAGCTTTTTCGGCGCGCTGATCGTGCCGTATCTGCTGCTCAGCCTGCTGCGTATTTTCCAGATGGAATACCACCACGGGCCGGTCATCGTGCTGCTGCCGCTGCTGGCCGCGTGGGGCGCGGACACCTGCGCGCTGTTTGCCGGCGTTTTGTTCGGCAAGCACAAGCTCGCGCCGGTCGTCAGTCCGAAGAAAACGGTCGAGGGCGCGGTCGGCGGCGTGCTGGGCGGTGCGGTGCTCGTGCTGCTGGCAAGCCTGCTGATGAACGCGATCTTCAAACTGCAGATACCGTTGTGGGCAGCGGTGCTGCTCGGCGGTCTGGGTGCGGTGCTGGGTGAGATCGGCGACCTGTCGTTCTCGGTCATCAAGCGGCAGGCGGGTATCAAGGATTACGGCAGCATTTTCCCTGGACACGGCGGCGTGCTCGACCGGTTTGACAGTGTGATCTTTGTAGCGCCGCTGGCTGAGATACTGTTCCGTATTATTTGGTGAGTGGCGGGGCGCAGCCCCAAAGGGCCGCGGATAAAGGACGGTTATGGATGAAAAAAATTGCAATTTTAGGATCGACGGGGTCAATCGGCACGCAAACTGTCGATATTCTGCCCTCAATTAATGCCGAAGTCGTTGCATTGACGACCAATAAACGCATAAAATTACTCGAGGAGCAGGCGCGCCTGCTACGCCCGAAAATGGTCTGCGCGTATGATGAGCAGGCCGCGCGTGCGCTCGCCATCGCCTTGGCGGATACCGATATCCAGGTGCTCTCCGGTATGGACGGCCTTGTGGCCTGTGCGGCCGCGTCGGGCGCGGATATCGTCGTGACCGCGGTGGTCGGTATGATCGGCCTGCTGCCGACGCTTGCTGCAATCGAGGCCGGGCTGGACATCGCGCTTGCCAACAAGGAGACACTGGTCTGTGCAGGCGAGCTGGTCATGCGCGCGGCGCGTGAGCGGGGCGTCAGGATATTGCCGGTCGATTCCGAGCACTCGGCCATTTTCCAGTGCATGCAGGCCGCGGGGTGCAACCGCGCCGATAAGCTGCTGCTCACCGCGTCGGGCGGGCCATTTTTCGGCAAAAGCGCGGCTGAGATGCGCAGCGTGACGCGCGAGCAGGCGCTGGCGCATCCGAACTGGTCGATGGGTGCGAAGATCACGATCGACTCGGCGACCATGATGAATAAGGGGCTGGAGCTGATCGAGGCGATGTGGCTGTACGACATGGCGCCCGAGGATATCGAAATCGTGGTGCACCGGGAGAGCATCGTCCACTCGGCGGTCGAGTTTGCGGACGGCTCGGTTATCGCGCAGCTCGGCCTGCCCGATATGCGCCTGCCCATCCAGTACGCGCTGACTTATCCGCAGCGCCTGCCCTGCAAGACGCCGCGTATGCATCTGACCGAGATAGCCAAGCTGACCTTTTACGCGCCTGACGAGGCAGCCTTTCCCGCGCTTATGCTGGCGAGGCGTGCCGCCGCGCAGAAGGGCGACCGGGGCGCGGTGCTCAACGGTGCGAATGAGGCCGCTGTCGGCCTGTTTTTACAGGACAAAATCGCCTTTGGCGAGATTGCCGAGCGCGTGGCAAAGGCGCTCGACGGCATATCATACCAGAAGAATGCCACGCTGGACGACCTGCTCGCGGCGGACAAAGCCGCGCGCGCGCTGGCCATGGCGTGAGCATCCGCAGACGGATCGGAGAGGAGACCTGAGTTGCTGCAAATCATTCTTGCAATCGCCGCGTTCGGTATGCTCATCATCGTGCATGAATTCGGCCATTTTATCACGGCCAAGCGCGGCGGTGTGCAGGTCAATGAATTCTGGGTCGGCATGGGGCCGACCCTGCTGAAAAAAGAATATCACGGAACGCTGTACCGCTTGAACCTGCTGCCCTTTGGCGGCGCGTGTGTGATGGAGGGCGAGGACGGTGAGAGCGAAAGCGAGCACGCCTTTGCCAAGGCCAAGCTGCCCCGACGTATTTTGATTGTTGCGGCGGGCGCGCTGATGAACTTTCTCGTTGGCTTTTTGATTTTTCTGGCGATCGTGCAGCCAAACGGAGCGAACGGCGGCTACATCATCTCGACGGTCGAGAGCGTCGACCCTGCCAGCACAGCGGCGGGCGCGGGCGGCTTGCAGGCGGGGGATGTGATTTTGAAGATCGACGGCTATCGCATCCTGCAGCGGCAGGATATCAGCACTGCGCTCGCCCGCGGGGCGGATACGGTATATGAGGTCGTCGTCCGCAGGGACGGCACGCGCGTGACGCTGCCCGGCGTGCGGCTGGAGGCTACGCTCGACGGCGCGGACGGACGCAAGCTGATCGGGCTGAACTTCGCCGAGCAGCCCGCGACTCTTGCGCTGCGGGTGAGTATGGCGGTGCGCACCTCGGTCAACTGTGCGCGGCTGGTTTGGTCGAGCCTTGGACAGCTCATCACCGGGCAGGTGGGCGTCGATCAGCTGTCCGGGCCGGTCGGCGTAGCCGAGGTGATGGCTGACACGGCAAAATACAGCATGCGCAGCTTTTTCCATCTGGTTGCGTTTATTTCCATCAACCTCGGCGTGATGAACCTGCTGCCGCTGCCCGCGCTGGACGGCGGCCGGCTGGCCTTTCTGCTGCTTGAGGGGGTTCGCCGCAAGCCGGTGCCGCCCAAGTACGAGGGCTATGTTCACGCCGCCGGTATGCTGCTGCTGCTCGCGCTGATGGTCTATGTGACCGGACAGGATATTCTGCGCATCATAACAAGAGGATAGCAAAATGAAACAGACAAAGCAAATCAAAATACGGGATGTGTTGGTAGGCGGCGGCGCGCCGGTCGCTGTGCAGTCGATGACCAATACCGATACCCGCGACGCAAAGGCAACGCTCGCCCAGATCGGTGCGCTGGCTGAAGCAGGCTGCCATATCGTGCGCTGCGCTGTGCCCGATATGCAGGCCACCGAGGCAATGAAGGAAATCTGCGCCAAAAGCCCGCTGCCGGTTGTGGCGGATATCCATTTTGACTACCGGCTGGCGCTTGCCTCGATGGAGGCCGGTGCGGATAAGATTCGCCTGAATCCCGGCAACATCGGCGGCGCGGAACGCGTGCAGGCGGTCGTCAAGCTGGCCAAGGAGCGCGGTGTGCCCATTCGCATCGGGGTCAATTCCGGCTCGGTTGAAAAGCATATTCTGGAGAAATTCGGCGCGCCGACGCCCGAAGCCATGGTCGAAAGCGCGCTTTACCACGTTGGTCTGCTGAACGACTGCGGTTTCGACGATATCTGCATCTCAATCAAGTCTTCATCGGTGCCGTCCACTATGCGCGCCTATCTGCTCGCACACGAAAGGACCGACTATCCGCTCCACCTCGGCGTGACCGAGGCGGGCACCGAATATATGGGTACGGTCAAATCGGCTGCGGGCATCGGCGGCCTGCTGGCGCTGGGCGTGGGCGATACGATCCGCGTTTCGCTGACCGATGACCCGGTCAAGGAGATCTACGCGGCAAACGCCATTTTGCGGGCGGTCGGCCGGGCGGAGGATGGCATAAACGTCGTCTCCTGCCCGACCTGTGGACGCACCCGCATTGACCTCATCGACATCGCAAAGCAGGTCGAGCAGCACTGCGCCGCCATCCATGGCAAAAAGCTCAAGGTCGCGGTCATGGGCTGCGCGGTAAACGGCCCGGGCGAGGCGCGTGAAGCCGATCTGGGCATCGCGGGCGGTGACGGCGTCGGTCTGATCTTCCGCAAGGGCGAGATCGTCAAAAAAGTGCCGCAGGAGCGTCTGGTAGACGAGCTGATGGCAATGATAGGAGAGACGTGACCACCGCTGCGCGGGCATGGCAAACAAATAGAAGGATGGGAGACTGTGGCTGGCAAACTAATCGATTTATTTGAAAACTGCAAAGCGATCGCCGCTGAACAGCACCTCGCCGCAGGCGAGGTGCGTTCGCTTGCGTTTGGGGATGATCGCACGGTCATGGTGGTTGAGGTGGGACTGAACGCGGTCGTCAGCCGCAGGACGCTGGCTGAGGTCGAAAAGCACCTTGCAGGACAGTATGGTCTGCACCGCGTCTGTATCGAGCCGCGCTATACCATGCCGGACGGGCCGACCACGGCCTATATCGAAACGCTATATGAGGATATGGCCGACCGTATGCCCTCGGCGCGCGGCTTGCTGGATTGCGCCGGGTGGCGGTATACGGATGGCGCGCTGCAAATCCCGATGGATGAGGTGAGCGAAAAGCATTTTGCTCATGCGCTGCAGCATCTGGAAGCGCGTATCCACCGTGAGCTGGATATCATCTGCCCGGTGCGGGCGGTGTGTATGGCGTTTCCGGACAGCGCGCCGTCCCCCGGTACGCCGGGGCGCGAGGAAATATTGCAGCAGGCGGCTGCCCAGGCGGCATCCGCCGCGCCGCGCGCGGCAAAGCCGAAAAAGCCGCGTCCCGCGCCCAAGCCGGAGAGCGGCGGCTACCAGCGCCCGCGCACGGAAAAGGTGCGCGAGGACGATTTGATCTTCGGCAAGCTGATACAAGATCCGATCGTATCGGTCAACGAGGCGATCGCAGCCTACGATATGGTCACCATTCAGGGAGAGGTATTTTTTACCGACAACCGGGAAATACACAGCAAAAAGACCGGCAAGGATTATGTCAAGCTCGCCTTTGACATGACCGACCGCACCAACTCGGTGCGCGTGTCCAAGTTCCTGCCTGCGGACAAGGCAGGGGACACGGCCGCGTCAATCAAGAACGGCCTGTACTGTACGGTGCAGGGCAGGATGACCTTTGACTCCTTCGCCAAGGAGATGGTGCTCGAGCCGACGGCTATCGTCAAGGCCAAAAAGCCGGTGCGGCAGGACAAGGCTGAGGGCATGAAGCGCGTCGAATTGCATCTGCACACCAATATGAGCGCGATGGACGGTATGTCGTCTACCGCGTCGCTGCTGTGCCGCGCGGCCAGCTGGGGACACCGCGCGATGGCGATCACTGACCACGGTGTGGCGCAGGCCTTTCCCGAAGCGCTGCACGCGCAGGAGGGCAAGCAAAAGGGCGTCATCGGCGATATGAAGATCATTTATGGTATCGAAGCGTATTACGTCAACGACGAGGACACGCTTTCGGTCGTGCGGGGGCGCTCGGCTGAGCCGCTGGACGGCACCTTCATTGTATTCGATCTGGAAACGACCGGTCTTAACCCCGCCAATGAGGAGATCACCGAGATCGCCGCCGTGCGCGTCACCGGGGGCGCGGTCGAGGATGCGTTCCAGACCTATGTCAACCCGCATAAGCCCATTCCGCCCCATATCACCGAGCTGACCGGCATTTCGGACGAAACAGTCGCAGACGCACCCGAGCTGAGCGAGGCGCTGCCGCGCTTTCTCGCATGGGCGGGCGAGGGCGCGTATCCGCTCGTCGCGCACAACGCAGGGTTTGACATGGGCTTTGTGCGCGCGGCGATGAAGCGGCTCTCCATCGAGCGGGAGCTGACCAGCATCGACACGCTGGAGATGAGTCGCATGATGCTGCCGCAGCTGAACAAATATAAGCTGAATATTCTGGCCAAGGAATTGCAGGTCGGCCCGTTTGAGCACCACCGCGCAAGCGAGGACGCGGCCGTGCTGGGGCGTATCTTTGTCAAGCTGCTCGCGCGGCTGCGGGAGGAGTGGCACGCGGTCACGACTGCGGACATCAACCCGGTGCTCGCAGCGGCGACCGACCGCAAAAACAAGCTCAAAAACCTGCCGCGCTACCATTTTATCATTCTGGTGAAAAATCAGGCGGGACTGCGCAATCTATATCAGCTTATCTCTAAGAGCTTTCTTGAATATTACAACAAGCGTCCGATCATGCCGCGCTCGGAACTGATCCGCCACCGCGAGGGGCTGATTTTCGGCTCGGCCTGCGAGGCCGGCGAGGTGTTCCGCGCGCTGACGGGCGGCGCGGAGGACGAGGAGCTTGCGCGGCTGGCCTCGTTTTACGATTATCTCGAGATACAGCCGATCGACAACAACCGCTTTATGATTGCCAAGGGCATCGCCCGGGACGAGGAGCAGCTGCGCGACTGGAACCGCAGGGTGCTCGCCCTTGCGGACAGGCTGGGCAAGCCCTGCTGCGCGACCGGCGATGTGCACTTCCTCGAGCCGGAGGACGAGGCGTTCCGCCGCATTCTGATGGCCGGGCAGGGCTTTGGCGACGCGGACAATCAAGCGCCGCTCTATTTGAAAACCACCGATGAAATGCTGCGCGAGTTCGCCTATCTGGGTGAGGAGCGGGCATATGAGGTGGTCGTGAAGAACACCAACCTGGTGGCCGATTGGTGCGAGGTGATCCGCCCCGTGCCGCGCGAGAATTACCCGCCGCACATCGATGGCTGCGAGGACGATCTGCGCAATATGTGCTACGAAAAAGCAAAGCGCATTTACGGCGATCCGCTGCCCGATGTGGTGCAGGCGCGCCTTGACCGGGAGCTGAACTCGATCATCGGCAACGGCTACGCGGTGATGTACATCATCGCGCAGAAGCTGGTCACCAAGTCGCTCGCGGACGGCTATCTGGTCGGCTCGCGCGGCTCGGTCGGCTCGTCGCTGGCGGCCTATATGTCGGATATCACCGAGGTCAACTCACTCGCGCCGCATTACCTGTGCCCGGATGATAAATATGTCGAATGGCATGAAGAGTATTCATGCGGCGTCGACCTGCCGGATAAGCGCTGCCCAACCTGCGGCAAGCCGCTGACCAAGCAGGGCTTCCACATTCCGTTTGAAACATTTCTGGGCTTTGAGGGCGATAAAGTGCCCGATATCGATCTGAATTTTGCGGGTGAATACCAGTCGCGCATCCATCATTACACCGGCGAGATTTTCGGCCACGACCATGTGTTCCGCGCGGGTACGATCGGCACGGTGGCCGAAAAAACGGCCTACGGCTATGTGAAAAAGTACATGGACGAGCGCGGCATCGAATGCTCGCGCGCCGAGGAAAACCGTCTGGCCGCGGGCTGCACGGGCGTGCGACGCACATCGGGGCAGCATCCGGGCGGTGTGGTCGTCGTGCCCAAGGAGATCGAGATTTACGACGTTTGTCCCGTGCAGCACCCGGCGGATGACCCCGATTCGGACATCATCACGACGCATTTTGAATATCATTCGATCGACGCCAATCTTTTGAAGCTCGACGAGCTGGGACACGACGACCCGACCATGATCCGCCATCTGGAAAACCTGACCGGCGAGAACGCGCAGCAGATTCCGCTGGACGACCCGGACACGATGAGCCTGTTCCACTCGTGCAAGGCGCTGCGGTATACGGGGGACAATCCCGATACCGACCCCATTCTGGGCGACCTCGGCTGTCTGGCTGTGCCCGAGTTTGGCACAAAGTTCGTGCGCGGCATGGTGCGGGAGACCCATCCCTCGACCTTTGCCGAGCTGGTGTCGATTTCCGGCCTGTCGCACGGCACGGACGTATGGCTGGGCAACGCGGCCGAGCTGGTGCGGCAGGGCATCCCGTTGTCGGGCTGCATCTGCTGCCGCGACGATATCATGAACTACCTGATTTTGCAGGGCGTACAGCCCAAGCTGGCCTTCAAAACGATGGAGTCCGTGCGCAAGGGCAAGGGACTGACCGAGGAGATGGAGAGCGCGATGCGCGCGCAAAATGTGCCCGAGTGGTATATTGATTCCTGCAAAAAGATCAAGTACATGTTCCCTAAGGCGCACGCGGTTGCCTATGTGATGATGGCTTTCCGCATCGCGTGGTTCAAGGTGCACCGGCCGCTCGCGTTCTATTCGGCGTATTTTTCCGTGCGCGCCAAGGGTTTTGACGCTTCCTGCATGATCCGGGGGGACAAGGTGTGCATCGACAAGATCAAGGAATTGCAGATGAAGGACCGCGAAAAGACGATTACCGCGGCCGAAAAGGAAATGATGACCACGCTGGAGGTCTGCCATGAGTTTTACCGCCGCGGTTTTACCTTTGCGCCGATGGATGTGTATACCTCGGACGCGGTCAACTTCCTTGTCACGGAAAACGGGCTGATTCCGCCGTTCACCTCGATGCCCGGCATCGGCGAGCAGGCCGCGCAGAACATCGTGGAGGAGCGGCAGAGGGGTAGGTTCCTCTCTGCTGAGGAGTTGGCCGTGCGCTGCCCCAAGGCATCCAAGGCGGTGATCGAGCTGCTCGACCAGATCGGTGCGCTCGGCTCGATGCCCAAGACAACACAGATATCGCTGTTTGCGTAAGGAGGTTTTGACACCATGGCAAAGTATGAAAAGCACCTTTCCGGCGATTTTGACGCGCTGCTCGCCCGGCTGAACGGAGGCATCTTGCACGGCAGCCTGTCCGCCTCATATGAGGATGGCTCGGACTGGCAAGCGGGCGGCGTGCGCTGCGCGGTGCGTGTGTATGAGCGGTACAGCATGATGGGTGGCAACCGCGTCAGCATGAACCTGACGCTGGTCGGCAGCGGGCGGTCGCTGTTTTTGTCGGCCATCACCGCGGGCGGCAGTCAGGCCGTGTTCTGGAAGCTCAACACGATCGGCGAGGAGAACTTTCTCGCCTGTGTGGAGGATATCGTGGAAGGGTACACCGGGGGAGTGTGAGCCGGTGTATTGGATCTGCTTTGGGGACAGTGCGAAAGGCTGTCTTTCGACGGTGCGCAAGGCGCTGGAGCCGGCATTGGATGCGGAGCAAATTCTTGCGTTGTCAGATGACTATGCACAAGGCGATATCTCTGACGTGACCGACCGCGCTGCGCGCGCCGATATCCTGATGCCGTGGCGTGGTGATCCCGCGCTGGACGGCGCGTGGGCGGAGGAATATCAGGCGCGGCATTGGCAGGCGCTGGAACAGTTGAATGAGGTTGATGAGGCGGTCGTTTGGTACGCGAGCGGCAGTGCGCGGGAGCAGTGCGGTTTGCGGTATGTGGTTGCCCGTCTGCAGGAAAGGCATATCCCGATATGGATGGCCGAGGTGGACGAAATACCGACGGAGGAGATTAAAGAGCCTGACAGCGCGCTCATCCGTGCGGAGACGGTCTGCGTGATTACATGCAGCCGCGCGCTCAATTTTCTTCTGCGCCTGCTGCCGCAGCCGCTGCTCCGGCGATATGCCGCGCGGTTAGAATGCCGCGACCGGGTAGAGCGTACCAGCGGCGGCAAAGTGCGCTATGGCCTCGTGGGCGAGATGGAGCCGGGTGCAGCGAGCTATTTCTACAGGCACCGCCGTCGGTTGACCGAAGCTGAGCAGGCTGCGCTTTTGGCCGAGTGGAAGCACGCACAGGCGGAGAATACGCCGCTGCGCGCAATGGTGAGCGGCAAAGTACGATCGGTACCCACGGATTTTTACGACCAAGCCATCCTGTCCTGTGTGCCGGAGGAGGAGAGCGTCGCCGCGATCACGGTCGGCAGGGCGCTGGCTTATATCGACCGGGAGATGGGCAACCGCATCGGCGATATGCAGATATTTGCCCGCATCCGCGCGCTGGGAGCGGCGGGACGGCTCGTGATCGTGCAGAGTGGCGCGAATTATCGTGAAATGACCATCCGCAAAATCAGGGATTGACAGCATAGGTCGAGTATGCTATCATTTTAATGCGATAAAGCAATAAAGGAGTTAACGGAGTTTACCTATGAACCGTTTGAGCATTTCCACCCCCGAAGGAACAAGAGACCTTCTATTCGCTTCCTGCCGCGCACTGCGGCAGACCGAGCGCGCCATCCGCGATTCGCTGGAAACGCGCGGCTACAGTGAGATCATTACGCCGGTGGTCGAGTATTTTGATGTGTTTGCGCAGGCTAATCCCGCGCTCGATCAGGAGCAGATGCTAAAGATCATCGACCGGTCGGGGCGCATCTGCGTGGCGCGGCCGGATAACACCACCCCGATTGCCCGCATCGCCGCCACGCGGCTGGACGACCGTGCACTGCCCGTTCGGCTGTATTACAGCCAGAAGGTGTTCCGCTCGGTCGCGGGCGGCCACGGCCACAGGGGCGAATTTCTTCAGATCGGCGCTGAGCTGATTGGCGCGGACGGGCTGGAGGCCGACCGCGATATCCTGTCGGCGGCGTTCGGCGCGCTGGCGGGTACGGGCGCGGCGCATTTTCGTATTGAGCTTGGCCACGGCGAGATATACAAGGCGCTGATCGAGGAGTTGGGCGTGGGCGGCGCGGTGGCTGAGTCCATCCGCCGTTTAATCGAAAACAAGTCGTTTGCCGCCTTGGGAGACGCGCTTGAGCCATACAGCGACCGCCCGGCGGCCAAGGCGCTCGGCGCGATGCCGCAGCTTTTCGGCGGCGTGGAGGTGCTCGACGAGGTCGAGACGCTGACCGGCAATGTGCGCGTGCTTGGCGCAGTGGCCTATCTGCGCCGGCTGTATCAGGCGCTTGACGGGGCGGGTTATGGCGACCAGATCATGATCGACCTTGGCCTTGTGCACGAGATGGATTACTACACCGGCGTGATGTTCCGCGGCTATGTCGGCGGCGCGGGCGCGGCCATTCTCGCGGGCGGGCGGTATAATGCGCTGTGCGCCAAATTCGGCAGGGATATGCCCGCGGGCGGCTTTGGCATCGACGTGGAAAGCGTGGCCGAAAGCCTGCACGGTGCAGCGCAGCCTGAGGCCGCTGACCGGCACGGCACGGTGCGCATCGCGCTGACCAAGGGACGGCTGGAAAAGAAAACGCTCGCGCTGCTGGGCGCCGCAGGCTATGATATCTCCGAGCTGGAGGCCGGTTCGCGCAAGCTGATCTTTGCCCTGCCGGGCACCAATGTTGAAATCGTACTGGCCAAGGCGGCGGACGTTATCACCTATGTCGAGCACGGCGTGTGCGATATGGGCGTGGTCGGCAAGGACACGATCATGGAAAAGGGCGGCAGCTTCTATGAGATGGTCGACCTTGGCTTTGGTAAGTGCCGCTTCGCCCTTGCCACCAAGGCGGGCAAGGATGTATACGGCGGCTATAAAACGCCGGTCATTGCGACCAAATATCCGGCGGTGACCAAGGCGTTTTTCAATAAGAAAAATATGGATGTGGAGACCATCAAGATCGAAGGCTCGGTCGAGCTTGCGCCGCTGCTCGAGCTGGCCGACGCGATTGTCGATATCGTCGAGACTGGCACGACGCTCAAGGAGAATGGCCTCGTCGTAATCGAGGATGTAGCGCCGATTTCAGCGCGCGTGATCGTCAATCTCGCCTCGGCGAAGATGAAGAAAGCCGCCATCCAAAGGGTCATTGCCGAGATGGAAAGCGGATTGGAGGGATAGTCATGTTTTTGAAAACTGTGCTGGCGGACGGGCAGGCCGAACAAGCCGTCATCCGCGAGATGCAGGCGCGCGCCGCGGGTGCGCGCGGCGACATTGAGCAGACTGTGCGCGGTGTGATGGACGATGTGCGGACGCGCGGCTGGGACGCGGTCGTCGATTATGCCGAGCGGTTTGACGGAAAAGCGCCGTATATTGTCGAGCCGGCCGCGCTGGACGAGGCGTACCACGCCTGCGACCCGGCGCTGATCGCGGCGCTGGAAAAGGCCGCGGCCAACATCCGTGATTACCATGAAAAGATGCTGGTCAAATCGTGGGAGTGGCAGCGGCGTCCGGGCGAAACGCTCGGGCAGACCGTGCGCGGGCTTGCCAAGGTCGGCATCTATGTGCCGGGCGGCACAGCGGCCTATCCCTCGTCTGTACTGATGAACGCCATCCCGGCTAAGGTCGCGGGCGTGGGCGAGATCATCATGGTCACCCCGCCCACCGAGAATATGAGCAACGAGGTGCTGGCCGCGGCCAAGATCGCGGGGGTGGATACCGTGATCGCCGTCGGCGGCACGCAGGCTGTCGCCGCGCTGACCTATGGCGCGGGGTTTATCCCGCAGGTGGATAAGATCGTCGGCCCGGGCAACGCCTATGTCGCAGCGGCCAAAAAGCTGGCCTTCGGCGTGGTCGATATCGACATGATCGCAGGCCCGTCCGAGGTGCTTGTCATCGCCGATCACACGGCTAATCCGACCTACGTCGCGGCTGACCTGCTTTCGCAGGCCGAGCATGACAAACTGGCTTCAGCCGTGCTGCTGACCGATTCTATGGCGCAGGCGCAGGCCATCTCATGCGAGATGGAGCGCATGGCGCGTCAGCTGCCGCGCTGGGAGATCATTCGGGAGAGCGTCGCTGCCTACGGCTGCGCCATTGTGTTTGACGAGCTGGCCGACGCGTGTAAGATGGCCGATGTGGTCGCGCCCGAGCACTTGGAGATCGTCACCGCCGCGCCGCGCGAGTGGCTGCCGCATATCCACAATGCGGGGGCGGTCTTTCTCGGCCCGTACGCACCCGAGCCGCTGGGTGACTATATGGCTGGGCCGAGCCATGTGCTGCCCACTGCGGGCACGGCGCGGTTTTTCTCGCCGCTCTCGACCGACACGTTCCTGAAAAAAACCAGCGTCATCGAATACACACGCGACGCGCTTGCGGTATACGCACCGGACATCATCGCACTGGCTGAGGCCGAGCATTTGCGCGCGCACGCGCGCTCGGTCGCGGTGCGGTTTGAGGAGGAGACAGACCATGCGAAAGGCTGAGATCACGCGCAAAACCAAGGAGACTGAGATCGAGCTGACGCTTGACTTGGACGGCGGCACGCGCAGCATCGAAACCGGCATTGGCTTTTTTGACCATATGCTGGACAGCTTTGCCGTGCACGCGGGCTTTGGCCTGGCGGTTCGCTGCAAGGGCGACCTTGCGGTGGACGGCCACCACACGGTGGAGGACACCGGCATCGTGCTCGGGCAGGCGCTCAGCCGCTGCTTGGGGGATAAGGCGGGCATTGCCCGCTTCGGGCAGGCGTTTGTGCCGATGGACGAGGCGCTCGGCTTTTGCGCGCTCGACATCTCGGGCAGACCGTTTCTGGTGTACAACGCGCCCATGCCGCAGCCGATGTGCGGACAGTACGACACCTGCCTGACGGTCGAGTTCATGCGCGCGCTGGCGGTCAACGCGGGGCTTACCCTGCATCTGAAGGCCGAATACGGCGACAATGCGCATCACATCACCGAGGCGCTGTTCAAGGCGCTCGCCCGCGCGCTGCGGCAGGCGGTCACCGTGACCGGCGGCGGTGTGCTGAGTGCAAAAGGGGTGCTGTGATGGGCTATATCGCAATCGTGGATTACGGCGCGGGCAACCTGATGAGCGTGCGCAATTCGCTGGATTTCCTGGGTTATGAAAGTAAAGTCGCGGACAAGCCGGATGTGCTGCGGCAGGCGGCGGGGGTCATCCTGCCCGGGGTGGGCGCGTTTCCGGACGCGATGGACGCGCTCACGCGCTCCGGACTGCGGGACGCGACCGTGCAGGCGGCAAAGGAAAAGCCCTTTCTCGGTATCTGTCTGGGTATGCAGCTGCTGTTTGAGCAGTCGGATGAAGTGCGCCCCTGCAAGGGGTTGGGGCTGCTGTCCGGCCGCATCGGGCGCATTGAGACCGCGCTCAAGCTGCCGCAGATCGGCTGGAACGCACTCGAGATCGTGCGCCCGAACGCGATGACGGCAGGCTTGCAAAGCGGCGACCATGTGTATTTCGTCCACAGCTTTATGGCAAGTCCAGCGGACGAGGACGACCTTGCCGCCGTGACCGACTACGGCGCACGTGTACCCGCCATGGTGGCGCGCGGCAGCCTGTTTGGCTGCCAGTTCCACCCGGAAAAGAGCGGGGACGTGGGGCTTGCCATGCTGAAAAACTTTGCCAAATTAACGGAGGTGGGGCAATGAGGATTCTCCCGGCGATCGACCTGAAAGACGGCCAGTGCGTGCGCCTGCAAAAGGGCGACTATGGCACGGCGCACAAGGTAGCCGAGGATGCGGTCGAGACGGCCAAAGGCTTTCTCCGCGCGGGCGCAAAACTGATCCATATGGTCGATCTGGACGGCGCGAAGGACGGCTCGCACGCAAATTATGCGGTGGTCAAGCGGGTAATCGAGCAGACCGGCGCGGCAGTCGAGCTGGGCGGCGGCATCCGTTCGATGGAGGGTGTCGAGGCTGTGCTCGCGCTGGGTGCCGCGCGTGTCATCATCGGCTCGGCGGCGGTCAAGGATCCGCCGCTGGTCAAGGCCGCAGTCGAGCAATACGGTGATAGAATTGCCGTCGGCATCGACGCGCGCGGCGGCACGGTGCGCACCGAGGGCTGGCTGCGCGACAGCGGTGAGGATTACCTCGCCTTTGCAAAACAGATGGACGCTTTTGGCGTGCAGACCATCATCTTCACCGATATCGACAAGGATGGTATGCTGGCAGGGCCGAACTTTGACCAGCTTGCCGCGCTGCGCGGGGCAGTGTCCTGCGGCATCGTCGCGTCGGGCGGTGTGTCGTCGATCGAGGATGTGAAAAGGCTCAAGGCGCTTGGTATTGACGAGGCCATTGCGGGCAAGGCGGTCTATACAGGCGCGCTCGATCTGGCGGCGGCCATTAGGGAGGCGGAATAATGCTGGCAAAACGTATCATCCCTTGTCTGGACGTCAAGGACGGTCGTGTGGTCAAGGGCGTTAACTTCGTCGGCCTGCGGGATGCGGGCGATCCGGTCGAGCTGGCCAAGGCCTACTCACAGGCGGGCGCGGATGAAATCGTCTTTCTCGATATCACAGCGACGAGCGATGAGCGCGATACGATAGCCGACGTGGTGCGCCGCACCTGCCGGGAGGTGTTCGTGCCGGTAACGGTCGGCGGAGGCATCCGCACGGTGGACGATTTTCGGGATATCCTGCGCGCGGGCGCGGACAAAATTTCGGTCAACTCCGCGGCGGTTAAAAACCCGGAGCTGGTCAGCGCCGCCGCCGCGCGGTATGGCAGCCAGTGTGTTGTCGTGGCGATCGACGGGCGGCATACCGGCAACACCCCCTCCGGGTTTGAGGTATATGTCGCGGGCGGCCGCACGCCGACCGGCATCGACGCGGTCGCGTGGGCAAAGGAGGTTTGCGCGCGCGGCGCGGGCGAGATATTGCTTACCTCGATGGACAAGGACGGCACCAAGTCAGGCTTCGATTTGGAGCTGACCCGCGCGGTCGTAAACGCGACGGATATCCCGGTCATCGCCTCGGGCGGCTGCGGCGCGCTCGCGCATTTTTCCGAGGTGTTCGAGCAGACCGGCTGCGACGCGGCACTGGCCGCCAGCCTGTTTCATTATGGGGAGCTGACGGTCGGTCAGGTAAAGGCGCATTTGCAGAGCAAAAATATTCCGGTGAGGTTGTGAAGAATGGAACTGCGTAAATTTTTTGTCAAAGCCGAACTGGTGCCGGTCATCTGTCAGGATGAGCGCAGCGGCGCGGTTTTGATGCTGGGATATGCCAACGAGGAGGCGCTGCGGCGGACGATGGACACCGGCACGGCGTGGTTTTTCTCACGTTCGCGGCAAAAGCTGTGGAATAAGGGGGAGACTTCGGGCAATTTTATTTTCGTCCGCAGGATATTGTCCGACTGTGACGACGACACGCTGATCTATGTCGGCACGCCCAAGGGGCCGGTGTGCCACACCGGGCATCCCACCTGCTTTTTTACCACTTTATGGGAAAAGAATGAAGCGTAATTTGTTGACAGCGTGGCTACTTTTTGATATACTGGCTGTACTATAAGGCATAGTACGGGAGGAAGCGCGTATGGCAATGCTGCCATTGATGTGGATTGTCGCGGCGGGTGTGGGTATAGCCGTTGTGATCGCGGCGATCGTGCTGCTGGTCAGCCGCCGGTAAGGAAAGGGGCTATGGGTTTGAATGCATCCTATCTTGTCGTCATGATCGCGGTGGTCGGGGCCGTTTCGCTTCTGCTGGTCAATCGCCGCCGATAAAGAAAGGAAAGGGATATTATGGATTCGTTTGATCGTATGGAAGCAGTCATTGCGCAGCGCCGCGCAACACCACAGGAGGGCTCATACACCTGCTATTTGTTTGAGCGCGGGCTGGACAAGATCCTCAAGAAGATCGGAGAGGAGTGCGCAGAAGCCATCATTGCCGCCAAAAACGGGGATAAGGCCGAGTTGGTCGGCGAGATCAACGACGTGTTCTATCACATGATGGTGATGATGAACGAATGCGGCGTGACGCTCGACGATGTGTGCAAGGAAATGGACAAGCGTGCGCAGAAGATATGCAATCTGAAGCAGTTTCATGTTTCCGACCACGATACATAACGCCTACAAACGCCACAGGGAGAGCAGGCCTCTTTCTGTGGCGTTTTTTTGCGCCGCTTGCGCTGGGGGCGAATGCCGGCAGCTTTGTCAGTAGTGAAAAACAAATCATAAAATAAATTACATGAAAAAACGGATTTCTGTAAAATAAGAATTGACAGACCAGAAAGAGGCGTGTACGATAAAAATAAAGACAAGGAGGGGATCCGCGTGAAGCAATTGGAACAAGAGTCGATCCACCTGACGAGCGAATGCCTGCGTCATTTTTGGCAGGGAGACTGCGGGTTCGTGCTAGAGCGCTGCGCGGAGGATGTGACGTGGGTTGGCGCGCAGCAGGAGCAGTTCCGCATCGGGCTGGCCGATATGGAGGCCGACCTGCGGGCAGTCACCCGCGAGATGCAGCCCTGCCATTTGGTCAGTGCGGAGTTTTTCCCGGCCGCGTGTGACCGGAGGTTCTGCACGGTCGTGGGGCGGTATCTGGTGACTACCGACCAGGAGGCTGCGTATTTTCTTCAGGCACAGCAGCGCTGCACGATGGTATGGGAAAAGCGGGAGGAGGGATTGCGGCTCAAGCACGTTCATATCTCCAACCCGATGAACGAGCTACAGGTGGCCGAGCAGGAGCAGTTCCCCAATCTTGTGGGCAAAATGGCGCACCAATACCTGCTGCACCACATCCGCAAGGCGGGTGAGACGGTAACGCTGGCCGCGCTGGGCGCAGGCGGCTCGCTGCATTTTGTGCGGCTGACCGACATCCTCTATATCGCGGCCAAGGGCAAATTCGCGGTGATCCACACGAGCTACCGGGATATTGCGGTCAAGTCCAGCATCGCTGAGCTGGCCGAGCAGGCGGGAAACGCGCTGGTGGCCGTCCACCGAAGCTTTTTGGTCAATCCGGATTATATGGTCTCCTTGGTGCGCTACAAGCTGACCCTGTTGGACGGCACGCAGCTTCCCATCCCGGTCAAAAAATTCAACGATCTGCGGGCAATGCTGCTCAGCCGTCATCAGCTGGACGAGACTTGAGCAGGCAAAAGGCATACCGGTCAGAATGCAAATAAGGCGGGGCGGCAAATTGCCGTCCCGCCTTGCGCTTTCTTTGGTCGTTTTTCTGCGCAGACCGCACCTGTGTCTGCGTGATTTGCACCTGTGCGGCAGTTGGCCGCATGGCACGGCTTGTCCTGCGTGCGGGACTGGCGGGATTGACAAAGACGCGGCGGTGTATTATACTATTTGCGATTGATTCGCAAATTGGAGGTGCGACAGTTTGTCAAGATACAGCACGAAACAACGTAAGAGCCTGCTGGCTTATTTGAGCGCGCATCCGGACGAGCTGCTGTCCACCCGCCAGATCGCGGATGCCTTGCAGCATGAAAAAATCAGTCTGAGCGCGGTATACCGCAACCTTTCTGAGCTGGAAGCCGAGGAAAAGGTGCGGCGGTGCGCCAAAAGCGGTACGCGCGAGGTATTTTATCAGTATATCGCGGCGGACGCTTGCAGGGGTGCGCTGCATATGACCTGCATACAATGTGAAAAAACCTTCCACATGGCCGATGAAAACGCGGCGCTGCTGGTCAAGCATCTGGCGCAGAGCGAAAAGTTCACGCTGGATATGGCCGATACAGTGCTGTACGGCACCTGTGGCGCTTGCAGGGAAAGGGGGCGGACAACATGACAAAGCGTCTTCGCGGCTTTCGGATGCTGCTGGCGGGAGTGCTGACTATCGCGGTGTTGTCCGCCGCTGTCTATATCGCGCTTGCGGCCGAGCATGACTGCACCGGCGAGTGCTGCACGGTCTGCCGCCAGTGCAGCATCTGCGAAAATATGCTGCGCAGCCGCGCGCCGGCCGCCGTGACTGTGGCTGTTGCGGCAGCACCGGCGGATACGCTGTGCGAGACGGCTTTGCCGCGGGCGGTGCACCTGCCGGCGGATACACTGGTCTCGCGTAAGGTCAAACTCTCCGATTAAAGCGGCGCGGCTGGCAGGGGTGCGGCGCTGATTCTAGCCGCGCCCGCTTGGAATAGATGATGATTCGGAGGTTTGATTTTACCCATGAAAAAATTGATTGCACTTTTGCTTTGCCTGCTGACGGTGGGCGCACTGGCGGGCTGTGGCGGCAAAGATGCCCCCGCCGCAGGCGTGGATGCCAATACGAACGCTGACGATCAGCTGCGCATCGTCACCACTATCTTCCCCGAGTACGACTGGGTGCGGGAGATATTGGGAGACAAGGCGGGTGACACGGAGCTTACCATGCTGCTCGACAACGGTGTAGATCTGCACAGCTACCAGCCCTCGGCAGAGGATATGCTTACCATTGCTGACTGCGATCTGTTCATCTATGTAGGCGGTGAGTCGGACAGCTGGGTGGACGACGCGCTGCGTTTTACCGCAAACGATAATAGAAAGATCATCAAATTGCTGGACGTGCTGGGTGAGCGCGCCAAGGAAGAAGAAATGGTCGAGGGCATGGAGGAGGAAGCTGACGAGCACGCCGATGAGCATGGCGATGAGAACCACGAGGAACATGCATATGACGAGCACGTCTGGCTGTCCCTGAAGAATGCCGAGACACTGTGCGCGGCTATCGCCGGTACGCTTGGGGAGCTTGACCCGGCAAACAAGGCGGTTTACGACGCCAACCTTGCGGCCTATACCCAAAAGCTGAAGGATATGGACAGTGCCTACCAGCAGGCGGTGGATGCCGCCGCGCGCAAAACTGTGCTCTTTGGCGACCGTTTTCCCTTCCGCTATCTGGCGGATGATTACGGTCTGCGCTATTACGCGGCGTTTGTCGGCTGCTCGGCCGAGACCGAGGCTAGCTTTGAGACCGTCACCTTCCTTGCCCAGAAGGTGGATGAGCTGCAGCTGCCGCGCGTGCTGACCATCGAGGGCACAAAGCACAAAATCGCGGAGACCGTCGTTGCCAACACGGCGGAAAAGAACCAGGAGGTTGTGGCGATGGATTCCATGCAGGCCATCATGTCGGACGATGTGGCAAATGGCGTAACGTACCTCGGCGTGATGGAAAAGAACCTTGACGTGCTCAAGGCAGCACTGAATTAAGGGGGCGGGGATATGGCGCAGCTCACTTGCCAAGACCTCTCGGTTGGATATGAGGGGGAAATCGTGCTGCAAGGACTGGATTTTGCAGTTCACGCGGGCGATTACCTGTGCATTGTGGGGGAGAACGGCTCGGGTAAGAGCACGTTAATGAAAACCCTCCTCGGCTTGCAGCCGCCGCTCGGCGGCAGGGTGCTGATGGGCGACGGCCTGACGGCAAACAGCATCGGCTATCTGCCGCAGCAGACAGTCGTGCAAAAGGATTTCCCGGCCTCCGTGCGGGAGATCGTGCGCTCGGGCTGTCAGGCGCGCTGCGGTCGCCGCCCCTTTTACAGCCGGGCGGAAAAGCGCCTTGCAGCGGACGCAATGGACAAAATGCAGATCAGCGCCCTTGCGGGGCGCTGCTACCGCGACCTGTCCGGTGGCCAGCAGCAGCGTGTGCTGCTCGCCCGTGCGCTGTGCGCAACGCAGACCATGCTGCTGCTCGATGAGCCGGTCTCCGGCCTTGACCCGCGCGTGACAGCCGAGATGTATCGCCTGATCGCCGAGCTCAATCAACGGGATAAAATCACCATTCTCATGATCTCCCATGATATTGCGGCGGCTGTGCGGTACGCCAGCCATATACTGCATATCGGTGAGACGGTGTTCTTCGGCACGACACAGGAATATCTGCACAGCCCGCAGGGGCGGATGTTTGCGACACAGGAAGGCGGTGAAGACGATGAGCGCGATCTTTGAAAAGCTGGCGCTGTACTGGCAGTATCCCTTTGTCCGCTATGCGCTGATTGTCGGCGTGCTGATCGCACTGTGCTCGTCGCTGCTGGGCGTTACGCTGGTGCTCAAGCGCTTCTCCTTCATTGGGGATGGATTGTCCCATGTGGCGTTCGGCGCGATGGCCATTGCCGCCGTGCTCGACCTGACCAACGATATGCCGCTGACGCTGGCAATCACGGTGCTCTGCGCCGTGCTGCTGCTCCGCACCGGGCAGAACACCAAGATCAAGGGCGATGCGGCGGTCGCCATGCTCTCGGTAGGCTCGCTGGCGATTGGCTACCTGCTGATGAATCTGTTCTCCACGTCGACCAACCTGTCGGGCGATGTTTGCAGCACGTTGTTTGGCTCGACCTCTATCCTGACGCTGACGCAGACCGAAGTGCTTCTGTGCGCGGTGCTGTCAGTGGTGGTCGTGGCGGTGTTTCTGCTGTTTTACAACAAGATCTTCGCCGTCACCTTTGATGAGAACTTTGCCCGCGCCGTCGGCACAAAGGCCAGCTTCTATAACCTTCTGATTGCGATTGTCGTAGCGGTGGTCATCGTGCTGGCCATGAACCTTGTCGGCTCGCTGCTGATCTCCGCGTTGGTGATCTTCCCGTCGCTGTCGGCCATGCGGGTGTTTAGGAGCTTCCGCTCGGTGACGATCTGCTCGGCGGTGCTCTCGGTGTGCTGCGCGGTGCTCGGTATCCTGATCTCGATCCTCGCCGGTACACCAGTCGGATCGACCATCGTTGCGGTGGATATCATAGCGTTTTTTGTATTTTATGCGGCAGGCCGGGTGCTTGGTGCTGCCGGGATTGGAGCTGTTGGAAAATGAAGCGATTGTTATGCTGCCTGCTGGCGGGCACGCTGCTGCTCGCCCCTACCGCGTGCGGAAAGAGCGGGGACCAGGCTGCCGCCCCGGCGGGCGACCGCGCCGCCGAGACCCTTTCGGCCGCGCCCGGCGGGAGCGCCGGGGTGGACGTTGACCTGACCGCGCTGAGCAGCACCATGGTCTACTCCGAGGTGTATAACATGATGAGCGCGCCCGATGGGTATATCGGCAAGTCGGTCAAGATGCGCGGCGAGTTTGCCATGTACCAAGCGCCCGGGCCGGACGGCGCCGAGGGAGAGGGGCCGATGTACTTTGCCTGCATCATTGCGGACGCGACCGCCTGCTGCTCGCAGGGGTTGGAGTTCGTGCTGGCAGGCGAGCCCGCCTACCCGGACGGCTACCCCGCGCTGGGCGAGGAGATCACCGTTGTCGGTGAGTTCCAGACCTACCCGGAGGATGGCTTCACCTATTACCATCTCGTCAATGCAACGATAGAATAAGCCAAAAGAGCGGCGCTTTACGCGCCGCTCTTTTTTCGTGCGAACGATGTTTTCCCATCCAAAAGAAAAAACATTGGAATTTTTTGGAGAACAGGCGTATAATAAAGGCAGATATTACGGTTATGCCCGCATAGCAGCAAGCACAGCTTGCATTGTGCGGGCGTTGTGGAGGTAAAAAATGCTGATATACGCCGTCGATGATATGAAAGGCTTTCTGGACGCACTCGTGCGTGCGGCGCAGGGCGCGCAGCCGCAGGCTGAGATAGAGGGCTTCACGCGCGGCGCGCAGGTGCTCGCCCGCATGGCCGAGCGACCCTGCGATATCCTGCTGACCGATGTGGACATGCCGGGGATGAATGGCATCGAGCTGGCGCAGGCCGTACATGAGCAGAATCCGGCAACTGAGATTGTCTTTGTGACCGGAGAGGCCGCATATAATCTAAAGCAGATGGGGGTGCAGGTAGAGCGCTGCGTTTACAAGCCGGTAACAGCCGAGCGCCTTGCGCAAAGGCTGGACGAGCTATCTGTTCTGCCGCCCTTTGCCATCATCCCGCCGCAGGAGGAGCGGCAGGCTGCGCGCCCGGCTGGCGGCCTGCTTGGCTGGCTGTGGCAGCATTTTCTGCACTGATGCAAGAAAATGAGAAGATATATCATCTTGGGAAAAGAAGAGAAGAAGCAGTGGAACGAACAAGCCCGAAAAATCGGGTGCCGGCAAGGCTGCTGGCCAATAACAGCTTTACCCGCGACAGGTATTATTTCACCGGCTGGGCGGCCAGCGCGGGCAGTGCGTGCCGGATATGCAGTGAAAGGAGCTTGTGAAATGGAGCTGAAAAGAATCGCGCACGACCTGACGGTATGTAAAGTGCGCTCTGCACAAGAGATTGATTGGAGCAAGGCGTTCTACTTTGTCGGCAAGACCGAGGACGAAATCTCACTCGTGTGCATCACTGAGGATACACCGGTGCATACCATCGCGCGAGAGGATGGATGGAGAGCCTTCCGCATACAGGGGGTGCTGGATTTTTCGCTGATCGGGATCCTTTCCAAAATATCCACCATCCTCGCTGAGAACAAGATAGGTCTTTTTGCGGTATCTACCTACAACACAGACTATATTTTGGTCAAAAAAGAGCAGTTCGATGCCGCCCTGGTAACGCTGGAGGCGGCAGGCTATACCGTTGTATGACGGACAAGGCGATATCGAACACACCGCGTATGATTTGCTATTTTTTTGTTTTCCGCAGCAGGAGGGTCACAGCGGTGCAGCCGAGCACATAGCAGGCCGCGCCGGGCAGCGGAAATAGCAGATAAGCGCGCGCGGCAAGCGCTGTGGGCAGCCGCAGCCACAGCCATTCCCACAGGTGCGCGGGCACGAGCTGCACCGCCAGCGCAGCCAGCCGGGTCAGCGGCAGCGGTGCGACCAGCCACACGCCCACGCGCCAGAAGGCGCGGATAAAGTCTATGCCGGACTGCTTTAGTCTGCGCCCGCGCAGATATAGGCCAAAGCCCATGGCGAACGAAGCGGCGAGCAGCTGCAGCAACAGGCCGCACAGCGCGGGGAGCGCGCTGGCTGAAACAAAGCGGCCATACAACAGCAGTAGCAGTCCGGCGGCGCAGACACCGAGCAGGGCGCACAGTAGCATCGGCGCGATAGCCTCCGCCCGCGCGGACGAGGAGGGAGTGGCCACGCCGGCAGGCGCGGCCTGCGGCGCCACATCGCGCAGCAGCCAGTCGGTCGTCACGCCGAAGTGGTCGGCCAGCGCGACCACCTTGTCGATATCGGGCATGGCAGCACCGGAGTAACAAAGTTAAAGAAGTCAATCAATCTTACCGACAAAGCGATAAATAATCTCTATTTCCTGTGTCCTGCTTCCGTCTGCCTCTTTTACCGCTTCATGGACAAGGATTTTTTCAATCAGTGTGTTTAATAGTTCAGCTGTCAGTTCGGACGGGTTAGAAAACTGTTTGATTAAATCAACCCATTTCCCTATGCCGTCCTCCTGCTCCTTTTCGCTGACAAGTTGAGCCGTTAACGCCTCTATCCGCTGTTCCTGTTCCTCCTGCTCCTGCTGGTACTTTTGGGACAGCATGGAGAAATTGCGCTCTGTGATTTTTCCGCTTACTCTGTCCTCGTATAACTTGGCTAACAGGTTATCCAAATCGGAAAGCCGTTTTTCAGCCCGCTTTTTCTCCTGTGCGGCCCGCTTGCTTGCGGTGGCCTGTTCTGCAAGATTGGACTTTGAAAGCCGCTGTATAATAGTCTGCTCGTCTTGGTGTACTGCTTTAATCCAGTATTGCAGACGGGAGAGGACAAAGTTATAAAGCACATCATAACGGATATAGTGCATGGAACACTGTCTAAGGCCCTGCCCGTTCTTGCTACAATGGTAATAACTGTACGGGGCCTTTTTCCGCTGGTTTGTGGCGTAGGCCAGCGACCACCCGCAATCCGCACATTTCACAAGCCCAGCGAAAATCTGCGTTGTTCCGTCCTTCTGCTTCCTGCGGCGGCTGGCGATCTGCTCTTGCACCCGGTCAAAATCGCTCTTGGATATAATCGCCTCGTGGGTGTTCTCCACTCTCCACCATTCTTCTTTTGGCTTGCGGATTTTCTTCTTGCACTTGAAAGATACATTGGTTTGCTTGTTGTGTACGCTGTTCCCGATGTAATTTTCATCCTGCAATATCTTTTTGACCTGTGCTATCGTCCATGCGTACCGTTTGCTCTCTGGCTGGCCCTCATAGACATGGGCAAACGTGCCGTATCTCTGGAAGTTCAGCCATGAGGGGGTGGGTATTTGTTCGCTTGCCAGTATGCGGGTTATCTTGGCCGCCCCCACCCCTTGCACCGCCAATGAAAAAATCTTTTCCACTATCCACCGGGTTTCCTCGTCTATCAGCAAATGTCCGGTTTGCTCTGGGTCTTTCCGATAGCCTAACGGGGCATAGGCTCCATAGTGCGCCCCGTTTTCAAACCGTGTCCGCATGGCCTTTGTCACCTTGCGGGAAATATCACGGGCATACCATTCATTTATCACATTGAGGAACGGGGTAAACTCGCTGGATTGCTGGTTGATACTGTCCACACCGTTATCTATGGCGATATAGCGTACACCGTGGGCAGGGAAATACAACTCTATATACTGTCCGGTCAACAGGTAGTTGCGGCCCAGCCGTGAAAGGTCTTTTGTCACCACACAGTTTATCCGCTTCGCCTCTATATCCTCTATCATACGTTGAAAATCCGGGCGGTCAAAGTTCGTCCCACTATACCCATCGTCTATATATTCATCTACTACGAAAAGCCCGTTTTGCTCTGCATAGCGTCGTAGCATCATGCGTTGTGTACTGATGGAATTACTTTCCCCGGCGTTTTCATCATCACGGCTCAAGCGGAGATAAAGAGCGGTGTTATATATGGGCTGTTTCATAAAAATCCTCCTTCCAAGAAACAGCCCCCGCACTTGTGGGTACACTTCCTAACAAGGATATTTTACCACAAATGCGGGGGATTTTCAATATTTTAAGACGATTTTGATGTATTTATCGCACCTTTTCTTTGATTTTATTTGTTACAAATTCTGCTATAAGTTCATCCATTTGCTTCCCAGCGGCGGGAAAATGTTCCGTTATTTTTATTCGTATATTGTTCAAAATGAAGTATTCTTGTCCATCTTTCTTTATCGTCTTGCCCCGTACCCCTTCCGGGGTGGGCTGGTTCATACTCGTACCCCCTTTCGCTTTCTCTTTTCAGCGGTGTGCCCTGCGGGGCACTCGTGGGATTGATAGGGGAGTCTGACTTGTCAGCCCCTACTTCTTATCCATCCGTGAAATATGTTAAGGCTTCTTCCAATGCGCGGACGGTTTTTATCTTTACATATTCATTACTGTAATCTTCATCTAATTCCCGGCTTAATGGCCCTTGATACAATTTTTCAGCCCGTTTCAATCCTTGCGAACAGTAGTATAAGTGGTCGTTCAAATCAATTCTTGTGTCGTTCAAATCTTTTGTTATATACTTCGTTATATATTTGGATACGGCTTCGCCGTTTCTTATTTTCGAGATTGTGATATAGCCAAACGCCTTTTCATATGCTGGCCAGTGATATATTTGATTTCCTCGTTTTAGTTCAATTAGTATTTGTATGGGTAATTTTTCTTCTTCTCTAAATGCCTCTAAATGCGCTTGTGGCAGGCCCATCATTAGCCCATGCATATGCCACGATATTTTATCGTTGTGTAATTCTGGTATCAAAAGATATTTTATAGCGGTCTGGTTCAATCTATTGTAGTTTTTCAAAAATGCGGATAGTTTCTTTTTATAACTTTTCAGGTCTTTTCTATCGTGAAATTCTGGATTTAAAGTCAGTGTAACAAACCATTCCCACGGATTACACAGCGCCAATTCGAAAATAGCCGCTCTCGTCCGGCTCAGGCTCTCAGAAAGTTTTCGCTTGTTCCCCGCCGTATTCTTTCGGCGTCGCTCTCCGTCTACTGCCTCATATCCTGCTCGGCGCAAGGTCTTGTGCAGAGTAATTTTGAAGTAGTCCGGTCGGTACTGCTCCAATACTGCTATGTCCCGCTCATAGACCTCGTTCCCGTTCACATACAGCCCATTCAATAGGCATCACCTCTCGATATTTGAATTTCCTAGAAATTCAAGCGTCGTTTTTGTAGCCAAATATGTTATTTAGTCAAGTATCCCGCCGCCAGAGGCGGCGGGACGCAAGGGGGCGGTTTCCGCTCCGCTGCACCGTCCCCCTTGCGCCTCTTATTCCTCCGGGCCGGGCTTTTGAGCAGGCGGCATATAATACACCTGGGTTTCTTCATCCCCTACGATGAAACGGCCTTTGATTTCAGTCGGTAGCTGTGTAGCCCGGTCATTGTCCAGGACAATCCGGGAGGCCGACGGATCAGAAAAATAACCGCAGGCACGCCATAGCAGGTTATTCTTGATTTGCCCATCAAGCACGTCAGCAGACGGGCGGATAATGTTCATGAGGATATGTATCCCTGCCGCTCTCGTTGTCCGGGCCAATGTACGGAGATCGTGGTCTATCTCGGAATACATTTCCTTTTCGGCTTTGTCTTTGGGCTTTACGTCCAGCAGTTCCGCCGCCTCGTCTATCACGACCAGCCACGGGACAAAGTGCCCCTGGCCGCTCTCGTTGTACTCGTCAATATTTGCTACCCCGGCTTTTTTGAATATCTCCAATCTGCCTTTGGCTTCAACGGTGAGCGCCATTAACAAATCACGAGCCTTCTTCGGGTCACTGATGAGAATAGTTCCATATCCTTTTTCTAAATCACGGTACTTCTCGGCGGCTTCTCGTTCAACATCTGTGAAGTCACCCCCGCCTTTGAAATCGAGGACATTTATATTCCAATATTTTTTAATAGCCTGATGGATGATACAACGGTGTATACCCGTCTTGCCGCTCCCGGTGGAACCGGCAATCAGACCGTGTGGCATCGTGGAAGCGTCCCAGATTATCGGCCCCTTATAACTCTCGCCAATGGCAAACTTGGCCCCGTCTGTGAGGTACTTATCATCCCACGGAATGAATTTGGGCAGATTCTTTTCAATGACAAATACAATAATCACAGTTATATCCTCCTTATCACGTTCGATAGAATAAATTTCCTTCTTGAAAGAAACTTCCAACTGGCCTTGAATTTTCTTCCAATCATCCAGAGGAATGCCAGACCTGAAACGCAGTTCCTTAATATAAGGGGATATTGCATGTTTCCCCAAATATTTCGGATACTTCCCATCTACCTTCCCTCGGAAGTCCATCCGCTCCCATAACTTGACGAACCGTTGCTTAGGCAGGGTAATTAGGATTACAATGAGAGAGAACAGTAGTGAAAAAATTACGCATACTTTTATAACCAACACGCTATCTATCATTCAGACCACTCCTTTTGTGGGGAGGCGGGAGGTAATGCCGTCCCGCCTCCTCCTGTATTATTGCGGGGCTTTTGTGCTTACAGACGCGATGATGTTAAGTTGGTTTCGGTACTCTCCAAAAATGGAAACGTGTTCGACATCGCAAACAAACACTTCTGTTTCAAGGGGCGTCCATTTATCGAAGGCAGAGGGGGCAATGTTGCGGACTTTTATGGTTATCTGCTCGCCGAAGTTGTCCATATCGGACTTTAGATACTGTGTATTGTCCTCTAGAATCTGCGTGATTACTTTGCTTCCAAGCACATCTGTTTGGTCGGTTTTTTTATCTGTTTTTGTCCACTGAACTGCTTTGACAAAGAAAAGACGCTTATCTTGCAGAAACTCATGGAGATCAAACTTGTTGAACTGGGATAATGATTTGAGTGCCATCTTTTTTCCTCCTTGTAGGCGGGGTGGAGGACAGGGGAACCCTGCCCCCCACAATAGGTTACTTCTCAATAAAATAAGTGGGGTAGATTTGGCTTAAGTCCAATCCAATGGTCTTTGGCACACCATTTTCAAAATGGATAGACAAGCACCCTAAATCCACATCTGGAACAGTGATTTCAAACACCGTTAACGGGCCATCATCTGCCCATGTGGTGTCATCGGCGTATATCGCCAAATACCCAGGGTCCCAGGGGATAAACCGCAGTGTAGCGTTTTGTGAGTTGTCCATTTCAAATACTCCTTTCACCGCTTGACGGCATTATAATGAGAACTACTAATACTCCGTAGCTCTAACTAAAAGGGCATTCATAAGGTGCGGCCTTATTACTTGCCCTTAAAGTTCAAGAATGCTTTCTGTATCGGCTTACGTTAGAGGATGATCTGCCGACCATACTTATATTTCCGTATTCACCACTGGTTACTTTTTTATTGAACAGGCGTGCAACTGATAACTTCTCAGAACGGTTCAATGTAGACCATTTTTCCTGTCCCATAATAACCGCTACATCAAAATCTATGCCCGCTGGAAATACTTTGAGTTTTTCTGAAAATTCTTCCCATATTTCTTCGAAATCTGTTTTTTGGGGGAGTACCTTGCTTACCACATATTGCGATATACTCATACCGCTGGCTTTGACTTCTTGCTGAAATACCTCGTATTGTTCATCTGTCAACACGAATTGAATACGATGCCCCATAATTCCATCATCTCCTTTGCATCACCTTTGTGAGGCTTTCTATTGATATACACAGTATACTCCGGAGCTACACTCACGTCAATAGTATTTTGATATTTCACTTTATTTTGTTCAATTTATACATATTAGCCGCCATATCTTGATATATTTTGACAGTGATATGATAGTGAAAGCCTCCTGCCTATTCACAAGCAGGAGGCTTTGCTAGTCTATTCGGCAAAAGCCCGATATAGGAAAGTTACAATCTGAGCGCGGGTACAGGTTTCGAGGGGGGAAAATGTGGTCTGGCTTGTGCCGCTGGTGATACCCTCTTTCACGGCCCACGCCACAGCTTCAGCATACTCCGCATTGGCGAAAACGTCAGAGAAGTTTGCCAGAGAAGCGTCTGGGCTTCCCGCCAGCTTCCACAGATAGGTCACAGTGGCGGCGCGGGTGGCGGGTTCGTCAGCGTTGAAATTGTCCGTCAGCCCGTTTTCCAATGCCCAATTGGCCGCATTAGAAAAATACTGACCAGAAGGTACAGATTCATCACTTCCCATAGGAGCAGGGGAGCCATTTGCACGCCACAAGAATGTTAAAATCTGTGCCGTGGTACAGGTGGTATCAGGGGAAAACGAGGCCGCGCTGGTGCCGCTGGTGATACCCTCATTTACGGCCCACAAAACTGCATCTGCAAAGTAGTCGGTTTCCAACACATCATCAAAACCACCAACCTTTCCCACAATCGTAGCGGGGGTGGACAGTTTGGTCGTTACGCCCGGAAGTTGGACAGGAACCGTCTGCACGGGTATTCCATTCAATTGTGTAGCGTTACTTAACGTACTATAACCGTCTATCATGCCACACACCCAAATAGAGCCGTCTTTTTTTACAATTACAGTATTATTGTAGCCACAAACAACGAACGATACATTATCTGTAATAAAATCCGGCTCCAATTGCAGAGGAGTACCATCGTTAAAATGATGTGTCGCATTATGATTGTTCCCCAACTCGCCACTTGTATTATCTCCCCATGCCCAAAGAGAACCATCCGCAGTTACAGCAGCCACATATCCACTGCCTCCCGAAGCCGAAACCACATTGTCCATCACCTTGCGCGGCTCCGTAGAATATCGAAATGTACCAGCATAGCCATCTAGCAACTGTCCATGGGAATTTTGTCCCCATATCCATAATGAACCATCTGTTTTAATCGCCAGAATATTTGTAGGAGTACAATTAACAGAGAGAACATCTTCCATGACCTTAATAGGGACGGTTTGGTAATAGTAATAATGATCTGAGCCAGCATAATAGGATGTTCCGCGGCTATTGCAAGCCTCGCCCTCAATGGTCAACATCCCACCACCAGCATTACCGCAAAGCCAGAGCGAACCATCCGTTTTAATCACGGCAGTTACAATATTGTTGCAACTAACAGCGGCAACATCCTCCATTACTTTAACAGGGGTTTTAGAACTTTCCGTAGTTCCGTTGCCAAATTGTCCATTACTATTATCCCCCCACATCCAAAGGGAACCGTCCGTTTTGATTGCGGCGATACGATTGATTCCATCAGCAGTGGCAAAGACTACGTTATCCATCACTTTTCGAGGCGTTAAAATTGATTCAACTTGGGGTGTGTTGATGGTCGTTATATCTATTCCCCATGTCCACAAGGAACCATCTGTTTTAACAGCAAGTACAATACTATCACGGCATTGTACTGTATTTACATTGTCCATTACTTTTACAAATTCAGTGATACTGTCCGTAGTTCCTCCGGTTCCTAATTTTCCAGAACCATTACTGCCACGCATCCACAAAGAACCGTTTGTGTCGATTACTCCAATATGGTTACCACCCGCACTGACAGTTACACCCTGCCCTACCTTACTTGTTTCGTATGCGGCGGCTTGACCTGTCAAGCCCAAACACAAAGACAGTACTAGTACAAAAGATAAGATGTATTTTCTCATAAAGTACCCTCCGTAATAAATAAATGGATTTTCTACATTTTAGCATGAACCTAAAAAAATAACAAGCAATTTATCTGCCAATAGCACACATACTTTGCTGACACTGGCGGGTATAATTTTTACGGTGATTACTTAGATGGGACGTTCCGGTTTTGACAATGAAATATTTTTCGATACGATACGGAAAAATATTAAAAAATATCGGGCGCAACAGGGTTTGACTGCCGCCCAACTTTCAGAAAAGGCTGGGCTTGGACATGACTATTTGCGGCAAATCGAAAGTGAGAAAGACCGGCATCATGTTTCATTGGTGTCGCTTTATAAAATTTCAATGGCGTTAAGGCGTTAGCATGGATGATTTGGTAACGCAACAAGATAATCAATAACTGGCTGGTGATCTAAAAGACCACCAGCCTTTTTATTGTTGACAAGGCGGTGTGTGTAGGACGGAGCCGAGGAAGCCGCCGACGTGCGTACCTCTGGCGTAAAATGAAGGCGAGAGGAACGGCGGGAATAAGGTTTGGTACGGGCCATCGAAAATCCTTTGGATTTTCTGCGCCCTCTGATGCCCTGCGGGGCATAGGATTTTGAATGGTGTCGGGGCAGCTGGTGAATACGAAAAAGCAGGGGGCCGGGGGCCTCCTGCTTTTCATGTACTCGCTTCTTACTCCGGGCGGCTGTTAGTAAAGTGTATGTGGGGGGCTGTCCTTGTTTCCGTATCTTTAAGTATGGGAAAGCCCAAGCTCCCATTTGCTCACCGCCTGACGGGATACTCCCAGTGTGATGGCCAGATCCTCCTGTGACAGTCCACCGGCCTTGCGTAGAGAGCTGATTTTTTCTCCGAGTGTCATATTGACGTACCTCCTTGCTTGTTAAGGCCAGTTTAACGGAAAATGAAGCAGAATGCCACCAAGCGGGGCTGGAAATTACGCAACCGGCGGTTGCAAAAGCAAGGACCGGCGTGCTTTTGGGTAAAAACACGCCGGTCAGATCAAAAGCCGAGAGGCTCACCAATGAGCACGATCTCGCACTTGTCCATTCGGGAAGGGGGTGCCATGTGCACGACCAGCGCGCGGCAAATGCGCTCCGGACTGCGGCAGTCATGGCATTTGCCATCCACCGCGCATGGGGTTTTCCGGTGCAGGCGCTGCGCGTTGCGCGGCGCGGCGATGCTGCGCGCCCGCTCAATCGCGCTTTGCAGATCGGGGCACAGCTTGTTGATGCCGCAGATAAAGATGCAGCGCTTGGGGCCGAACAACGTACCGGCCACGCGGTTGCAGCTGCCGTCGATGTTGACGACCTCGCCGGTCTCGGACAGGCCGTTGGCCGAGCAGATGTAAATATCAGGGTCTTGCTTAAAGTCGCCGGGTGTGACCGAGTGGGAGTGCACCTCTGTGTCCTGCGCTGTAAGCGCTTCGTACAGACCCAGCTCCTTGGCGGTCTGGCTGCCGCCGAGGGTGACTACCTGACCGGCGCAGGCCTCGAGCAGATAAGCAAGCGCCTGCTCCTTATCGGCAAAATAGGTAAAGCCAAAGCCGTGCCCGGTGAACGCCTTACAGATCGCGTCTATGCTGAACAGGCCGCGTGCAAACAGCGGCAGCAGCTCGGCAGGCTGGCGGACGATGGCGGACGCACCCGCTTGGCGCAGCGTCTCGGCGGGGCGGAAGCCCCATGCCACGCCGACGGCAGTCAGGCCGGCGCGGCGCGCGGTCTCCATATCGGTCGCACTGTCACCAATATAAAGGGTGGTGGATGGGTCGCCGCCGAGCGCGCGGAGCAGCGTGAGCGCGCTGGTCGGGTCAGGCTTGCGCGGCACATCAGGCTTTTCGCCGCAGGTCAGCTGCACCAGATCGCCGAAATAATGGCGGATCAGGCTCTTGGCCGCCAGATCGTACTTGTTGGACAGAACACCCACCGAAACGCCCGCCTTCTTCAGCTCTCGCAGCAGTGGAAGGATGCCGTCATACGGGTGGGTACGGTTCATCATGCGCTGCTCGTACGCCGTGCGGAAGTCATCCAGACACTCGTCGATCAGCGCTTCGGTGCGCTTATCCTCCGGCAGGCTGCGCTCGATCAGCTTGCGGATGCCGTTGCCGACGCGCTCGCACGTCTGCTCCTCGGTGGCGGCGGCAAAGCCGCGGCGCGTGAGGACGGCGTTGACGCTGTCGGTCAGATCACCGAGTGTGTTGAGCAGCGTGCCGTCTAAATCAAAAATGGCTGTTGTAATCTTCATGCTATCCTCATCCTTTGTGTTGATGGGTCAAACGGCCAAAGGCCGCTGTTTTGGATATATTTTGCAGACATGGCGCACAGTTTGCGCGGCAGACTCAGCCGCGCAGGTAGGTCTGGGTGATCTCGGCCAGCATGGCGGACACGGTCGGGTTGAGCGCTTCCTTGCGCACCCGCCAGCGCCAGTTGCTGCCGCCGATGGTGGCGGGGGTGTTCATGCGCGCATCCGCGCCGAGCGAGAGCAGATCCTGCAGGGTGGTCATGGCGATGTGCGCGGGGGAGGCCCATACGCTTTTGATTGCGCTCCAGCCCATGGCCTCGGCGTGCGAGGTGCGCAGATAGCGGTAAGCGAACAGCTTTTCCGGCTCGGTACAGATATCCATAATCTGCTCGCACACAGTCTGTGAGTCGTGGGTCGAGGTATAGACGATCGAATGGGGCGCATAGTTGTGCGGCAGGTGTTCATTATCATATCCCGGCGTAAAGCCAAAGATGAGCACCCGCATACCGGGCAGTCCGCTGTCGGCGAGCAGGTGGCGCACCTCGTCGGTCATCACGCCGAGATCCTCAGCGATCAGCCGCATGGGGCCGAGGGCGTTTTCGAGCGCATGAAACAGCTCCATGCCCGGCCCCTTGCGCCATTTGCCCTTGATGGCGTTCTCCGAACCAGCCTTTACCTCCCAAAAGCTCTCAAAGCCGCGGAAGTGGTCGAGACGGACGACGTCAAACAGCGCCATGTTGCTCTGCATGCGCCAGATCCACCAGGCGAAGTTTTCCGCACGGTGCGCGTCCCAATCGTAAACCGGGTTGCCCCAAAGCTGGCCGGTGGCCGAATAGTAGTCGGGCGGCACGCCCGCGACCAGCTTGGGACTGCGGTCGGCCTTTAGCTGGAACAGTTCCGGATGCGTCCACACATCGGACGAGTCCGCCGAAACGTAGATCGGGATATCACCGATGATCTGGATGCCCTTTTCGTTGGCGTAGGCGCGCAGTGCCTTCCACTGGCTGAAAAAGATGTATTGCAGAAAGATACGAAAGTCAATCTCGTCCCGCAGCTCGTCAGTCACCCGAGCGAGCGCCTCGGGCTGGCGGTCGCGCACAGCCTTATCCGGCCACATGTAGACCGGCATATCGTGGTACTTTTCCTCCTTCAGCGTCATGAACAGCGCGTAATCGGGCAGCCAAGCGGCGTTCGCCTCGGTAAAGGCAGCTATCTTGCCGCGCAGCGTCTCGTCCACGCGCGCATAGGCCGCGCGGAACAGCGGCCAGCGGGTGTCGGCAAGCTGCTCAAAGTCGACCGCGTCGGGCGGCGCCTGAAAGTCGCCCGCCTTGACCTCAGCGGCGGTCAGCAGGCCGTCCTCGACCAGCAGGTCAAGGTCGATCAGGTAGGGGTTGCCGGCCGCGGCCGAAAAGCACTGGTACGGCGAATCCCCAAAGCCGGTATGGCCGAGTGGCAGCACCTGCCAATAGGTCTGGCGCGCATCGGCTAGAAAATCAACAAGGTCATACGCGGTCTTGCCCATCGTGCCCACGCCGTGCGGCGAGGGCAATGAAGTAACGTGCGCGAGCACGCCGCTGGAGCGGCTGAACATCATTTTCTCATCCCCCAATTCTGTTGTCACTTTATTATAAACTGCAATATTATAGACTGCAAGACGCAACTTTTATTTTTCCCTCTGCTGCCATGCGGCGTGGCGGCATAAAGGGGATTGCCAAGCGCGCCAAGGCCGTTTATAATGGATAAGCCGAAAGAAATATAGGGAAAAGGGGAACACAACGCATGAGAATGCGCAAAAAGAAGAATTTAGACCTGCGCTTTGCGGCCTGCGCGGAGGTGATGGTCTTCGAGCCGCGCCGTCTGCGGGGCGGTTGGCGGCAGATGTTTGCGGGCGAGGGGCCGCTGCACGTCGAGATCGGCTGCGGCAAGGGACGGTTTGCCATCGGCATGGCCGCGCTGCACCCGGAGGTCAATTATATCGCGGTCGAGCGGGAGGAGGGCGCGCTTATCATGGCGGCCGAGCGCTGCCGGCAGCAGCCGCTGCCCAATCTGCGCTTTGTTTCCTGCGATGCGGCTGCGCTGCGCGAGGTGTTCGCGCCCGGCGAGGTCGACCGTATTTACCTGAATTTTTCCGACCCGTGGCCACCCAACCGCCAGCGCAAGCGCCGCCTGACATGGCGCGCCTATTTAGAGGTGTATGACGAGCTGCTCACGCGGCAGGGCGACCTGTGCTTCAAGACCGACAACCAGCGTTTTTTTGAGTGGACGCTGCAAGAGATCTGCCAGTTCGGCTGGCTGGTGCAGAACATCTCGCTCGACCTGCACCACTCGGATTTTGAGGGCAATGTAATGACCGAATACGAGGAGAAATTCTCGGCCGAGGGCGCGCGTATCTACCGCTTGGAGGCGCGCCGCCGCCTGCCGGAGTTTTTGCGGAAATGAGCAGGTCGCCGCGCGGGCGGGGCGCGCTTTTCGCGCTTGTGCCCGGCGGCGAAATCTGGTATACTGGTATCATGCATTGGGAAGGTGGAAAAATTTATGCTGTCAGCACAGAAAAAAGAGTTTATCGAGTTTATGATGGGCGCGGACGTGCTGCGCTTTGGCGATTTTACGACCAAATCCGGGCGCAAGACTCCGTATTTTATCAACACCGGCAACTACAAGACCGGCTTGCAGAATGCAAGGTTGGGCGGATTTTACGCCGCGTGCATCAAGGAGGCCATCGGCGACGGATTTGACGCGATGTTCGGCCCGGCCTACAAGGGCATCCCGCTGGCAACCTCGACAGCCGGCGCGCTTGCGCGTGAGTACGGCATCGACAAGCCCTTTTTCTTCAACCGTAAGGAGGTCAAGGATCACGGCGAGGGCGGCAGCATCGTCGGCTACAAGCCGGCCGACGGCGACCGCGTCATCATCATCGAGGACGTTATCACCGCCGGCACGGCCATTCGGGAAACCATGCCTGTGCTGCGCGCGTGCGCGGATGTGCAGGTGACCGATATGTTTATCTCGGTCAACCGCTGCGAGGTCGGCACGACCCCGGGCAAGACGGCCGTCATGGAGGTGGGCGAGGCATTCGGGATCAAGGTGCATGCGCTCGTCACCGTGCAGGACATTCGCGAATATCTGGCCGATAAGGCTGAATATGCGCACCTGCTGCCGCTGATGGACGCCTATATGGCGCAGTACTGCGTTTTCTGAGCAGGATAAGCAAAGCCCGCATGGCGTGCCGTGCGGGCTTTTTGATATCACAGCGTCTGTAAAAAGTCGCGTATGCGCAGGCAGGCCTCGCGCAGATGATTCATCGAATACGAGTATGAGATGCGCACATGTCCCTCGCCGCTTTGGCCGAAGGCGTTGCCGGGCACAACGGCCACGCGCTGCTCCTGCAGCAGCCGCTCGCAGAAGGTTTCGGACGACAGCCCGGTCGAGGCGATGGACGGGAACATATAGAACGCGCCGCGCGGCTCAAAGCAGGTCAGCCCCATGCCGCGCAGCTCGCCCAGCAGAAAGCGGCGGCGCATATCATATTGCGCGCGCATCCGCTCGATATCATCCTCGCCGGTGCGGATGGCCTCGATGCCCGCGAACTGCGCGGTCGTCGGCGCGGACATGATGCCGTACTGATGGATCTTGCAGATATGGCGCATCAGCTCCTTTGGGCCCATTGCCCAGCCCAGCCGCCAGCCGGTCATCGCGTAGGACTTGGAAAAGCCGTCGACCACGATGGTGCGCTCCTTCATGCCGTCCAGCTCGGCAAAGCAGACGTGCGATTCGTCGCCGTAGACAAGGCTACAATAGATCTCGTCCGACAGCACAAGCACATTGGTATCGCGCAGCACGGCGGCGATTTCCTCCAGCTCGCCGCGCGTCATGATCGCACCGGTCGGGTTGTTGGGGTAGGGCAGGATGAGCAGCTTGGTGCGCGGGGTGATGGCCGCGCGCAGCCGTTCGGGGTCGAGCTTGAACTCATCCTCGGCAAGCGTCGGCAGCGCGACGGGCACGCCGCCCGCAAGCTGGGTCAGCGGAGTGTAGCAGACAAAGCTCGGCTCGGGGATGAGCACCTCGTCGCCCGGGTCGACCAGCGCGCGGATGGCGTTGTCGATTGCCTCCGAGCCGCCGACGGTGATGAGTATCTCGTTGTCAGCGTCATAGCAGAGCTGGTATTTGCGCCGGGTCAGCGCCGCGATCTGGCTGCGCAGCTCGGCAAGTCCCCAGTTGGAGGTGTAGAACGTCCGCCCTTTCTCCAGCGATTGGATACCCGCGCGGCGTATCTGCCACGGAGTCTCAAAATCCGGCTCGCCCACGCCGAGGGAGATCGCGTCGGGCATGGACGCGGCCACGTCGAAGAAGCGGCGTATGCCCGAGGGCTTTACCTGTCGCACGCGGGCGGAAAGCAGGTTTTCGTAGTTTACCATGCCAGCATGACCTCTCTCTTATCGTTTACCGAGGGGTCGTACTCCACGCCGTATTCCTTGTATTTTTTCAGGATAAAGTGCGTGCCGGTCGAGAGCACGTTTTCCATCGGCGCGAGCTGCTCGGAGACAAAGCGCGCCACCTCGCGCATCGAGCGCCCGGTGATGATGACCGTCAGGTCAAAGCCGCCGGACATCAGATAGACGCTCTCCACCTGCGGGTGCGAATAGATCAGGCGGGCGATCTCGTCGAACCCCATGCCCTGCTGCGGGGTGATCTTGACCTCGATCAGCGCGGTAACGCTCTCCTTGGCGGTCTTGTCCCAGTCGATCACCGTTTTGTAGCCGAGTATTGTATCGTTCTTCTCGAATGCGCGGACAGCCTCGGTGACCGCCTCCTCGGTCTCGCCCGTCATGGCGGCGAGCTGCGCGGGGGTCAAACGTGCGTCCTGACAGAGCAGGTCGAGCAGCTTTTCGGGATGTTGCATCCTTCTATTCCTCCCAATTTCAAAAGATGGATTCATTATACACCATGTATACGGGGCTTGTCCATGCCCTTGCGCGCCGCTTTGCGTCACGGGGTGGAAAAAGCAGCGGCGCACCACAAGATTTTGCGTATTTTGCGGCGAGAAGCGGCAAAATACTGTTGCGAAAACCAGCAAAACGCGGTACAATAATAAATAAGAAAGCATTGGCTTCTTGCGCGCCGACGCGGCGCGATATCGACAAAGGTGGTACCCGTTTCATGGCATTCACAGGCTTTCACGCTGCGGGCATTGACCTGCTGCAGCTCAACCGCCTGCAAAACAGCAAGGAATTTTATCAAGCGCATAAGGATGAGATCAAACGGTTGGCCATCCAGCCGTATTACGAGCTGATCGAGGAGATGACCCCGACGATGCTCGAGATCGACCCGCTGTTCGTCGTCACGCCTTCGCGCATGGTGTCGCGCGTGCGGCGGGATACGCGCTATACTAAGGACAAGACACTTTACCGCGCCAATTTGTGGCTGTTTTTCCGCCGCCCGCGCAAGGAGCGCGAGAGCGTCCCCAGCTATTATTTTGAGCTGCACCCCGAATACTGGTCTTATGGCTGCTGGGGTTCGTGCGAGCGGGGCGAGATGGAGGCGCTGCGCGGCATGATCCTGCGCGAGGATAAGCGTTTTCTGGAGGCGTTTGCGGCGGTGCGCGACTGTCCGCAGGTCGCTCTCGGCGGAGAGATGTACAAGCGCCCCAAATACCCGGACGCCAAGCCTGCCTACCAGCCGTGGCTGAACCGCAAGGAGATCGGTGTGGGGTTTACCGAATACGGTGATTTTGCACCCGTGCTGGACGGCTCGTTCGTCGCGCCCATGCTGGATACCATGCGGCGGCTCGCGCCCTTCTATCAGCTGCTGCTCGCGGCCAAGGAAAGCGCCGCTGCGCCTGAGCAGGGAGGTGCGCGATGAGGTATGTCGCGCTGGATTTTGAGACCGGCAACGCCTCGCCACTCAGCGCGTGCGCGCTCGGCGTGTCCGTGTTTGAGGATGCCATACCGGTGCGCGAGCAGGTATCGCTTATCAAGCCGCCGGACTGCGTGGGAAAATTCCACTGGGGCAACATTCGTGTCAACCATATCAAGGAGAAAACGGTGGCCGGTGCGCCCGCGTTTGACGAGGTCTGGCGCGGCCTTGCAGACGAGGCCGAGGGCAGCGTGCTTGTCTGCCACAATGCCATGTTCGACACGGCCGTGCTCTGCGCGTGTCTTTCGCACTACCGCCTGCCCATGCCGGAATGCCGGTATATCTGCACGGTCAAGGTGGCGCAGCGCGTCTGGCCGGAGCTGGCCAACCACAAGCTGGATACCGTGGCCGGCGCGCTCGGCATCGCGCTGAACCACCACGAGGCCGGTTCAGACGCGCGGGCGGCTGGGTTGATCCTGCAGGCCGCGCTGCGGCACACCGCAAGTGCCGACGCGGATGTGCTGGCGGAAAAGATCGGTATGCGGCTGGGCCGCATCTCCTGCATGGGGGTTGTCCCGTGCAGCATCGCTAAGGAGGCAAGGGGCGGCAAAATCGCCCGTTTATCCCGTTACACCACACATAAAGGAGAGTAAACGCTATGAAAAACTATCTCGATTCGATCGACCGCGAGGCGCTGCGCGCCCGCGCCGAGCAAATGCTTGACTGCGCAAACGAGGCGCGCAGCTGCGCCGCCCGCTGGACGGATTACGCCATGGGCAAGGCACACAGCTTTTCCGTGTTTGATTTCGCCGTGCTCAAGGTATGTATGCTGTCGCTCGGCCTGTGGCTGGGCAGCTGCTTTGCCAAGTTCTTCAAGAAATTCCGCGGCGCGCTGTTCGTGCTGTTCGCGGCAAGCTGGATGTATCTGTTCTGGCGTATCTTTTTCGACTGCGAGGAAGAATAAAGCCAAAAGCCGTGGTTGCTGAAGCGGTGTTCAGCAGGAGAGGAGCGTGTCCGTGCAGGATCCAACCCAGCGCAGCAGGAGATTTTTACGCGAGCAGCCCCATTATTTTCAGTGGGGGCTGACCGCCTTTCTCGTCATTTTAGCGTGTGTTTTTGTCGTTTACCTCTTGAACTGGCTGCCCATTTTGTGGAGCATGTTCAAAAAGCTGCTCGGCATACTCAGTCCGTTCATATACGGCTTTGTCATGGCTTATCTGCTCATGCCGATCTTCAACGGCTTGTACCGGTGGATTGCACCGCGCTGGTCAAAGCGCGTGAAGGGCGGCGCGATCTTTGTCAAGGGGCTGTGCAGCGTGCTGACGCTGCTGATTGGGCTGGCCACTGTTGCGGCGCTGCTCTCGATGGTGCTGCCGCAGCTGATCGTGAGCATTTTCTCACTGCTCGAATCACTCGACGGCTATCTGGAGGAGATATCCGGCTGGGCGGCTACGCTGTTCCGGGATAACCCGGTGCTGGAGCGCAACTTCATGCAGATATACGACCAGTTTTCCGCGCAGGTCGTCGGATGGGTGGAGAATATTGCGCTGCCGCAGCTGGTGTCGCTCATGACCGGCGTGGTGACGACGGTATCCGTGCTGTTCGATCTGCTCATCGGCATGATTATCGCGCTCTATATCCTCAACAGCAAGGACACCTTTTGCGCACAGGCCAAAAAGGTCACATACAGCCTGTTCCGGATCGAGACTGCCAACCGTATCATCAAGCGCGTGGCGCATATTCACCGGATATTCGGCGGCTTTATTACCGGCAAGCTGATCGACTCGATGATCATCGGTGTGCTGTGCTTTGCTGGTCTGCGTGTGCTCATGGCCTTCCATCTGCTGACGATCGACCAGTCCTATGCGCTGCTGATCTCGGTCATCATCGGCGTGACCAATATTATCCCATTTTTCGGGCCGTTCATCGGCGCGATTCCGAGCGCGATTCTGATTATGGTTATCAGTCCGCTCCAGACCGTGTATTTTGTGCTGTTCATCCTGCTTTTGCAGCAGTTTGACGGCAATATCCTCGGGCCCAAGATACTCGGCAACTCGACCGGACTGTCCAGCTTCTGGGTCATGTTTGCGATCCTGCTGGCGGGTGGCGTGTTCGGCTTTGTGGGCATGGCGGTCGGTGTGCCGCTGTTCGCCGTGCTGTACAGTGTACTGACCGAGACCTTCAACAATCTGCTCAAAAAACGCGGTCTGTCAACTGATACCAACGACTATCGGGGCACGAAACGGCTTGACCCCGAGACTAAGGCGTTTGTTGAGAGTACGGATGAGATGCCGCCGGTATCCGCCAAGGAGCGGCGCGCAGCCGCAGAAAAGGCGCGCGCCGAGCAAACGGTGCAAGCTGAAACGGATGCCGCGCCATGACCGGTATGTCATGCAAAAAACGGAGGGTGGATGCCCTCCGTTTTGTTGTGCGCATGGCAGGGGAAAGCGGGCTTCAGGATATCCTGAAGCCCGCTTGCTAAGTATACGCGGTGTGTCCGCGGCTTACTTCAGGCCGGCGGTGATGATGGCCATCTGGTAGACTTCGTTCGCGTCGCAGCCGCGAGACAGGTCGTTGATCGGCGCATTCAGACCTTGCAGGATCGGGCCGTAGGCCTCAAAGCCGCCCAGACGCTGAGCGATCTTGTAGCCGATGTTGCCCGCGTTGATATCCGGGAAGATGAAGGTGTTGGCCTGACCGGCGACCGGCGAGCCCTTGCACTTGGTAGCGGCCACGACCGGGGAGAACGCTGCGTCAAATTGCAGCTCGCCGTCCACGGCAAGCTCGGGTGCAGCGGCCTTGGTCTTTTCGGTGGCGTTCTTCATCATGTCAACAGTCTCACCCTTGCCCGAGCCTTTGGTCGAGTAGGACAGCAGGGCAACCTTGGGGTCGATACCGAAGGCCTTGGCGGTCTTGGCGGTCTCGACGGCGATCTCTACCAGCTCATCCTCGTTCGGCTGGATGTTGATCGCGCAGTCACCCATCGCGTACAGCTCGTCGCCGCCGTCCTTGCCGTCGCGGCGCAGGATGAAGCACGAGCTGACGATCTTGTTGCCCGGCTTGGTTTTGATAATCTGAAGCGCGGGGCGAACGGTGTCGGCGGTCGAGTAGGTCGCGCCGCCGAGCAGCGCATCAGCCTTGCCCAGCTTGACCAGCATGGTGCCGAAGTAGTTGCCCTTGGAGAGCGCCTTGCGGCAGTCCTCCTCGCTCATCTTGCCCTTGCGCAGCTCGACCATGGCGGCGACCATCTCGTCCATGCCGTCGTAGGTGAGAGGGTCGATGATTTCCATGCCGTCGATATCAAAGCCGCCGGCGGCTGCGGCCGCCTTGACCTCGTCCACATTGCCAACCAGAATGGAATCGAGCAGGCCGTCCTTCTTCAAGCGGGCGGCAGCCTCGAGGATGCGGGGATCGGGGCCTTCGGTGAACACGATCTTGCGCTTGTCCGCTTTCAGGGTTGCAATCAAACTTTCAAACATAGTGCATTCTCCTTTTCTTGTCTGCCGGGCAAACAATGATTTGATTTTATTATACACCCGTAAGGTCGCTCTTCTCAAGTATTAATTTGGAATACGCTGGATATCGGGCGGGATAAAACTCTTGGCAAGATGCACAGATTGCTCTTGACCAAAAAGGTATAGTATAGTATACTGAAACAAATACTTGCAAATCAAGAAATAAACGGAGGTTTTGGCAGATGGATTACGCAGCACTTTATCAGCAGAAACTGACGACGGCGGACGAGGCCGTCAAGGCGGTCAAATCGGGTGACTGGGTCGACTACGGCTGGTGCACCGGCACACCCATCGCACTGGACAAGGCACTTGCCGCGCGTATGGACGAGCTGACGGACGTAAACTTCCGCGGCGGCGTTCTGATGTGGACGCCCGCGGTCTTCCAGATCCCGGATGTGGCGAGCAAGATCACTTGGAACTCGTGGCACATGGGCGGTATCGAGCGTAAGGCCTGCACGGCGGGCTTCGGCTTCTACGGTGCGCTGCGTTATTCCGAGCTGCCCCGTTGGTATCGTGAGAACGTCGGCCGTGTCAATGTGGCCATGTTCCAGGTCGCGCCGATGGATGAGCACGGCTACTTCAGCTTTGGCCCGAACGCCTCGCACCTGCGGGCGGTCTGCGAAGTATCCGATGTGGTCATTGTTGAGGTCAATAAGAATATGCCGCGCTGCCTTGGCGGCTTTGAGGATGCTGTGCATATCTCGCAGGTGGATATGATCGTCGAGGGCGAGAATCCGGCGATGGGTCAGCTGGGTGCGGGCGGCGCGCCGACCGATGTTGACCGTGCGGTGGCCAAGCTGATCGTTGAGGAGATTCCGAACGGGGCCTGCCTGCAGCTTGGCATCGGCGGTATGCCCAACACGGTCGGCTCGATGATCGCGGACTCCGACCTGAAGGATTTGGGCGTACATACGGAGATGTATGTCGACGCGTTTGTCGATATCACGGCTGCGGGCAAGATCAACGGCTCGAAAAAGACGATCGACAAGGGTCGTCAGGTGTTTGCCTTTGGCGCGGGCACTCAGAAGCTGTATGACTTTGTCAATAACAACCCGGAGTGCATGTCCGCCCCCGTGTCGTACACCAACGACGCGCGCACCATCGCGCAGCTCGATAACTTCATCTCGATCAACAACGCGGTCGATATCGACCTGTTCGGTCAGGTCAACGCGGAGACCTCGGGCGTCAAGCAGATATCGGGTGCGGGCGGCCAGCTGGACTTTGTTCTCGGCGCATATCTGTCCAAGGGCGGCAAGAGCTTTATCTGCTGCTCGTCCACCTTCAAGAACAAGGACGGCTCGATCGCTTCCCGCATCCGGCCGACGCTTGAGCATGGCTCGGTCGTGACCGACGCGCGTCCGTGCGTACACTGGTTTGTTACCGAGTACGGCAAGGTCTGCCTGAAGGGCCTGTCCTCGTGGCAGCGCGCCGAGGCGCTGATCTCGGTCGCACATCCTGACTTCCGCGAGCAGCTGATTGCGGACGCGGACAAGATGCATATCTGGAAGCGCTCTAACAAGCGCTGAGGGTAAGCATTCTCGCGCATTACAAACCGCTATGGCTTGGCCATAGCGGTTTGTTTTTACGAGATAGATACATATTGCTGTGGGTCAACTTTTTCATCGTTGACCATCACCTCAAAGTGCAGGTGCGGTCCGGTCGAGTTGCCCGTATTGCCGGAAAGCGCGATGCGCGCGCCTTTGTCAACCACGTCGCCCACCGAGACGAGCAGTGCGGTGTTGTGCGCATACAGCGTTTTGAAGCCGTTGCAGTGGTCAAGGATGACATACCAGCCATAGCCGCCGCCCTCTCCGGCGAAGATGACCTTGCCGTTATCCGCTGCGTATACCGGCGTGCCCTCCGGGGCGGCAAGGTCGACGCCGCCGTGCAGCCGTCCCCAGCGCCATTTGAAGGCCGAGGTAAAGGTATAGCTGGTCAGCGGTGTCTGGAACTCGCCCGTGCCGATGCCGATGTTGCGTGTGCCGACCTCGACGATCTCGGTGACTGCATCGCTCAAAACCGTGCGCTCGACGACCGTGCGGCCGTGCTCCTGTCCGTCCACCGTGGTGATCTCGGCGGTAACGACGGCCTCGCCCGGGCGGCCCTGCTGCACGGTCTCCCGGTAGGTCTGCGCAAGCTGGTCGTTTTCACGGGTGACAGTCTCAAACGGGATCTCCTCACTGTATGTCACCGAGCGGGTCGCGGTCACATCAAGGCGCGGGCTGAGGTAGTCATACAGCGCGCCCAGCTCGGATACGAGTGTGGTTTCCGCGATCACGCGGTCAACGCGCACCTGCTGCATGAACTGCGTGTTTTCGTCGGACGCAGTGGTGTACTGCGCCTTGACGCGGTCGAGCAGCGTCTGTGCGTCGTTGGTCGTGCGGCATAGCCCCGCGGGCGCACCGTCGATCGAGATCAGGGCGAGCACGTCCAGCTCGCCGGACTCGTTGACCAGAAGGTCGCGCAGCTCGGTACCCGTCAGGAATTGATTGGCCGTGCCGCTGCTCGGGTGGGCGTCCAACGTGATTGGCAGCGCATAGGTATGGCCGGACAGGGTCGAGGCGCTCTGCTCGATCTCGCTGACCGCAGTGGTCAGCATGTCCCGGCTTTCGATCAGCCCAAGCGGACGGCCATTGGCCGTGACCAACAGACCGGGCTGGGTCAGCAGCGCGCCGGGCAGCAGAAAGAACGGCACAAAGGCCGCCAAGGCGCAGGCAAGACGGTACCGCCCGGCGGCGTGCAGCTTATGGCGGATATGTTCCCAGACAGCAAGCGAGCGGACGCGGCCAATCAGCCGGTCAAGCGCGAGCACGAGCCGCGCCAGCAGATACAGCAGCGCGGAAAACAGGCCGAAGCAAAAAGATAACAGATTTCGCATGACAATAGTATGGAGCGCGGATGGACGGCTTATGCAGCCTCCTCCGGAAATATGCTCCATGATCCCTCCTTTCACAGTCCAAAGGTTACAGTTCGGTAACAATGAACAGGATAGACCCTTGAAAGGGAGAAGTCATACGAAATCTGTCGATAAGTTTTCAGTTTTTTAATTTTCCGGTCTGTGTCCGGTGAAATCGGTGGGGAAAAAGCGCGAATCGAGAGGTTTTTGCTGATAATATCGGTCGAGCACCGCACGCTGAAGTGAGACGGCGAGCGGCACGGCCGCGTCAAACAGGTCGCAGAAGGACTCGCTACGCTCCCCACTGGGAGAAGGCCACGGGCGGTGCGCCTGATTGGCGCAGTCGGCCGGCAGCGGCGCGGGGGGACGGATGAGCGAGGAGGCAAGGCCGGCTTTGCCAGTCAGATGCTCAAAGCGTTGGAGACGGGCGCGCACGCTCACCCCGCTGTGCGCCAGACGGAGCACGCGGCGCATATCGTGCAGCGAACGGTAAACGGCCGCGGGCGACAGGCGCACGCCGTATACGCGCCGGACGGCGCTGGCCAGCACGCGGGAGAGCACGGTGCATTCCGCGGCGGTCGGGTCGAGCAGGCGGAAGGCTTCGAACTGCGCCGCATCGGGCGAGATATAGTGCGAGATCAGAATGCCGTCCAGATCGCTTTTGACCAGCTGCCGCCGTGCTTCCGCCGAGTAGCCGGTCATGAACAGCGCCAGCCGGTCGGCCTGTGCTTCGATAAAGGAATACGAGACGCGGTCGAGTGCATAATGGGTGCAAAAGCCGAACACATACACCAAAGCGGCGGTATCGTGCTGGGTGAGCGCGGCATCACACAGGGCTTCAAACAGCGCACCGGGCGGCTCGTTGTGCATTCGGCGAGCCAAGCGCCCCATCGCGCCCGAAAAGGGCGCGTGGTAAAAGGCAAGCGGGTCGGGGCCTTGCGCGCCCCAGCGGTAGCCAGCGGGGTATAGCTCAATGAGGTGCGCGGCAGCGTCGCAGGTGACGCGCTGCACAGTGGTGGCAAAGATGTGGTGCGTGGCAAAAGCGGGCATGGAAACGACCTCCTGACGCAAGCTGTTAAGCATAGTATACTCCAAACAGCCGCAAAATGCCAGAGAAAGTATGCGGTTTTCCACGCATGGAGATGGATTTTCAAAGCAGGCTGTCGAACAGCTTGCGTGATTTGATAAATTATCTGCTTGAGGATAGCCGACCGCTGTGTTATAATAGCCGCAAAGCCGCTATTATAACGACTATTTGATAATGATATCACCGGCGGCACAGCTTGGGTGCTTTCGCCCTATAAGCGTTTGCCGCTGTGATGTCATCAGAACATATGAGAAAATGGCGTAAAACCTTAGAACGCGCTGATAAATAAAGGAGAGACAAGAATATATGAAATTAGGTATCGACGTATCCGAGCCGGTTTCATAAGGATCTCCGTCTCTGTGATGAAAGCCGCCGACGCTTGAAAACATTGACTTTTATAGAAGACCGGGCGGAATAAAACCCACCGGTTTTCACTGCGGATCCATACGCCAATGGCGTAAAAATGGAGTAGAAAATTTAACGGATTTACAGGGCAAAAAGGCCACCACTACACAAGTGATAATGAACGACAACAGGCATGACCGAAGCCGGTCATGCCTGTTGCTTTCCTATCAGGGAAGTTGAAAATAAAAGATTACATCTTCAGAAAAAACAATCAGGAAGTTCTTCGTCTTCGGAGGCTTCTCCAGTCTTTTCCTCGGTGATTTCAGTAATTGTCTTTCGAATGGATGAAATATCTGGATCACCAGAATCTTTGACACTCTTTTTCTCTATCAGGCCTTTATAAAACTCATAGACATCATCATCGGATAAGATCCAAGAAATTTGACGGTTATGTATAGCGGCGGAACAAATATCTTGAATTTGACGCACAGTTAAATCCGAAAAAGCTGACAGCTCCTTGACAATGGCGTGAGTTGTAGCAAAACTGCTGCTTCTGGCCAGTTTTTCAATCAATTCATCCTTTTCCTTTTCCACGCGAAGCTCGATGTCCTTGAAGTGCTTCTTCAGGAACTCACCCAGTGATTTGAAGAAGATAATTTTAGGCGATTTCTTTTTCTCCCATTCTTGAGCCAAAACGGATGAAACTGCTTATCATCAAAGATCGAAGCATAGTCCTTATCTGCTGAGATAAAGAAAAGATCTTCACCACAGGGAACACTTTCTAACAGGGTTTCCCAGTTGATTGCATCACCGTACTTACGATCTTTCCCAGGCGGATTTCCTGTATTAAAGCGAACAATAGCCCTATTTACTAATTCTTCAGAGCTTGAAATGAACTCAAGACCATCGAAAAATCACGCAAAGCAATATCCGCCGGAGAACTTTGGCTGGCAATGTCCTTCTTTACTTTTCGAAGCCATTCTTTATGCGCATCTTTCAACTCTGTATGCAGGAAAAGCCTTATTCACATTACGATAGCGGCTTCGATGGTATTTGCCCGGAATGCCGGTCATGTCAGTTCCATGGTCCCTATTGGAAGTATCAGTCCTGCGTCTTTGCGGAATGTCCTTATTCCCCGCACACGCTTTCCACACGGAGGTTGAAGCCTTATGAGAAAGAGAGCTAATCAGGAATCGAAGATTGGAGTCCACAAATACGAAGGCTTTACGATGATGCAGAATCATCATCTCAGGAACAAAGGACTTTCTCTTAAAGCTGTGGGATTACTGTCAAAGATACTCAGTCTTCCTCCTGATTGGGATTATTCGCTTCGAGGGCTTGCTACTTTGAACACTGATGGCATAGACGGCGTTCGAAGTACAATGAAGGGTTACCACAATGTCAAGATCATATCGCATTTCCATCTTCCTCGGTTTGTGCGCTGTACTGCATGGGTGTAAACCGCAGGCCATCAACGGTTTGCTCTTCTCCCGTCGGGACAAAGCCGAGATGACGGTAGACCTCCACCGCGTAGGGGGAAGAATTGACCGTGAACACCTGTCGTGCATAATCCTGCCGCATGGCCTCGAACAATCGCCTGCCGATCCCCCGGCGGTGATAGACCGCATCGACAAAGAAACCGCCGATATGCTGCGGCGCTCTCATACAGAGTGTTCCAACAAGTTTGTCGCCATCAAAAGTGCCATAAAAGGTCAGCATGGGAATTCGCTCTTGATCTCCCAGACTTGTCCGGAAATGGTCAATGCCCTCCTGTGAGTACTCCAGCGCTTCAAACTCCAGGAACACCCGCCAGCACAGCTCCAATGCCACCGGGATCTCTTCTTTGGTGAGTCTGCGGACAGGGTACGGCTCCATGGTGCGGGTCAGACTGTAGAGAGCCATATCCAGAACCTTGCCGTTCTTCACGGCGTTATTTTTCATGGTGCCCTCATAGCAAAATCCCGCCTTCTCCAGTGCCCGCCGGGAGCCGGTGTTGTAGGCGAAGGGCTCGGCATAGATGCGCAGGATATCGGTCGTATCAAAGATGATTGCACAAAGCTGCCGGATGGCCTCCGTCATGATACCCCGGCCCCAGTATTCCTCCGCCAGATAGTAGCCCAGCTCTGCCGTTTGTCTGTGGATATTGCTCTGCCGGAAGGCGCCGATGCTGCCGATGGCACGGTCATTCTGCGTGATGGCATAGGCAAAGGTGCCGGTTTCGTCCGCAGAGAGCATTGCACAGATGTAGTCACGGGCATCCTGCTCTGTGTAGGGATAGGGAAGTCCGTCCCGCAGATTGTTGAGGACTTTTTTTGTTGTTCAATGCTGCTGCCAGATCCGCTGCGTCCGACAGCCGCCATTTTCTCAAAATACAGTTCATGTATACCGCTCCTTCCATGGCACTGGGTTTACAACACTTAATTTGGAAGTCCCTCTGTTATAGCGTTCTCCACGGCTTTGCGAATGACCTTACTGGAGCAGGTAGCACCGCTGACGGCATCCACTGCTGTGGTCTGAGTGCGCACCATCTGGTCCAGAATTGCTTCCGCCGGAGTACCTCTTCCGTTTTCATGTTTCAAAAGTTCAATGCTTTCCAGCTGGTGGTCCCGGACAGTGACCTGAACCCTTGCCCGGACAACGCCGGTATCGCACTGACCTTCATATACGCCGTCTTCTACCTTTGTCAGGTCGATTTCATCAAAGGGAAGCGCGTTCACCTTCGCTTTATAGTCACCGATGGATTTGAGGTAGATTCCGCCTGCAAAAAGACCAATGACCAGAAGCACCGATACCACAATCAAGACTGCTTTCCCAGTTCATAATTTGTTCCTTTTAATAGTCAAATATTCCCATATGCTTTATCCCTTTAGATTCTTCAATGCCCCCGGGTTATCTGCGAGAATTATACCAACAGTCTGGCATTTTTCCAGTTCCCCGCAGTCTCCGCAGGTATGGGCGCCTTTTTTCAGCGCACACTGGCGGATCTGGCAAAGGCTGTCGCAGAACACCGTTTTGATTCCCTCCGCACGACAGCCCTGACAATTGATATGTTCCGGCAGAATCGGCGCTTGATTCAGCTCGGCCCATGCTTTTGCGGTTTTTTCGCGTAATGCCTGATCGTCGTGCACTGTTGCGATATACGCATCGCATTTCTCACAATCCAGCCCGCAATATGCAATCATTTTCTTCATCGTTATGTACCTCCTCAAAGTTCAGTTGCCTGTTTTCGCTTCCATATGTCATTTTTCTTCTGGTGTTATCTGCTTTTCCCTGTCTTTGGCACAGATCCAAGCCGCCAGCAAAACCATCGGCAGTCCACCCACCAGTCCGACCATCAGCGGTCCAAGCAAAAGCCGGTCTCCATATGCCGGATTTAGGAAAATTGTCGGAACGCCCACAAAAGCGTTGAACGCTCCATGGCACAATGCGGGAATCCAGATGCAGTTCGTCTTTTCGTAGAAGAAATCCAACAAAATACCCATGGAAGTTGCAATCAGGCAGAACAGCAGCGGCCCTGTCACGGGAGCGCCCCAATAGGAGGTGCCGTATTCATAGCCTGCCAGAAGCATGATCGGCCAGTGCCAGACTCCCCAGATGATCCCACCGGCAATTCTTCCCTTCAGAACTCCCCAGCGGCTTTTCAGCGCGGGATACAACACACCGCGCCAACCGGCTTCCTCTCCCACCGCAAAAAGCATATTCAGCCAGGGGGCATAGGTCAGGGATGCCACACAGCTGATGATGATGTACTGCTGGACCGACAGGCCACTGCTTTCCAGCTGCCGGATACCCTCTGCTCCCAATGTGTTGTAAATATACGAGAACGATGTGTCCAGCGCATCCGGCACCATCAGGAAATACAGCACGGCGCCTATGGTTCCCAGGATAGCCGGAACAAACCAGGCGCCCATGATCCAGCGGATGTTTCCTTTAATACGGGGCTTCCAGCCCATTCCTTTGACACCTGCTCCGGACAAAACTGCCGCAAGCAGCGGCGCGAACATGGAAACTGCCAATAGCCCCGAGTAGGCCAAGCTGGCCCCGGCTCGAAACATCATGCCTGCTGCAATTTGCAGGATCCACGCAATCCCGAAGGCCCAGAGCAGATAGCCCGCAAGGCGATCCTTTTTCCCGTTTTTCATAGTATTCTATCCCTTCCCCGAAAATAATTTCTCTGTGCGTATGTACATGCTTCTGCCATTTGTTCTGAAAACGGACGGATTATCAATAATATTGCTTCAATCATTACTGTCGATTGCCTCAATGATTTGTGATTTCTTTCGCATGCCACAGGTCTTTGCCTTTTTGATTCAATATGGTGTTTTCTGCATTCTTCACAGTCCCCATGACGAATACATTTTTCTTTTTTACAAGGGCAGCTTGTATTTTCCATTGCATACTCACCTCCGCAAATTCCTGTTTTCTGTCTTTTATTTCCGTATCCCTGCTTCTCTTTCATAGGGTCTGGCATCCAATTTTTCCTTGCAGCCCAGCTTCTTGGCAATATGACCCATAAAGAACCGGGAAATGTGCTTACCAACCAGATTGTACATGCGGATCTGCTTTTCCGGCATATATTCCGGCCCGGCAAAGGCATCCACAGCGGCCTTCTCAAAACAGCCGGTTTGAGCAAAGGTTCGTCCCATCTGCGTAAAAGGAGCCAGCATTTTCTCCCGGTTTTTTTCGTCCACCAGACTGGTTCCAAACATATCCCCCTTGATGAGGGTGCCGGCGTAATCACAGCCGAGCTGAGCGGGCAGTGTTTCCAGG
>NZ_JALFLA010000086.1 GCF_022775115.1 Agathobaculum sp.
GCTGCTCACGGCGCGGGGCGTGCCGCTGATTTTGGATGCATCTCAATCGGCGGGCATACTGGATATCAACGTGGGCAAATACCCCTGTCTGGCCGCGGTGTGTATGCCCGGCCACAAGGCACTGTACGGCCCGCAGGGCACGGGACTGCTGCTTGCGCTGGACGACCGGATCGCGGCGCGGCCGCTGCTCGCAGGTGGTACGGGCAGCCTGTCCGAGCAGATGGAGCAGCCGGATTTTCTGCCCGACGCGCTCGAAAGCGGCACGCCCAACGTGCCGGGCGCGGCGGGGCTGGCGGCCGGCATCGCATTCGTGCGCGCGGTTGGCACGGCGCGCATATTAAAGCATGAGCGGAGGCTCGCCGCCGAGTTTGCGCGCGCGCTGTCGCGCGAGGAGCGCATCGAATGCTTTGCCCACCCGTCGCAGACCGGCGTGCTGTCGCTGCGTGTGCGCGGTGTGAAGTGCGAAACGCTAGCCGACGCGCTCGCGCGGCGGCAGATCGCCGTGCGGGCGGGACTGCACTGTGCGCCGCTCGCCCACCGCACAGCGGGCACCGAGCAGACCGGTACGGTTCGCTTTTCCATGTCCTTTTATTCGACCGCGCGCCAGCTCGAGCAGGCGGCGGGCGTGCTGCGCGAGACGGTAAAAAATCTGTGAAAACGCATACCGGCGCTATACAGCGCGGGGGATTTGTGGTAATATAATAAATTAGTAAGTACGCGCGTGGATTTGGCGCAAAAAAACGGAGCTTGAAACAGGACAGGTCGATTTATGGAGAATTTACAAAACCTTTTCTCCGGCGATTTTTTCACGATACGGCTCGATGAGCTGGTGCCGGATTTCAGAGGGCTGACGACGATATCCTTTGTGGACGTGGTGGATATCCTGCTCGTGGCCTACATCATGTACCGCTTGATGAAGCTGCTCAAGGACACCAGCGCCGAGCGGCTCATCAAGGGCATCATCGTGCTGGCGGCGGCGCTGCTGCTGACCAGCGCGATGGAGCTGACCACCATCAGCTTTATCCTGCGCATGGTGTTTACCTATGCGCCGTTCATGCTGGTCATCATCTTCCAGCCCGAGCTGCGCCGCCTGCTCGAGCAGGTGGGCAAGGGCAGCTTGAGCCGCCTCTTTGTTTCCTCGGGCGATCCCGGCGCGGTGCAGGCCGCGATCGACGCAGCCGTGTCGGCCTGCGCGGATATGTCGGCCAGCAAAACGGGCGCGCTGATCGTGTTTGAGCGGCATGAGCGGCTGGGCGAGATCGTCGCCACCGGTACGCTGGTGGATGCGCTGCCCTCGCCCGAGGTCATCAAAAACGTCTTTTTCAAAAACAGCCCGCTGCACGACGGCGCCATGATCGTGCGCGAGGGGCGCATATACGCCGCGGGCTGCGTGCTGCCGCTCTCGGGCAGCCAGAACCTGTCGCGCGACCTCGGCACGCGCCACCGCGCCGCCGTCGGCATGAGCGAATCGGCCGACAGTGTGCTGGTCGTCGTCAGCGAGGAGACGGGCGCGATCTCGGTCGCCATCGGCGGCATGCTCAAGCGCCATCTGCCGGTCGAGGTGCTGCGCAAGGTGCTCGAGGCCGAGCTGTTGGGCGGCGATAAACGGGAAAGCCGCCTGACCGCCCTGCGCAACATGTGGAAGGGGGGCGCGGGCAAATGAGCCAGTTCATCAAAAAGCATGATATTTGGCTGCGCCTGCTGTCGCTCGTGCTGGCGTTTGTTTTGTGGGCGATCGTGATGGATGAGGAAAACCCCAACCGCACGGTCAGCTTTTCTGATTTTCCGGTCACAGTAAAGGGAGAGAGCCAGCTGCTGGCTGTACACGGCCTGTCGCTGATCGAGGCCGAGGCCGACGGCGTGTTCGTGCAGGTGAGCGGGCCGCGCAACCAGATACAGAACAAGGACGATCTGCGGCGGCGCATCACGGCCGAGATCGACCTATCCGGCATCAGCGAGCCGGGCGAGTACGACCTTGCTGTCAGCGTCGTGGTTTCGCGCGCGGGCGTAGAGGTGAGCAGTATCTCGCCGCGCTCGATCCATGTGCGGGTGGATAAGGTGACGACGGCCACCGTACCGGTGCGCGTCGATGCCGCGGGCACACCGGCAAACGGCTACCGCATCGGCAAGCCCGAGCCGGTCACCACCGACCGGGTGACCATCGAGGGGCCGGCCTCCGAGCTGGACGGTGTGGCATACGCCTATGCTGTCATCAGCGCGGAGGGCAGACAGGCCACGGTGACCGAGGACTGCGCGCTGACACTGTACAGTGACGCGGGGCAGCCGATCACGAACGGCCATGTCACCTGCAAAACAGGCAAGATCAAGGTGCGTCTGCCGGTCTATCCGATCGAGACCATCCCGTTGACCGTCACCCTCAAGGATGGCGGCACGGTCAGCGCCGCGCAGACCAAGGTCAGCATTGAGCCGGGCAGCATCAATGTGGTGGGCGACCCGAATGTCATTGCGGGCATGAGCGTCATCAACCTCGGCGAGATCGACCTTGGCAGCATCAAAATTGATGTGCCGCTCGAAATACGCATCCCGCTGCCCGATGGCGTCCGGCTGGACGAGGGGCAGCCCCAATACGCCAAGGTGACCGTCACGGTCGACGGCGTTTCGACCCGTAAGCTGCAGGTAACCAGCTTTGTGCCGACCGATACGGCGGCCGACACCGGCGCGTATCAGACCGCAGTCGTTACCCCGCAGGTCGAGGTCGAGCTGCGCGGCAGCGAGAGCGCGCTGGCCGAGGTCGATGCGAACAGCTTTAAGATTGGGCTGACCTTTGACTCGTCCGCTCTTGGCGCGGGTACCCATTCGATCAAGGGCGTGGTTGTGGTATCCGGTCTGCCGGCAGGCGTGGCGCTGGTCGAGGAGGATGTGCAGGTGATGATCGAGATCACCGGGACAGGCTCGGACACGGGCGAAGACCCCGCGGGAGACGCGGGGGGCACGCCGGACGGGGGAGGCGCGGAAGGCATGATGCCTACGGACGCACCGGACGGAGAAGGCGGGAGCGCTGCATGAGCATTCTGGTCACAGGCATCCGCCTGCCGTTTGACGAGCCGGAGGAACTGGCGCTGCATCAGGCGCGCCGGCTGACCGGCCTCGTCTCGGACGAGACGCAGGCCGCCGTCTGCCGCGTCAGCATCGACGCGCGGCGCGGCAAGATCACCCGCGTGTACTCGGTGCGGCTGGATGCGCCGGTGGACGAGCAGGCGTGGGTGGACAAGCTGCAAATACCCACCGTGCGCTATAAATCCAACGAAAAACCGGCCGTGCCGTGCGGCGGCAAGCGGCTGGCGCACCGGCCGGTGGTCATCGGACTGGGGCCTGCCGGACTGTTTGCCGCGTACACGCTGGCCAAGCATGGCTATGCGCCGCTTGTGTTGGAGCGCGGCGGCGACCTTGCCGCGCGCGACCGGGCGGTCGAGGCGTTCTGGTCGGGCGGCGCGTTTGACCCGGCGAGCAACATCCAGTTCGGCGAGGGCGGCGCGGGCGCGTATTCGGACGGCAAGCTGACCACCCGCATCGGTGACCCGCTCTGCGACACCGTGCTGGAAACGCTGGCCGCGCACGGCGCGCCGGGCGATATCGTCAAAAAAGCAAAGCCCCATGTGGGCACGGATATCTTAAAAAACGTCGTGCGCGCCATGCGGCACGATATCGTGCAGAACGGCGGAGAGGTGCGCTTTCACACGGCGCTGACCGGCGTTCGACTGCGCGGCGGCGCGCTGTGCGCGGTAGAGGCGGGCGGAGATATGCTCGCCTGCGAGCGAGCCGTGTTGGCAGTCGGCCATTCGGCGCGGGACACCTTTGCGGCGCTGCACCAAAACGGGGTATACTTTGAACCGAAGGCGTTTTCGGTCGGTGTGCGCATCGAGCATCTGCAAAGCGCGCTTGACCGCGCGCTGTACGGCGCGCTGGCCGGGCATCCGCTGCTGCCGCCCGCCGAATACAACCTGTCCCGCCGTGAGGGAGGACGGGCCTGCTACTCGTTCTGCATGTGTCCGGGTGGTGTGGTCGTCGCGGCGCAAAGCGAGCCGGAGACGATTGTCGTAAACGGTATGAGCTACCATGCGCGCGACGGCAGAAACGCAAACGCCGCGCTTGCCGTCTCGGTCGAGCCGGCGGATTTTGCCGACGGCACGCCCTTCGGCGGCGTTGCCTTGCAGCGGCAAATCGAGCGCGCGGCCTATGCGCAGACCGGTTCGTACCGCGCGCCCTGCCAGCGCGTGGGTGACTTTCTCGCGGGCAGGACGACCCGGCGCGCGGGCACGGTCGAGCCGAGCTATCCGCTCGGTGTGGTGTACGGAGAGGCCGCCGCCTGTCTGCCGCCCTTCGCGCAGGCCATGCTGCGGGACAGTTTGCCGTATTTCGGGCGGAAGATACGCGGCTTTGACGCGCCGGACGCGCTGCTGACCGGCGTGGAGACGCGCACCTCGTCGCCTGTACGCATCACGCGCGGGATTGACCTATTCGGCCTTGGCTGTGCCGGTCTCATCCCCTGCGGCGAGGGTGCGGGCTACGCGGGCGGCATCATGTCGGCCGCGGTGGACGGCATTAAGGCCGCGCACCGTATTATGGAAGAATTTGCGCCCGTTTTGGGCTGAGGAGGGAATATGATGACCCAACAGGGAACGATAAAAAAGCTGCTGCCGGACGGCATGGCCGAGATCGAGGTCACGCGCCGCTCGGCCTGCGGACACGACTGCGCCAAGTGCGGTGGCTGCGGCGGGCTGGAGACGCAGATCCTGTACGTTACCGCGCGCAACCGCGCAGACGCGCAGGTGGGCGAGCGGGTGCTGATCGAGGGCGAGACCGGGCAGGTGCTCGGCTTTGCCATGCTGGTCTACCTGCTGCCGCTTGTGCTGTTTTTCATCGGCTACGGCATCGGCGGCCTGCTGCACGCGGGCGGCGGGATGAGCGCGCTGCTCGGCGGGATACTGTTTCTGTGCGGCATTTTGGGTGCTGTGCTGTATAGCCGCGGGATGAAGCGCCGGGGTGCGATACCGTTTGAGATCGTCCGGCGGCTCTGAATTTTTTATGAATTTTTGCGGGTTTCTTTCGCTTTTCTCTTGTCTTATCGGTAAAAGTTCGGTAGAATTATATTCATTGCATCCGCTGGGCGGGTACGCCGTCCCGCGTCCGATGACAAACAACCGCGCGCCGCGCGGTGCGAAAGGGACTTGCAATGTTTGGCTTTATCCGTCCGGTCAAGGCTGAGCTGCGCGTCAAGGAGGCGGAGCGGTTCCGGCAGGTGTACTGCGGGCTGTGCCACACGATCCGCGCGCAGTACGGCCACTTTTATACCCTGTTTTTGAGCTATGATATGACCTTTTTTGCGCTGGTCATCGGCTGCGGCGAGCAAAGCGCTGCGCCGCCCTGCCAAAAGCGCTGCGCTGCCCATCCGCTGGTCAGGCAGTCCTGCGCGGAGACCGATGCGGCGCTTACGCGCGCGGCTGATGTCAGCGTGCTGCTGACCTACCACAAATTGCAGGACAGCGTGCGGGATGAGCGGGGCATCAAGCGCCTTGCCGCAAGGCTGCTGTGCCTGCTCGGCCGTCGGGGCTACCGCAAGGCCAGCGCGCGCCTGCCCGACGCCAATGCTGAGATGGTCGAGGCGCTTGCCGCGCTGCACATGCTTGAGCAGCAAAACTGCGACTCGATGGATCGCGCGGCAGATGCCTCGGCCAGACTGACCGCTGCCGCCGTGCCGCATACGGGGGACAGCCGCGAGCGCGTGCTGCGGCAGATGTTTTACCACATCGGCCGCTGGCTGTACCTGCTGGATGCCGCGCAGGACGCCGGCGAGGATATCAAGGCCGGGAGTTATAATCCCGTTGTGCGCCGCTATGGGCTGCGCACCGCCGACCTGACAGAGATAAAAGAGCCGCTCGAGCGCACGCTGGAGCGTTCGCTTGCCGATGTGTGCATGGCGTTTGACCTGCTTGACGCACGGCAGGACGCGGAGCTGATCCGCAATATTATTTTTCTGGGTATGCCGGTCGTCACCCGGCAGGTGCTGGACGGCACATACCAGACGAACGGAGGATGGGGCAAGCATGGATCCCTATAAGGTGCTGGGCGTTACGCCGCAGACGAGCGATGACGATGTAAAGCGCGCCTACCGCGAGCTGGCGCGCAAATACCACCCCGACAACTATGTCAACAATCCGCTTGCCGATCTGGCCGAGGCGCGCATGAAGGAGATCAACGAGGCCTACGACATGATCATGAACGAGCGGGCGGGGCGCGCCGGGGGCGCGTCCGGTGCGGACGGTCAGCAATACGGCTCTGCCGCCGGGCAGCAGCAATACGGTTCTTATGCGGGGCAGAACGCCTATGCAGGGCCGAATGCCGCGCTGTACAGCCGGGTGCGTCTGGCGATCAACCAGCGCAACCTCGGCCTTGCGGAGTCTCTGCTGCAGCGCTCGACCGAGCGGGATGCTGAATGGTTCTTCCTGATGGGCACGGTGTACCACCGCAAGGGCTGGTACGACGAGGCCGGCCGCGCTTATACGCAGGCTTGCCAGATGGACCCGCTCAACGGTGAGTACCGCACGGCACTCAACAATCTGAATATGTCGGGCGGCTATGGCGGCTACCGGCCGATGGCCGAGGCCAATGTGTGCGACTGCTGTGTGCAGATGGCCATTTGCAACTGCTGCCTGAATGCCTGCTGCGGAGGCGGCTGCTGAGTTGAGCGCGCGTGAGATGGCGCGGGGCGGCCTGCTTGCGGCCGTGGCCGTCGCCCTGCTGTATGGGGGGAGCGTTTGGCCGTGGATGGGCGCGGCGGCGTGCGTGATCGCCGGGGTGAGCACGGCTGTGCCGCTGATGCGGAACGGTGGACTGCGCGCGGCCGTGCTGCTGTATGCTGCGTCGGCCGCGCTGGCGGCGCTTGTTGTGCCGCGCAAGAGCATAGTGTTGGGTTATGCCGTTTTTGGGGGACTATACCCTATTTTGAAATACGCGGTCGAGGCGCGTGTGCCGCGCCGCATGCAGCGGTGGTGCAAGCTGGCTTATTGGAATGTGCTGCTCGCGGCGGCGCTGCTGCTGGTGCGGCAGGGCTTGCTGCCGTGGCTGATGCCGCGCGGCTGGACGCGGCTGGCGCTGCTGTGCGTGGCCGCCAACATCATCTTTTGGTTTTATGACATTGGGCTGTCGCGCTTGATTGCGCGCTTGCAAAGCACGCTGCCGCCCGATTAAGGGCTTAAGAAGGGGATAACGCATGATGAAAAGTATGACCGGCTACGGTTGCGCCAAGGAGCAGCGCGGCGGCAAGACCATTACCGTCGAGCTGCGCGCGGTCAACCACCGCTATCTGGACTGTGCGGTCAAGGCGCCGCGGCAGTACAGCTTTCTGGAGGAGGCCGTGAAAAAGGCGGCCGCCGCGCGCATCGCCCGCGGCAAGGTGGAGGTGTTCGTCGCCGTCGAGGTCGAGGGGGGCGGCGCGGTCAATGTGACGGTAAACCACGCGCTGGCCGCGCATTATCTGGCCGCGCTGCGCGAGCTTGCCCAGACCTACGGCCTGCGGGAGGACGTGACCGCCATGACCCTTGCCAAGCTGCCCGACGTGCTCGGCTCGGAGCGCGTCGAGCAGGACGCGGACGAGCTGACCGGCGATGTGACGGCAGTCTTCGCTGCCGCCTGCGATAGCTTTGACCAGATGCGTCTGCGCGAGGGTGCAAGGCTGGCTGACGATGTGCGCGCTCGCTGCGCCGCGATCGAGGCGCTGGTGGGCGAGGTCGAGACACGCGCGCCCGCGCGGGTGCGCGAATACCGCGAAAGGCTGCTCGCCCGGATGCGCGAGGTGCTGGCTGACGCGGGCGTGGACGAGACCCGTATCGTGACCGAGGCGGCCATCTACGCGGATAAGACCGCCGTGGACGAGGAGACCGTCCGCCTGCGCAGCCACCTGCATCAGCTCGGCCTGATGCTAGAGGAGAAGCAGCCGGTCGGCCGCAAGCTGGACTTTTTGGTGCAGGAGATGAACCGCGAGGCCAATACCATCGGCTCGAAGGCCAACGATGTGGAAATGGCGCGCCTTGTGGTCGATATCAAGGGCGAGATCGAAAAGATACGCGAGCAGATACAGAATATTGAATAAAAGGGGGCGGCGCGGTGAAACTCATCAACATCGGTTTTGGCAACATGGTCTCGGCGGCGCGGCTGATCGCCATCGTCAGCCCGGATTCGGCGCCGGTCAAGCGCACGGTGCAGGAGGCGCGTGACCGCGGCATGGTGGTGGACGGCACCTACGGCCGCCGCACCCGCGCCGTGCTCATTATGGACAGCGATCATGTGGTGCTCAGCGCGCTGCAGCCGGAAACGGTCGCCGCGCGCTTTGCGGGCGAGACGACAGAAGGAGGCGGCGAGGATGCGTAAGGGCACTTTGTATATTTTCACCGGCCCGTCGGGCGCGGGTAAGGGCACGCTGCTGGCGCGGCTGCTTCAGGAGGACGACCGGCTCTTCCTTTCGGTTTCCGCGACCACACGCGGCCCCCGCCCGGGTGAGCAGGACGGTGTACACTACTATTTCCTCTCGCGGGAGGAATTTGACCGCCGGGTGCAGGAAAACGCTTTTCTCGAACACGCAACCTATGTGGGCAACAGCTACGGCACGCTCGAAGCCCCGGTCGACGACAAGCTGCGTGAGGGACTGGACGTTATCCTCGAGATCGAGGTGCAGGGCGCGATGCAGGTCAAGCGCAAGCGGCCGGACGCGGTGCTGGTGTTCATTGCGCCGCCGTCGTTTGAGGAGCTGGCCGCGCGCCTGCGCGGGCGCGGCACGGAAAGCGAGGAAAAGGTGCAAAAGCGGTTGAAGACCGCGCGGGAGGAAATGCGGCAGCAGGATGCGTTTGACCACATTGTGGTAAACGACCAAATCGACCGCGCCGTGCGCGAGCTGCATGGCATCCTTGCGGCGCGGCGCACATAAGTAAAAACCATATCTATTCAGGGAAATAAAGGAGAAAACACACTATGCTGAAACCTTCGATGCAGGAACTGATGAAACGTGTCGGCAACCGCTATCTGCTCGTCAATTTGGCCGCGCAGCGCGCGCGCGATATTGCCGATCAGGCCGAGGAAAGCGGTGAGCAGCTGTCTGACAAGGCGGTCAAGCTGGCGCTCGATGAGATCGCGGAGGGTTCGGTCGTTTATCGTCCCGGCCCGCGCACAACGCCGGTCATCATCCCGCAGAACAACGCCATCGCGGCCGCGATGGTCGATGTGGACGCGATCGACCTTGACGAAGAGGACGAGGAAGACGAAGACGAAGACGGCGAGCGCATCGAGGATAAGGATGAAGACGAGCTGCGCCCGTTTGACGACTTTGACGACGAGGAGCTGGACGACGGCGATGTGCCGGAGGAGGACCGGTAAAGCATGTGCCTTTCCGGAAAAACGGTCGTCCTGTGCGTAACGGGCGGCATCGCGGCATATAAAGCCGCGGATCTGGTCAGCAAGCTGCGCCACGCGGGCGCGGCGGTGCGTGTGCTGATGACCGAATCGGCCACCGCGTTCATCACGCCGATGACGTTTGAAACGCTGTCGGCAAACCGCGTCGTGGTCGATACGTTCGACCGCGATTTCGCGTGGGAGGTCGAGCATATCGCGCTGGCCAAGGCGGCGGATGTGTTCGTGATCGCACCAGCGACGGCCAATATCATCGCCAAGGCGGCGCACGGCATCGCGGACGATATGGTGTCGACCACGCTGCTGGCTACGCGGGCGCCGGTCGTCATAGCGCCCGCGATGAACACCGGCATGTATGACAATCCGGCGACGCAGCGCAACCTGGAGACGCTCCGGGCGCGCGGCTTTCATATTGTCGACCCCGCGGCGGGGCGGCTGGCCTGCGGGGACGATGGCCGCGGCAAGCTGGCCGACACGGCCGCGCTGCTGCACGGCATCGAAAAGGCGCTCACCCCGCAAGATTTGCAGGGGCGGCGCGTGCTGGTCACCGCCGGGCCGACGCAGGAGGCGCTCGACCCGGTGCGCTACCTGTCCAACCATTCCTCGGGCAAGCAGGGCTATGCGCTCGCAGCCCGTGCCGCCATGCGCGGGGCCGAGGTAACGCTGGTCTCCGGGCCGACCGCGCTGGACACGCCCGCCGGCGTGACGCTCGTGCGCGTTGTATCCGCGCGGGAGATGTATGACGCGGTGCTGGCGCGTGCGGTCGGGCAGGACTTTATCATCAAGGCCGCCGCCGTGGGCGACTACCGCCCGGCGCATATGGCCGAGGAGAAAATGAAGAAAGGCGCGGACGAGTTGACGGTCGAGCTGACGCGCAACCCGGATATTCTGGCCGCGCTCGGCAGCTGCAAGCGCCCGGGACAGCTCTTATGCGGCTTTGCGATGGAAACGCAGAACCTGCTGGAAAACGCGTCGGGCAAGTTGCAGCGCAAGCATTGCGATATGCTGGTCGCCAATTCGCTGCGGGACGAGGGCGCGGGCTTTCAGACCGATACCAACCGCGCCGTGCTGCTGTTCGCGGACGGGCGCGTCGAGTATCCGCCGCTGATGCGCAAGGAGGCGCTGGCCGATTTGATCTTCGACCGGCTGCTGGCGCTGGCGGCGGAGTGAACGGCCTTGCCGCGACCGAAGGGAGGTGTGCCCGTTGGCTGAGACCATCTGCGCCGTCGCCGTGGACGCGGCGACCTTTGCGATAGATAAGCTATATTCCTACCGTGTGCCGGACGAGCTGCGGGAACAGGTGCTGCTCGGCAGCCGCGTTCTCGTGCCGTTCGGCTTTGGCAATAAACGGGCGGAAGGCATTGTGCTCGCCTTTCCGCAGGACAGCGGCGGGCACAAGCTCAAGCCGGTGGTCGAGGTGCTCGATGACACGCCCCTCCTGACCGCCGAGCAGCTGAAGCTTGCCGCGTGGATGCGTGAGCGGCTGTACTGCACCTTTTTCGACTGCGTACACGCCATGCTGCCCGCCGGGGTGTGGTTCAAGCGGAATGAGACGTACACGCTCTCGGCGGAGGCCGACCTTGCCGCGCTGCACGCGCGCGAGGGGGACGCGGGCGCGGCGCTGCGTCTGTTCGACCGGTCGGGGCAGACGCTTGCGGCAGCCGATATCCGCGCCCGGCTGGGCGGGCGGAGTGTGACGCGCGTGCTTGACGCGCTCGCGGGCGAGGGCGTGCTCACCTATCGCAGCAACACATCCCGCGTGTCGGGTGATAAAACCGAAAAAATGCTCGCACTCGATATGGAGGCCGGCGAGGCCGCGCGCCGCGTCGGCAAGCGCAGCCCGGCGCGGCTGGATGTGGTGAGCATATTGGCAGACGGCGGTTGGATGAGCCAGAAAGAGCTTGGTTATATGACCGGCGTGGGCGACGCGGCGCTGCGCGACATGGTCAAAAAGGGGCTGCTGCGGGTGCGGTATGAGGAGCGCCTGCGTACACCGGACTTTTCCGAGGTCGAGCGCGCCGCGCCGCCCGTGCTGTCTGCCGCGCAGCAGCAGGTGTACGAGGGCATGGCCGCGCTGCTCGACGAGGACGCGCCCCGCGCCGCGCTGTTGTTCGGCGTGACCGGCAGCGGCAAGACAGCTGTTTACCTCAAGCTGATCGAACGGGCGCTTGCGCAGGGGCGCGGCGCGCTCGTGCTCGTGCCCGAGATCGGCCTGACCCCACAGGTCATCCGCCGCTTTGCCGCGCAGTTTGGCGACAAGATCGCGGTCATGCACTCGGCGCTGTCGGTCGGCGAGCGGTACGACAGCTTCAAACGGATCAAAACAGGCGCGGCGCACGTCGTGATCGGTACGCGGTCGGCCGTGTTCGCGCCGGTGGAAAACCTCGGTCTTATCATCATCGACGAGGAGCAGGACGGCGCGTACCGCTCCGAGCAGTCGCCGCGCTACCATGCGCGCGACGTGGCCAAGTACCGCGTTACGCAGCACAACGCGCTGCTCGTGCTCGGCTCGGCCACGCCTGCGGTCGAGAGCTGGTACGGCGCAAAGCAGGGCAAATACCCGGTGTTCACGCTCACCGAGCGGTTTATGGGCACCGCCTTGCCTGAGGTGGTCATCGCGGATATGCGTGGACTGGCGCGCGAAGGAAGTGCCGGTGTGATCGGCCCGCTGCTTGAAAATGAGCTGACTGAAACGCTGCACAAGGGGCGGCAGGCTATCCTGTTTCTCAACCGGCGCGGCAACAGTCGCGTGATCGGCTGCGCGCTGTGCGGCTGGATGCCCAACTGCCCCTCCTGCTCGACGACGATGACCTACCACTCGGCCTCGAGTCGCGCGATGTGCCACTACTGCGGCGCGTCGGTCAAAATCACCGGCACTTGCCCTGTGTGTGGTGGCGAGCGTCTGTTCACCGAAACGCCCGGCACGCAAAAGGTCGAGCAGGAGCTGCACGACAAGCTGCCCGCCGCCCGGGTGCTGCGCATGGACGCGGATACCATGCACGTCAAGGGCGCGCATGAGAAAATGCTCGCTAAATTTGCCGGGGGCGAAGCCGATATCCTGCTCGGTACCCAAATGGTGACAAAGGGACTGGATTTTGACAAGGTGACGCTGGTAGGCGTGCTCGATGCCGACCAGAGCCTGTACGCGCAGGACTACCGCGCGCGTGAGCGCACGTTTTCGCTCGTCACGCAGGTGGTCGGTCGGGCGGGACGGCGGTTTGACACGGGCAAAGCCGTCATCCAGACGTACAGCCCAAACCATCCGGTCATTCTGGACGCGGCACGGCAGGACTATGAGGCCTTCTTCGCGCGTGAGCTGGAGACCCGGCAGGCGCTGCGCTGCCCGCCTGTGTGCGGGCTGACCGCGCTGACCGCGACGGGCGAGGTCGAGCAGCAAGTGCTGCAAAGTCTGCTTGCGCTCAAAACACGGCTGCAAAGCCTGATGGAAGGGCAGTACGCCGATGTGAAAACGCCCGTGCTGGGGCCGGCGGCGGCGCAGGTCGTGCGCGTAATGGGACGCTACCGCTACCATCTGACCCTGCGCGCTGCGGACAGCCCGCGCTGGCGCGCACTGATCGCGGGCGTGACGCGCGAATTTTTACGAGATTCTAAAAACCGCGGGGTGACGCTGTTTGCTGATGGAAGCCCCGAGCTGTAAATATACGGAAAACTGAGACAAGGAGAATGGAATATGGCAATACGCAACATCCTCAAGCAGGGCGACGAGCAGCTGTTAAAGCGCAGCCGCAAGGTAGAAAAGTTTGACGAGCGCCTGCACATGCTGCTCGATGACATGCGTGAGACGCTCGCGCAGTCGGGTGGTGTCGGGCTGGCCGCGCCGCAGGTCGGCGTGCTGCGCCGCGTCGTCGTGCTGCTGGATATCAACAAAGAGCCGGAAGAGGTGGTCGAGCTGGTCAACCCCGAGGTGATCGAGCAGCGCGGCGAGGAGCGCCGCGTCGAGGGCTGCCTGTCGGTGCCGGGTGTGTACGGCTATGTCACCCGCCCCACTTGGGCGAAGATCCGCGCGCAGGATCGGCACGGCAACTGGTTTGAGCGCGAGGGCGAGGGCATGGTTGCCCAGTGCTTCTGCCACGAGACCGAGCATCTGGACGGGCATCTTTTCACCGAAAAGGTGGAAGAATATATTGACCCGGCCGAGCTGTCCGGGGACAATGAGGACTGTGTGGAATGAGGATCGTCTTTATGGGCACGCCGGATTTCGCCGTGCCAAGCCTGCAAGCGCTGCTGGATGCCGGACATGAGGTGTGTGCGGTGTACACCCAGCCGGATAAGCCGCAGGGGCGGCGGCAGATATTGACCGCGCCGCCGGTCAAGGAACTGGCCGTGCGGCACGGCATCCCGGTCTATCAGCCGAAAACGCTCAAAAGCGAGGAAGAGCAGGCAAGGCTGCGCGCGCTTGCGCCCACGCTGATCGCCGTTGTGGCCTATGGTAAGCTGCTGCCGGGCGCTGTGCTCGATATCCCACCGCGCGGCTGCGTCAACGTGCACGGCTCGCTGCTGCCGCGCTGGCGCGGGGCGGCGCCCATCCAGTGGACAGTCATCGCGGGCGATAAGACTGCGGGCGTGACCACCATGCGCATGGATGAGGGGCTGGACACCGGCGATATGCTGCTGACCTATCAAACGCCGGTCGGCGCGCGGGAGACTGCGGGCGAGCTGTTTGACCGGCTGGCGGTCGAAGGCGCAAGGCTGCTGGCCGAAACGGTCGAACGGCTCGACACGATCGTGCCGCGCCCGCAGGACGATGCGCAAAGCTGCTACGCGCGGCTGCTGGACAAGGAGCTGGCGGTCATCGATTGGACAAAGCCCGCGCATCAGATCGACTGCCTGATCCGCGGACTCAACCCGTGGCCGGTGGCGCTGACGACGCTCGCGGGCGAGCGGCTGAAGATCTATGCCGCCATGCCTTGCGCGGGTGCGGGCAAGCCGGGTGAGGTCATCGAGAGCGACCCCAAAGTCGGACTAACCGTTGCCTGCGGCACGGGCGCGCTGCGGCTGGAGGAGATACAGGCGGTCGGCGGCAGGCGGATGCGGAGCGCCGATTTCCTGCGCGGCCACGCGGTCGAAAAAGGAACGGTTTTGGGCGTATAACAGGAGGTTGCTATGCCGTATTATTATGGATTTGACATGTATTATCTGGTGCTCGTGCTGCCCTGCATCATTTTGGCGTTCTGGGCGCAGTCGAGCGTCAATTCTACTTTCAACCGCTATGCCAAGGTGCGCAATCTGCGCGGCATCACGGGCGCGCAGGCGGCCGAGGCCGTGCTGCGCCAAAACAGCGTGAGCGGTGTGCGCATCGAGCATGTGGCGGGCAGGCTGACCGACCACTACGACCCGCGCACAAACGTTATCCGTCTGTCGAGCGCGGTGTACGGCTCGGATTCGGTCGCGTCGGTCGGCGTGGCCGCGCACGAGGCCGGGCATGCCGTGCAGTATGCCATGGGCTACGCGCCGATCAAGCTGCGCGCGGCCATCATTCCGGTGACGCAGTTCGGCTCGCGCGCGGCGCTTCCGCTGCTGCTGCTCGGCCTGATTTTCAACTACGGTATACTGATCGACATCGGAATCTGGGCGTTTGCGCTGTCAACCGTGTTTCAGCTGGTCACGCTGCCGGTCGAGGTCAACGCCTCCAACCGCGCGCTGGCCGCCATCGAGCAAACCGGCCTGCTGACCGCCGACGAGTACCCGATGGCACAGAAAACGCTGCGCGCGGCCGCGATGACCTATGTGGCGGCGCTGGCCGTGTCGCTAGCGCAGCTGCTGCGCCTTGTTCTGCTGTTTGGCGGGCGGCGGCGCAATGATTGACGCGCGCCCGCGCACACCGCGCGAGACCGCAGCCTTCGCGCTGTTCTCGATGGCCGAGGACGGCGCGTGGTCGGACGGCGCGCTGCGCTTCTACCTGTCCCGCGCGGGGCTGACCGGCCGCGATGCGGCGCTTGCCGCACGGCTGACCTACGGCACAGTGCAAAACGAGCTGCTGCTCGATTGGTATCTGCGCCGGTTTTCCAGCGTACGGCTCAAAAAAATCGCGCCGCGTGTGCGCATCTGTCTGCGGCTCGGCCTGTACCAGCTGGTTCTGCTGGATAGGATACCCGCACACGCTGCGGTGGATGAAACGGTGGCGCTGGTCAAAAAGCACTGCCGCGCAAACGAGCGCACGGTCGCCTTTGCCAACGCCGTGCTGCGCGGCGCGGCACGGGCGGCGCAGGCGGGCGCGCTGCCCGCGCTCGACTGCCCGGATAAGCAGAGCTACTACGCGCTCAAATACAGCCACCCGGCGTGGCTGGTGCAGCTGTGGACGCAGCAGTTCGGTGAAAAGGAAACCGAGGCGCTGTGCCGGGCGGATAACGCCGAGGTGCCCGTCTCGGTGCGCGTCAACACGCGGAAAGCATCGCCCGCAGCGCTGCGGGAGGAGCTTGCACAGGCGGGCATTACCGCCGTGCCGCACCGCGCATTTACCGATATCCTGCTGTGCAGCGGCGGCGACGTGACCGCGCTGCCCGCCTTTGCGGCGGGCAGGCTGACCGTGCAGGATGCGGCGAGCGCGCTGGCGGCGGCGGTCGTGGGCGCACAGCCGGGCGAGACTGTGCTCGACTGCTGCGCTGCGCCCGGCGGCAAAAGCTTTGCCATCGCCGGGGCGATGGACGACTGCGGCCGTGTGCTGTCGTGCGATGTTTACGAGCATAAGCTCAAGCGGATACAGGAGGGTGCGGCGCGGCTGGGGCTTTCGAGCATCGAAACGGTCTTGCAGGACGCCGCGCAGCCGCGCGAGGAATGGCGCGGCATGGCCGACCGGGTACTGTGCGACGTACCGTGTTCGGGCCTTGGTATCATCCGCAAAAAGCCCGAAATACGCTATAAGGACCCGGCGGCACTTGAAGCGCTGCCCGCGCTGCAAGCGGATATACTGCGCAACTGCGCGCGGTATGTCAAGCCGGGGGGAACGCTGGTCTATTCGACCTGCACCATTCTGCGGCGGGAGAACGAAGCGGTCGTGCGTGCCTTTTTGGCGGAAAACGACGGCTTTGAGCCGGCGGCATGGTCGCATCCGGTGTGCGGCGCGGCCGGGGACGGCATGATGACGCTACTGCCGCACCGGCACGACACAGATGGCTTCTTTATCGCAAAAATGAGGAAAAAACCATGACGGAGATCAAAAACCTGACGATCGACGAGCTGAAAGACGAGCTGCGGGCGATGGGCGAAAAGCCCTTCCGCGCGGGGCAGATATTCAAGTGGCTGCATGAGGGCGTGCGCTCTTTTGACCAGATGAGTAATCTCTCCAAAGAGCTGCGCGCCGCGCTTGCCGCGCGCTATGTGCTGACCGTGCCCGAGGTGGCGCGCAAGCAGGTGTCCCGGATAGACGGCACGGTCAAGTACCTGTGGCGGATGCGGGACGGCGACTGCGTGGAATCGGTACTGATGCACTATGAGCACGGCAACACGGCCTGCGTATCCACGCAGGTGGGCTGCCGCATGGGCTGCAAATTCTGCGCGAGCGGCTTAAACGGCCTGAAGCGGCAGCTGTCCGCGGGCGAGATACTCGACGAGGTGCTCTTCATGCAGCAGGACAGCGGTGAGAAGATCAGCAACATCGTGCTCATGGGTACGGGCGAGCCACTGGACAACTACGAGCAGGTGCTGCGGTTTTTGCGGCTGGTCAGCTGCCCGGAGGGGCTCAACATCGGCCAGCGGCATATCTCCTTGTCAACCAGCGGAATTGCTGATAAAATAGAGAGGTTAGCGGAGGAAAAATTGCAGATCACGCTTTCTGTCTCGCTGCACGCGCCCGATGATGAGACGCGCTCGGCCATCATGCCGGTCAACAGCGCCTATCCCATCGAGCGGCTGATGCGCGCCTGCAACTACTATTTTGATAAAACAGGCCGCCGCATCTCCTATGAATACATGATGGCGCGGGATAAGACCGACCGCCCGTGGCAGGCCGAAAGGCTGGCAAGGCTGCTGCGCGGCCGTCCGGCGCATGTCAACCTGATTCCGCTCAACGAAGTGGCCGAAAGCCCGCTCTCGCCCTCGTCCAAGGACGCGGTGCGGCGGTTTCAGGCGGCGCTGCAAAAACACGGCGTGACTGCGACTGTGCGCCGCAGGCTCGGCCCGGATATCGACGCGGCCTGCGGTCAGCTGCGGCGCAGGGAGCTGGAGACGTGAGCGCTATATTCAATACGCGAGGTGACATAAGTGGAATTTTTCGGTTTGACGGATAAGGGGCGCGTGCGCCCGACCAATCAGGATATATACCAGATCGAAGCGCGGGAGGACAACGGCGCCGCGCTGCTCGTCGTGTGTGACGGCATGGGCGGCGCGAACGCCGGCAACGTGGCCAGCCGCTTTGCCGCGCAGGCGTTCACCGATGCTGTGGCGCCCGCGCTGGGCGGCGCGCTCGATGAGCAGACCCGCCGCAGGCTGCTGACCGCCGCGCTGGCCGCCGCCAACGAAACCGTGTTCACGCTGGCTGGCCGCCAGCCCGAGTTTCGCGGCATGGGCACGACGCTGGTCGCCGCGCTGGTGTGGGGCGGCAGCGCGACCGTGCTGAACGTGGGCGACAGCCGCGCCTATCTGTTTGACGGCGCGCGCCTGCATCAGTTGACCGACGATCACTCCTATGTGGCCGAGATGCGCCGCCGCGGCCGTCTGACCGAGGAGGCTGCGCGCACGCACCCGCAGAAAAACCTGATCACCCGCGCGGTCGGCGTTGAGCCGACGGTCGAGGGCGACCTGTTTGAGACCCGGCTGGCTGAAAACGAGGTGCTGCTGCTCTGCACGGACGGCCTGACCGGCATGGCCGAGGATGAAGCTATTGCGCGCACGATCAAGCGCGCGGATACGCTCGCGCTGGCGGGCGAGGCGCTGCTCAGCCTTGCGCTGGCGGGCGGCGGCAGGGACAATATCACGGTTGCGCTGTTCACCCGCGGCGCGGGAGAGGAGGCGTGACCCCGCATGGATAAGTATATCGGCAAATGGCTCGGCGGCCGGTATGAGATCATCGACGTGGTCGGCGTAGGTGGCATGGCGGTGGTCTACCGCGCGCGGGATACCGTGCTCGGGCGCTATGTGGCCGTCAAGGTGCTCAAGGACGAATACGCCAAGGACCCCGATATCCGCCGCCGCTTTTCAAACGAATCGCAGGCGGTCGCCAAGCTGTCGCACCACAACATCGTGTCGGTGTTCGATGTGGGCAGCGAGGGCGGCGTGGACTATATCGTCATGGAGCTGATCGAGGGCGTCACCCTCAAGGAATACCTGCGCAAAAAGGGCCGCCTGCCGTGGCAGGAGGCGCTGTTCTTTGCCCAGCAGATCTGCCGTGCGCTGGTACACGCGCATTCGCGGGGCATCATCCATCAGGATATCAAGCCGCAGAACGTCATCATCCTGCGCGACGGCACGGCCAAGCTGACCGATTTCGGCATCGCCTCCTTTGCGACAACGCAGGAGACGCGCGTGGTGCAGGAGGCCATCGGCTCGGTGCACTACATCTCGCCCGAACAGGCCAAGGGCTCAAAAATCGACTACCGGACGGATATCTATTCGCTCGGCGTTGTGATGTATGAAATGCTGACCGGCAAGCTGCCCTTTGAGGGGGAGACCGCCTTGCAGGTCGTTATGCAGCACCTGAATGCCGTGCCGCTCGCGCCGAGCGAGCTTGCGCCCGATGTGCCCGCGGGCATGGACGAAGTGGTGATGCACGCGATGTGCGCCAACACGGCCAAGCGCTATGCCTCGGCAGAGGAGCTGTACGCCGATCTGGAGCGGCTCAAGTCTGATCCGGACGCGCAGTTCCGCTATACCAACCCGGACGATGAGAGCGGCCAAACGCAGGTGCTCGGCCGCGCGGTGCAGCAGGCCGCGCGCCGCACGCCGGTATCGCCTGTGCGCGACCGTATGCCGCCGCACCGGCAAAGTCCGACTGCCGCGCCCGAGCCGGAAGGCTTTTTCGACCGGATGGCCGAGCGTCCCGGCCTTGCTGCGGGCATTGCGGTGGCGGTGTTCACAGTCATCGCGTTGGTCGTGGCTGGACTGCTGCTGTTCGCCGGGAATAACGGGGAGGAAAAGGTGGCCGTGCCGTCCTTCGTCGGCAAATATATCGACGAGGTGATGAATGACCCCGAGGCGACCGCGCTGTTCACCATCCGGGAGGCCGGTACGCGCATCCCCTCTGACCGCCCGGTGGGTGAGATATTGAGGCAGAGCGTCGACCCCGGCAAAAAGGTGGCCAAGGGCACCAATCTGGAGCTGACCGTATCCGCCGGCGGGGAGAACATCAAGGATACCTATAAGATCGTTGACTTCAAGGGCAAAAAGCTCGATTATGTGACGACCGTTCTGGGTGAGCATGAGGTGTCCTACCGCACAGCAGAGGAATTTTCCGACGAGGTGGAGAAGGGCTTGGTCACGCGCACCGACCCGCCCGCAGGGCAGGAGCTGGAAAAGGGCGCGACGTTGACCATCTATATCAGCCGGGGCAAGGAGACGCGCGAGACGCAGGTGCCCGACCTGTTCGGCCTGACCGAGAGCGAGGCCAGAAAGGCGCTTGAGGCCAAAAAGCTGACGCTCGGCTCGATCGATCTGATCGAGAGCACGGCGGAAAAGGGTACGGTCGTCTGGCAGTCGACCGCCAGAAACAGCGCGGTGCCCGAGGGCACGGTTATCAATGTGCAGATATCGGGTGGCAAAAAGGAAGAGGAGCCGCAGCCTGAGCCGCCGGAGAATACCGGTGGCGACCAGCCGCCCGACGCGCCGGTCGAGCCGGTGATGGGCAGGGCGAGCGTGCAGGTGGCGCTGCCTGAGGGGAGCGACCTGACCCACGTCATCATTCTGGTTGACGGCGAGGTAAAGTATGACCAAACGCACACCGATGCGGGCGGCACAGTCACGGTTGCGCTGACCGCACCGGCCGGTCAGCACGAGGTCACGGTCAGTATCGACGGCAACGCAAATACCTCGATCTACACGTTCAATTGAGAGAAGGGGCGTATTTTTTGAGCGAAGGGATCATTCTCAAGGGAGTCGGCGGCTTCTACTATGTGGATACGGCCGATGGCCTGATCGCGTGCAAAGCGCGGGGTAAATTCCGTAGAACGGTCGGCAAGCCCATTGTGGGCGACCGCGTGCAGCTTGCGCTGCAGCCGGAGGACGGCACCGGCTATCTGCTGGACATCGCGCCGCGCAAAAACGCGCTTGTGCGCCCGGCGGTGGCTAATCTGGATATGCTGGTCGCAGTCGCCTCGGCCGCGCCGCCGGTGACCGACCCGTTTCTGATCGACAAGGTGACGGCCATCGCCGTGCACAAGGGGATGGACGCGCTGGTCGTTATCAACAAGACCGATGTCGACCCGGGTGATGCGCTTCTTGCGGCCTACCGCAGCAGCGGCATCGAAGTGCTGCGCGTCAGCGCGCGGACAGGCGCAGGCATCGACACGCTCCGGGCGCGCATCCGGGGCAAGGTGTCGGCCTTCGCAGGCAACTCGGGCGTGGGCAAGTCGAGTGTGCTCAACCGCATCGACCCGCAGTTCGGCGCGGCGGTCGGCGCGATCTCCGACCGCATCGGCCGGGGCAAGCACACTACCCGCCATGTCGAGCTGCATCCGATCGAGGGCGGCGGCTACATCGCGGACACACCTGGCTTTTCCTCGTTTGAGACCGAGCAGATGGATCTGGTGCTGGCGGACGACTTGCAGTACGCCTTTCCCGAGTTTGCGCCCTATCTGGGTCAGTGCCGCTTTACCGGCTGCGCCCATATCAAGGAGAAAGGCTGCGCCGTGCTCGCTGCGGTCGAAGCGGGCGAGATCGCCCGCACCCGGCACGCCAGCTATGCCAAGCTGTATGAAAGTGTAAAGGATCTGAAGGAATGGGAGCTTTTGAAGGGCGGCACGCGCTGATCTTTGCGGCCGCGCCCGAGCGGGAGTACGGCTATATCCGTGCCTTTTTGGCCGAGCATCCGTCGGCGCTGATCGTCTGCGCGGACGGTGGGCTGCGCCATGCGCGTGCGCTCGGCCTGCATCCCGACCTGATGGTGTCGGACTGCGATTCGCTGGACGAGGTCGAGGGGCGCGAGGTCATTCGGCTGACGCCGGAAAAGGACGATACGGACACGCAGCGCTGTCTGCGGGAGGTGTTCGGCCGCGGCTGCCGCGAGGCAACGCTCGTCTGCGCAACGGGCGGGCGCGTCGACCATATGCTGGCTAACCTCTCGCTGCTGGAGGAGGCGCAGGCGATGGGCGGGCGGCTGACCGTTCTTGACCGGCAGAACAGCATTGTTTTGCATGAAGGAGGGCGGCAAAATTTCATCATGCCGGCGGCATACCGGTACTTTTCGCTCATTCCGCTTGATGCGGTGCTGACCGGCGTGACCATCGAGCACGCCAAGTATCCGCTGCGCGGAGCGACGGTCACCCGCGCCGGCATGGTCACCATATCCAACGAGGCGACCGACCCTGTCTTTACTGTTTCGATTGAAAACGGTCGCGCACTGGTCATCTTTTCGCGCGACCTGCCGCGCGCTTTGTGAATGTTCCACACCGGGCCGCCCTTTGGGGCGGCTTTTTTCTATAAAATGGTTTTTGCAGTTTTGCAAAGCCGGACTTGCAAAGCGCGCCGCGCGGGCATATAATAAAAGAAAAAGAAGGAACCAGCGGGAAACGTAAAAATACAGAGGGAGTGCTGAACTGTGGCATTGAAACCGATATCCAAGATCGCTGCGGGCGTGCAGGCGTCGACCACGCTTGCGATCGACGCGCTGTTCAAGCAGATGAAGGCGGAGGGACAGGACGTTGTCGGCTTTGGCGCGGGCGAGCCGGATTTCCCTACGCCCGAACATATCAAGCAGGCCGGCATCGAGGCCATTGAGGACAACCAGACGCGCTACACGCCGGCCGCCGGCCTGATGGCGCTGCGCGAGGCCGCGTGCTACCGGCTCAAGGAGGACTTTGACCTTGACTATACCCCGGCGCAGATCGTGGTCGCCTCGGGCGCGAAGCACTCGGTCTACGTGACGCTGATGACGCTGTGCGACCCCGGCGACGAGGTCGTGATCGGCGCGCCATATTGGGTCAGCTATTCCGAAATGGTCAAGCAGGCGGGCGCTGTGCCCGTGATCGTCACCGCCGGGGAGGAGCACGATTTTAAGATCACCGCTGCCCAGCTCGACGCGGCCATCACGGACAAAACCAAGGTGTTCATGCTCAACTCTCCCTGCAACCCGACCGGCATGGTCTACACCCGCGAGGAGCTGACCGCCATCGCCGAGGTGTGCTGCCGCCGCAACATCTATGTCATCGCTGACGAGATATACTGCAATCTGGTGTATGATGACAAGGAATTTGTCTCCTTCGCCTCGCTGGGTGAGGACACCAAGGAGCGCACGATTATCGTAAACGGGGTGTCCAAATCCTACGCGATGACCGGCTGGCGCATCGGTTACACGGCCTCCAACCCGCAGCTGGCCAAGGTGATGGCCAGCTACCTGAGCCATTCGACCTCCGCACCCTCGACCATCTCGCAGTACGCGGCCATTGCCGCGCTGCGCGGCCCGCAGGAGGATATGCAGGTGATGAAGCGCGCGTTTGAGGAGCGCCGCGACCATCTGGTCGACCGGATGAACCGCATCGAGGGGGTCTCCTGCATCAAGCCGCAGGGCGCGTTCTATGTGATGATGAACATGAAGAGCTTTCTCGGCAAGACGATGTACGGCAAGCGGATCGAATCCGCCGACGATTTTGCCCACCTGTTTCTGGAAAAGGGGCTGGTGGCCACCGTGCCGTGTACGGCGTTTGCCGCGCCGGGCTTTATCCGGTGGAGCTATGCAACCTCGCTCCACGAGATCGACAAGGGTCTTGACCGTTTGGAAGCGTTCATAAAAAATGCGTAAATGCCTGCAAAAGCCATGTTTTGGCTTGAAAAACGCGGCATATGGTGTTACACTAAGAACGGACTGTCCGCAGTCCGTTCTTTTGCCTTTTGAGAAAAAGAGTATGGATCTGAAAGGAAGACTCGAATGAACAACGTGTACGAAAGCCCGCTTTCCTCGCGCTACGCATCGGAGGAGATGCTCTATACCTTTTCCGCGGATATGAAGTTTTCGACTTGGCGCCGCCTGTGGGTGTCACTGGCCAAGGCCGAGATGGCGCTTGGCCTGCCGATCACGCAGGCGCAGGTCGACGAGATGGAAGCACATCTGACCGACATCGACTATGAGACCGCAAAGGCCAGAGAGAAGGAGGTGCGCCATGATGTGATGGCGCATGTCTATACCTTCGGCAAGGCGGCGCCCAGCGCGGCCGGCATCATCCACCTTGGTGCGACCAGCGCCTATGTGGGCGACAACACCGATACCATCCAGATCCGCGCGGGGCTGCTGCTCGTGCGCAAAAAGCTAGCGACCGTGCTCGATAAGCTCGCCCGCTTTGCCGAGGCGCACAAGGCGCAGCCGACACTGGGCTTTACGCACTTCCAGCCCGCGCAGCTGACCACGGTCGGCAAGCGCGCGACGCTGTGGATGAACGAGCTGCTGATGGATCTGGGTGAGGTCGAGTTCCGCATCGAAAACCTGCGTATGCTCGGCTCCAAGGGCACGACCGGCACACAGGCCTCCTTTATGGAGCTGTTTGACGGCGATGAGTCCAAGGTAAAGGAGCTGGAAAACCGCATCGCGGCGGATTTCGGCTTTGCGGGCGTCGTGCCGGTCTCCGGCCAGACCTATTCGCGCAAGATTGACGCGCAGACGCTCGCCACTCTCGCGGGCATCGCGGCGTCGGCCTCCAAATTTGCCACCGACCTGCGCCTGTTACAGCATTTGAAGGAGATCGAGGAGCCGTTCGAGGCGCACCAGATCGGCTCGTCCGCCATGCCGTATAAGCGCAATCCCATGCGTTCGGAGCGCATCTGCGCACTGGCGCGCTATGTCATCTGCGACAGCCTCAACCCCGCCTTTACTGCGGCGACACAGTGGTTTGAGCGCACGCTTGACGACTCGGCCAACAAGCGTATCTCCGTGCCCGAGGCGTTCCTTGCGGTCGACGCGATTCTGAACATCATGATAAACGTCGTCTCCGGGCTGGTCGTGTACCCTAAGGTGATCCACCAGCGCGTGATGAACGAGCTGCCCTTTATGGCGACCGAGAATATCATGATGAGCGCGGTCAAGCGCGGCGGCGACCGGCAGGAGCTGCATGAGCGCATCCGTACCCACTCGATGGCCGCGGGCAAGCGTATCAAGGAGCAGGGACTGGATAACGACCTGATCGACCGCATCGCTGCCGACCCGCTGTTTGGCATGACGCGCGCCGAGATCGAGGCCGAGCTTGACCCGCAAAACTACATCGGCCGCTGCCCCTCTCAGGTGGATGAGTTTATCCGCGCGTGCGTCCGCCCTGCCATTGCACCCTATCTCGATGGCGAGGAAATGCAGGTAGAGATCAATCTGTAATCGTAAAGGCTCCCTTGTGCAAAAGGGAGCCTTTGTTATATATCCATTTAGCGGTTGATGAAGAAATATAGCAAGAGGACAACGAAAAGTGCAATCGTCAAAGTCTAAAGTGTGCGATAGTTGGCGGTGAGGCGAGTCTGTTTTTGCAGCGCTTCACCGTCCGGCGGCGATGCTAACAGCAGGGATGGTTTTTATAACCTGTCCCTGCTGTTTTCGCAAAAGAGCGTGGCGAATGATAAAGCAGGCGAACAATTTGATAAAAGAAGTCAGTGTTTTAATATATATGGGAGAACTTTTACAAACATAGTATCCTCTTTTCGCATATAGGTCTCTCCTTTTATCATCTATGTCCACTGTTCCATAAAACTGTGTGAATTAACAGGAGAATCATTTGTAGATACTG
>NZ_JALFLA010000046.1 GCF_022775115.1 Agathobaculum sp.
AATTTGAAAGGATGAATACGCGATCATGATAAAAGAAGCCATTGTCAAGATCGTCAGCAAGCAGGATCTGACGTTTGACGAAGCCTACGCCGTTATGCATGAGATTATGAGCGGTCAGACCACGGTGACCCAGAACGCAGCCTTTCTCGCGGCGCTCTCGACCAAAAGTGCGCGGGCGGAGACGACCGACGAGATCGCGGGCTGCGCCGCCGCCATGCGCGCCCACGCTACAAGGGTCGAAACCGATATGGAGCTGTTTGAGATCGTCGGCACGGGCGGGGACAACGCGCACAGCTTCAATATTTCGACCACGGCGGCGCTGGTAGCCGCGGCAGGCGGTCTCAAGGTGGCCAAGCACGGCAACCGCGCGGCCTCCTCCCGGTGCGGCACGGCGGACTGTCTGGAGGCGCTCGGCGTCAACATTGAGCAAAGCCCCGCGCGCTGCGTGGAGATGCTGCAAAAGGTCGGCATGTGCTTTTTCTTCGCGCAGAAGTACCACAGATCGATGAAGCATGTCGGCGCGATCCGCAAGGAGCTGGGCTTTCGCACGGTGTTCAACATCCTCGGGCCGCTGACCAATCCGGGCAGTCCGCGGATGCAGCTGCTGGGCGTGTATGACGAATATCTGGTCGAGCCGCTGGCGCAGGTACTGATGAGCCTTGGCGTGCGGCGCGGCATGGTCGTTTACGGACAGGACAAGCTCGACGAGATATCGGTCAGCGCGCCGACCACTGTCTGCGAGTGCAGGGACGGCTGGTTCAAGACCTATACGATCACACCCGAGGCATTCGGTCTGGCGCGCTGCGCCAAGGAAGAGCTGGCGGGCGGCGACCCGGCAGAAAACGCGAGGATCACGCTGGCCATCCTGAACGGAGAAAAGGGCGGCAAGCGCAGCGCGGTGCTGATGAACGCGGGCGCGGCGCTGTACATCGGCGGCAAGGCGGAAACGATGGGCGCGGGCATTGCGTTCGCGGCCGAGCTGATCGACTCCGGTAAGGCGCTCAATACGCTGCACCGGTTTATTGAGCTGAGCAATCAGCCGGAGGAGACGCTATGACGATATTGGAGCAGCTGGCCGCACACGCCCAAGCGCGTGTTGAGCAGGCCAAGCATAAAATGCCGCTGGCGGCAGTCGAGGAGCGGGCGATGGCCTTGCCGGCGGGCGATTTCGCCTTTGAACAGGCGCTCAAAACGCCCGATATCGCCTTTATCTGCGAGTGCAAAAAGGCATCTCCCTCCAAGGGGCTGATCGCGCCTGATTTTCCGTATCTGCAAATCGCAAGGGAGTATGAGGCGGCGGGCGCGGACTGCATCTCGGTGCTCACCGAGCCAAAGTGGTTTCTCGGCAGCGACATCTATTTGCAGGAGATCGCAGCGGCGGTCAGCGTTCCTTGCCTGCGCAAGGATTTTACCGTCGATGCGTATATGATCTACGAGGCGAAGCTGCTGGGCGCGTCTGCTGTTTTGCTGATCTGCGCGATTTTGACCGAGCGGCAGCTCCGGGACTACCTCGGCATTTGCGACGCGCTGGGGCTGTCTGCGCTGGTCGAGGCGCACGACGAGCGCGAGGTTCGCATGGCGCTGCACGCGGGCGCGCGGCTCATCGGTGTCAACAACCGCAACCTGAAGGATTTTTCAGTGGACACCGAAAACAGCCACCGCCTGCGTGAACTGATCCCACCGGAGGTGCTGTTCGTTTCGGAGAGCGGTGTGCGCGGCGCAGAGGATGTGCAGCTGCTGCGGCAGATCGGGGCGGACGCGGTGCTGGTCGGCGAAACGCTGATGCGTGCAGCAGATAAGCGCGCCGCGTTGGCCGCGCTGCGTGGAACGCCATGACGAGGATCAAGCTGTGCGGGCTGACAAGGCCGTGCGATATCGAGACCGCCAACGCGCTGCGCCCAGCATATATCGGCTTTGTCTTCGCGCCGGGGAGCAGGCGATATGTGCCGCCCGCAGGAGCGGCTGCGCTCAAGGCGATGCTGCACCCATCCATTACGGCGGTGGGCGTGTTTGTCAAGGAAGCGCCCGAAACGGTCGCCGCGCTGCTCGCGCGCGGTGTGATCGACGCGGCACAGCTGCACGGCGGGGAAGATGCAGCCTATGTCGCACGGCTGCGTGCGCTGACCCGGCGGCCGCTCATTCAGGCGTTTCGGGTGGACAGTGCAGCTGATATCGCCGCCGCGCAGGGAAGTCCGGCGGATTATGTGCTGCTGGATGCAGGCGAGGGCGGCACGGGAACAGCATTCGACTGGACGCTTATCAGCGGGCTGGCGCGGCCGTACTTTCTGGCGGGTGGATTGGACGCGACCAACGTGGGCGCGGCAGTGCGGCTGCTGCGGCCGTACGCCGTGGACGTCAGCTCGGGTATCGAGTGCGGCGGGTACAAGGACGCGGGAAAAATGAGAGAATTTGTTGCCGCCGTGCGCGAGGCAATGTGGGAGGAAACGATATGACAAATGCAAACGGAAGGTTTGGCGTGCATGGCGGGCAGTACATCCCGGAAACGCTGATGAACGCAGTCATCGAGCTGGAACAGGCCTATGCGCACTATAAAAACGACCCCGCGTTCCAGCGCGAGCTGACCACGCTGCTCAACGAATACGCGGGCAGGCCGTCCAGACTATACGAGGCGCAGAAAATGACAAGGGAGCTGGGCGGCGCGAAAGTCTATCTCAAGCGTGAGGATTTGAACCACACCGGTGCGCATAAGGTCAACAATGTGCTGGGGCAGGCGCTGCTGGCCAAAAGGATGGGCAAGACCCGTCTGATCGCCGAGACCGGCGCAGGCCAGCATGGCGTGGCGACCGCGACCGCAGCGGCACTGCTGGGCATGGAATGCGTGGTTTTCATGGGCGAGGAGGACACCCGGCGGCAGGCGCTGAATGTTTATCGGATGCGGCTGCTGGGGGCGGAGGTGGTGCCGGTTACAACGGGTACGGCAACGCTCAAGGACGCGGTCTCCGAGGCCATGCGCGAGTGGACGAGCCGCATCACGGACACGCACTACTGCTTGGGCTCGGTCATGGGGCCGCACCCGTTTCCAACGATCGTGCGCGATTTTCAGGCTGTGATATCCAAAGAGATCAAGGCGCAGCTGCTGGAAAAGGAGGGCAGGCTTCCCGACGCGGTAATCGCGTGCGTGGGCGGCGGCTCTAACGCCATTGGAAGCTTCTACCACTTTATCGAGGACAAAGCGGTGCGGCTCATTGGCTGTGAGGCGGCCGGGCGCGGGATAGACAGCTTTGAGACTGCCGCAACGATCAACACCGGGCGGCTCGGCATCTTCCACGGCATGAAATCGTATTTCTGTCAGGACGAATACGGCCAGATCGCGCCGGTCTATTCGATTTCAGCCGGGCTGGACTATCCCGGCATCGGCCCGGAGCACGCCCATCTGCACGATATCGGACGCGCGGAATATGTACCGGTGAGGGATGATGAGGCGGTGTGCGCGTTTGAATATCTGGCAAAGACCGAGGGTATCATCGCGGCGATCGAATCGGCGCACGCCGTCGCGCACGCGATCAAGCTGGCGCCGGAGATGGACAGGGAGCAGCTGCTGGTCGTCACCATCTCGGGCAGGGGAGATAAGGACTGCGCTGCGATCGCGCGGTACAGAGGGGAGGATATCCATGAGTAGGATGCAATTGGCTTTTGCAAACGGCAAGGCGTTTATCGCTTTTCTTACCTGTGGAGACCCTGATTTGGAGACCACCGCGGCGGCGGTGCGCGCGGCAGTCGAAAACGGCGCGGATTTGATCGAGCTGGGCATCCCGTTTTCCGACCCCACCGCCGAGGGCCCGGTCATTCAGGGGGCAAACCTGCGCGCCCTAAGCGGCGGCATGACCACCGACCGGGTGTTTGCGATGGTCAGGGAGCTGCGGCGCGATGTCAGCATACCGCTGGTTTTCATGACCTATGCCAACGTAGTGTTTTCCTACGGCGCGGCGCGGTTTATGGCCGCCTGTCAAGAGATCGGCATCGACGGGCTGATTCTGCCCGACCTGCCGTTTGAGGAAAAGGACGAATTTCTGCCTCTCTGCCGGCAACACGGCGTTGACCTGATCTCGCTGGTCGCGCCGACGTCGGAAAACCGTATCGCTATGATTGCGGAGGAGGCTGAAGGCTCCTTATATATCGTCTCCAGCCTTGGCGTGACCGGGACAAGGAGCGAGATCCGAACCGACCTTGCCTCTATTGTGGCGGTGGCGCGTCAGCACACCAATATCCCCTGTGCGATCGGTTTTGGCATCTCTACACCTGAGCAGGCGGTACGCATGGCCGCGCTGGCGGATGGTGTGATTGTCGGCTCGGCGATCGTAAAGCTGCTGGAGCGATACGGAAAGGACGCGCCCGCCTATATCGGCGCATATGTGCGGGAGATGAAGGACGCGCTGCGGTAAGCGTGGGAGAGATAGGCGGGCGATACCGTGCGGGGGTATGCCGCGTGTCAAATTGGCGCATATTGTATTGGCGCTGCCCGACTGGCGCGCCATGTTTTGGTCTTTCAAAAACAGAAATGAGGAATGATATCATGGCAAATTTTGTAGTCACCTGCTGCTCAACAGCCGATCTGCCGGCCGATTACCTTCGAGCGAGGAAGCTGCCGTATGCCAGCTTTCATTTTGAGATGGATGGGCAGGATCATCTGGACGATCTGGGTCAGACCATCCCGTTTGAGGATTATTATGCCCGTATCGCATCCGGCGCGCAGCCGACGACCTCGCAGGTCAATGTAGAGCAGTATTTCGAGCTGTTCGAGCCGATTTTACAGGCGGGCAAGGATATCCTGCACCTGAGCTTTTCGAGCGGCCTGTCCGGCTCGTATGCAGTGGCCTGCATAGCGGCGGATGAGCTGCGGGCGCGCTACCCGGCGCGTGTGCTCTATGTGGTGGACACGCTGGCCGCGTCCTCGGGCTACGGGCTGCTGGTCGATACGGTGTGCGACAGGCGCGACAAGGGAGCTGGGCTGGACGAGCTGTATAGTTGGGTCGAGCGGAACAAGCTGCGCCTGCATCACTGGTTCTTTTCGACCGACCTGACCAGCTATAAGCGCGGCGGGCGCATTTCTCCCGCGGCGGCGGCAGTGGGCACGATGCTGGGCATCTGCCCGCTGCTCAACATGGACAAGGAGGGACGGCTGACGCCGCGCAAAAAGCTGCGCGGCAAAAAAGCGGTGATCGAGGAGATTGTCAAAATGATGGAGCGGTACGCGGACGGCGGGCTCGATTACAGCGGCAAATGCTTTCTTTCGCATTCCGCCTGTATGGAGGATGCGCGCGCCGTAGCCGCGCTGGTCGGGCAGCGTTTTCCGAGGCTGGACGGGCAAGTGATGATCAACAGCATTGGCACGGTGATTGGTGCGCATACCGGCCCGGGCACGGTGGCGCTGTTTTTCTGGGGAAGTCCGCGTGCCGACTGAGCCGGTCAGCCGGTCAAAACAGCTGTGTGCACTTTGGTGCTGCACAGCTGTTTTTTTTGTGCATATATGCAGGATGTGTGGATAGTGCACGAATAAAACTATGCAAATATGTGTGATTCGTAAAAATCAAGAAAAAATTTATGAAGAAAAAGTTAAGAAAATGTAAAAAATTATAGACAATTTATGAAAATATGGTATGATAATGTAAACGTATACAGAACAAGATCGAATTCTGTATCGGAAATTGTGAAATATATCACAAATAAAGCAGCAATGGAGGAGTGAGAAGATGAAGCGGTTAGCCTGTTTCCTATCCGCGCTGGTGTTCAAAGAAAATCTGGGAGCATTCGCCTAAGGTGGAACAATAAAATAGTAATACCGGTTAAAACACGGCTTGCAGGGTAGCAGTCTGCCGGCCGTCTTTTTTTATACAGTACGAAAGATGTGGTGCAGTCGCTTGCGCAGCCGATCTCGAAAAAAGTACAAAAAAGTATAAAATGGTCGAAAAAGCACGAAATATATATATTATTACCAAAAATAGAGCATTTTTATGCAAAACAACCAATGCATTTTTGCAAAATACATTGCTTCCATTAGAAAAAAGTTGTATAATAATAAATATTGCATTATTACGATGAGAGGGGTGCTATTGCTGTGTCATATGATTTTCTTCTGACGATTGCGATTATCATGCTGTTCACCAAAATCTTCGGCCTGACCTCGGAACGGGTACACATGCCACAGGTCGTTGGCGCATTGGTGGCGGGCATTTTGGTAGGGCCGAGCTGCCTTGCGTGGGTGGGGGAGACGGATTTTCTGGTGAAGGCCGCAGAGATCGGTGTCATTATCCTGATGTTCAATGCAGGTCTGGATACCGATTTGGAGGAGCTCAAGGCCACCGGCTTTGCATCTTTTATCATTGCGGTCATCGGTGTGCTGGTACCGCTGGCGGGTGGCATGGGGTGTTACCTAATTTTCGGAAATCAGCCGACCGATCCCATGAACATGCTCAAGGCGGCCTTTATCGGTGTGGTGCTGACCGCGACCTCGGTGTCCATCACGGTGGAAACGATGCGCGAGATGGGGAAGCTGAAAAGCAAGGTCGGCACGGCGATATTGGGTGCGGCGGTGATTGATGACATTCTCGGTATTGTGGTGCTGACGGTGCTGACCGCGTGTACCGACCCGTCGGTCAAGCCGCTTTCGGTGTTCGGGCGGATTTTTGCATTCTTTATCTTTGTCCTTGTGATTGGGCTGGTGATGCACAAGGCATTTATCAAGATGGAGCAGTGGTGGCATAAGCATCGGCGTATTGCTATCTACGCCCTAGTGTTTGCCTTTTTGATGAGCTATGGCGCAGAGGAACTTTTTGGCATTGCCGATATTACGGGTGCGTATTTCGCCGGTATCGTCATGTGTAACCTTTCGGACACGCGCGATTATGTGGCCAGCAAAACTAATGTGCTGGGTTATATGCTGTTTTCACCGCTGTTTTTTGCGTCGATTGGCATCAAAACCAATCTGAATGGTCTGACGGATAAGCTGGTGCTGTTTGCAGTAGTGCTGACTATTGTGGCCATCCTGTCTAAAATCATCGGCTGCGGTCTGGGTGCGCGGATGATGGGATTCCAGACGTATGATGCAATCTCCATTGGTCTCGGCATGGTCTCTCGCGGTGAGGTGGCGCTGATTGTGGCACAGAAGGGTGCACAGGCAGGGCTTATCAATTCCGAGATGTTCCCACCAATCGTGCTGGTGGTTATTGTTACCACGCTGGTCACGCCGATTTTGCTGAAGTTCGGCATGAAACGCCAGACACCTGCCAATACAGAGTTCTCCGCGCGGGAGGCGGAGCAAATGCCCAAGGCAAGCCGCTATTGACCGATACAAGAAAGAATGCCATTTCAAACAGATGCCCCTTTCTGGCGTTGCAGGCCGGAAGGGGCTGTTTTCGTACCGTTACTTGGAGAACAGCACGGTATATGGTATACTGATTCCGCATGTCAAGGACCCCTATGGGGCAGAATGAAACAAAGGTATTGCCGGTTCTGGCAATTGCACTGGGACTGCTGGTGGCCATCCTCTATATCATGGTCAGGGTGCTCTAAGAAACGGATAAATGGAGGCATCAAGGAATTGAATACAAAGGTCGATAAGAAAGAGCTTGCGGCAAATGCGCAGGGCAGCAAAAAAGAGTTTGTAGCGTGCAGCAATTCGCTCCGGGCAGGTGTGTTCATTGGCTTTGGCCTGTTACTGATTATCATTGGCCTTGTGCTTTCCCGCTCGCCGGAGGTTGTGAAAGAGGGCTTCCACGTTCTGCTGACCTCCAACATACATTTGGATACATCGTCCTTTGACATCATCGGTAGCCCTGGTGTGGGCGTTCCATTCATCGGCAGCGGTATTCTCGGCATTATCGTGATGGTGAGCTATCTGCTGACCAAAACAGAGGTCAAGGGCAGCACGATCGCTTCAGCGTTCATGGTCATGGGCTTTGCGTTTTGCGGCAAAAGCTTTCTGAACGTCTGGCCGACGTTCTTCGGCGTGCTGCTGCAAGGCGCGGTGAAGAAGAAAAAGGTAAACACCGTAATGGGTCTGGCGTGGTTCTCTACGGCGCTCTCGCCGCTGGTCAATACCGTAGCCATGTATACGGTGCTCGACGGCACCAATACCATGGCCGAGTCCCTGCAGATATCGCTGGTGCGGATACTGGTCGCGTGTGTGGTCGGTATGCTGGCAGGCTTCCTGATTGCCACGTTCGCGGAATTTCTGCCCACCAAGCACAACGGCTTTACCCTTTACAATGCCGGCTTTGCGGCGGGGTTGACGGGTTTTCTGTTTTTCTCATTCATGAGGGCCGCGGGAATCGGCCACAGCGGGCCCTCCCACGTCTACACGGATGATAAGGATCTGCTTCTGGCAAGCTGTCTTGCCATCATGATGCTGTATCTGCTGGTCTGCGGTCTGGTCTTGCGGAAAAAGGACAAGGCGGCGCTGGGCGAACTGGTGCTCGCCAGAAGAAAGGGCTGCTTTGTCGACCAGTATGGCTTTGGCACCTCGCTGGTGAATATGTCGCTGTGCGGCTTCCTTTGCCTGCTGTATCCTTTCCTGACCACGACGGGTCACATCAACGCGCCCGTATTCGCCTGCCTGCTGACCGTGGTCGGCTTTGCCAGCAACGGCATCACGCTTAAGACAATGGCGCCGATCATGCTCGGTGTGTATGCGCAGAGCGTGCTGGTGGGCGGCATCAAGGGCGCGCTGTCGGGTGCGCAGTTCCTGCAATCGGGACTCAGTTATGCCGGCAGCAAAAACATGGTCATTGCGGCCTGCTTTGGCTGCGGTATGTCCCCGGTTGTGACCGAGCACGGCTATTTGATCGGATTCCTTGGGGCGATGATACACAGTATGCTGGTGCCCAATACCGGCGTGCTGCACGGATGGCTGAACCTGTATAACAACGGCTTCTGCCTCGGCCTTGTGGCCACGTTCTTTGTGCCGTTGCTTCTGCAGCTGATGCAGATGGTAAAAAAGAGTGAAAACCGTATTTAAGGTTTTACGCTAATATGAAAAAGGAGGAAACAAAAATGAATTTACACAAGCCTGACGTAAAGGTGACAAGCGCGGAGGAGGCGCTGCAGCTGCTCAAGGAGGGCAATCAGCGCTATCGTGACAACAAAATGTCGGACAAGACCGACTATGAGGAGAGCCGCAAGGTTCTGGCTGGCGGCCAGAAGCCCTTCGCCATCGTGCTGTGCTGCGCGGACAGCCGCGTTGCACCGGAAATTTTCTTCGATCAGAAGCTGGGCGACATCTTTGTGGTGCGCAATGCCGGCAATGTTGTGGATGAGACCGTGCTCGGCTCGATCGAGTATGGCGCGGAGCATCTGGGCAGCCCCCTCGTCGTAGTGGTTGGCCACAGCTGCTGCGGCGCAGTTACCGCAGCCTGCGAGGGCGGCGAGCTGCCGCACAATATCCAGACCATCGTCGATAAGATTGCGCCCTCTGTCAAGCAGGGTGGCGGCGTGGACGAGGTCATCCATACCCATGCCAAGGAGATGGCCGAGCAGGTTCGCAGCAACGAGATCATCAAGCACATGGGCACGCGAGTAGAGGCGGCTTACTACGACATCGTTACCGGCGAGGTATGCTGGCTGTAAGCAAACCGGCGGGATAACCGCGCGCTTCGCTCTGTGAACATAAAGAAAGACGGCAAGCAGAAATGCTGCCGTCTTTTTTTGTAGGCAAACGCGCCGTATATCGGTAAGCGCGGGTAATGGCGCGTCAGCGGTGAATGACGTTCATTTGCAGGCTTTCCATCACGTCAAGCGCCTTGTCATGCATTACCGGGTCAAAGCTGCGGCACAGCGCCGCGTCAATGGTGATCCGTGCCTCCGGCCACTGTGCCTGCATCAAAACAGCGTTGGAAAGGACGCACATATTGGTCACAACGCCGACAACCGTGATCTCCGTCAGGTCGGGCAGCTCGGCGCCGAGATGAGTCAGATAGGCGGGCGGCATGCCGAAGGTATGCTTGTTGACTGTATGGATCTGGTGATTGGCGCAGGTTTCACGGCAGAGCTGCTGCGTTTTGCCGTAAAGCCGCCAGCCGTCATCCTGCGGATGGCAATGGGGGATGGGTAGCGCGCGCCCCTCGCGGGTTTGCAGATAATTGTCGTCATGCGTGTCGTAGGTAAACAGCACATGGTCGCCCTGTGCCAGATAAGCCTGTGCAAGATGGGCGATGCCGTCGTCGATCGCGGCCGCGCCCTCAAAGCCGAGCGAGCCGGTCACAAAATCGTTCTGGTAGTCGATCACAGCGAGCAGTTTAGGCATAGCATAGTACCTCCTTGGATAGCTGTTTTCATCATAGCATGATTTTGCGCAGCACACAATGAAATTATTGCGCCATATAGCCGTATGGATTATAATAAGGGAAGGCCGTGCATACGCTGTTGCAACGGAGGTGCACGGATGAACAGAAAGGTTTGCAGCAGGCTGCTGGGCTGCGGCGCGGCTGTGGCGGCGGCGGTGCTGCTCGCCGCGCGCGGCGGGGACGTGGTACAGACGGCGTTTGACAGCCGTCAGCCGCCCACGCTGGTGCTGGACGCAGGGCATGGCGGCTTTGACGGCGGCGCGGTCGGCGCGAGCGGCGTAAACGAGCAGGATATCAACCTCAGCATTGCGCAGCGTGTGCAGGCGCTCAGCGCGTTTTTCGGTGTGCAGACGGTGATGACGCGCCGGGATAATCAGGCGCTGGCATACGACGCCTCGCGCTCGGTGCGTGAAAACAAGGTCGCTGACATTCAGGCGCGTGAGCAGATCGTGCGGAGCGTGCCCGATCCGGTGTTCGTCAGCATCCATCTGAACAAATTCGGCGATGCGCAGTATCACGGTGCGCAGGTGTTCTATTCACCCAATCACGCGGGCAGCCGCGCGCTGGCCGAGCTGACGCAGGCCGCGCTGATCGAGGGCTGTGACCCGACCAACCACCGGCAGGCCAAGCGGGCGGAAAGCACGATCTACCTGATGAAAAAGCTCGATTGCCCGGCCGTTATCGTCGAGTGCGGCTTTCTGTCCAACCTGGCGGAGGAAAAGCTGCTCGAGCAGCCGGAATATCATAAAAAACTCGCCGCCTGCATTGTGACCGGCTATCTGCGGTATCAGTCCGGCGGCTGACGGAGGAATCATGAAGCAAAAAACCGTATATTTGTGCAGCGATTGTGGTTACGAAAGCCCAAAATGGTTTGGCAAGTGTCCGGGCTGCGGTGCGTGGAATACGATGAACGAGTTCAAGGCGCAGCCGGCAACCGTCGCGCGCGGAACGGGCGCGTTTCAACGCGGGGTATCCCGGCCGACGCTGCTCCGCGAGATCGAAAGTGCGGATGAAAGCCGCTTTCACTCGGGCATGGGCGAGCTCGACCGCGTGCTGGGCGGCGGCGCGGTGCATGGCTCGTTCGTGCTGGTCGGCGGTGAGCCGGGCATCGGCAAATCGACGCTGCTGCTGCAAATGTGTCAGGAGATGTGCAAGAGCGCCAAGGTGCTCTATGTGTCGGGCGAGGAGTCGCTCCGCCAGATCAAGCTGCGCGCGGCGCGGCTGAAAATCTCCTCGCCTGAGCTGTATATTTTGGCAGAGACCGATATGGAGCAGATCATCCACGAAACCGAGCTGCTCGGGCCGGATATCCTGATCGTCGACTCGATCCAGACCGTGTACAAGCGCGACCTGACCGGCGCGCCGGGCGGCGCGGCGCAGATCAAGGAATGCGCGATGAGCCTGATGCAGTACGCCAAGAACAAAAATGTAACCATCTTCATCGTCGGTCATGTCAATAAGGAGGGCACGCTTGCCGGGCCGAAGATGCTCGAGCACATGGTGGACTGCGTGCTGTATTTCGAGGGGGAGAGCGCGGGCGCGTTCCGTTGCCTGCGCGCGGCCAAAAACCGTTACGGCTCGACCAATGAGATTGGTGTGTTCGAGATGAGTGACCGCGGCTTGGTCGAGGTGCAAAACCCCTCGGCCGCCATGCTCGCCGGACACCCGCAGGGGGCTTCGGGCAACTGCATCGCCTGCGTGATGGAGGGCAGCCGTCCGCTGCTGTCCGAGGTGCAGGCGCTTGCAGCCAAAACGCAGTTCGGTGTGCCGCGCCGCACGGCAGCCGGTGTGGATTATAACCGCATGGTGCTGCTGCTGGCCATTTTGGAAAAGCGCTGCGGGCTGTTTTTGTCGGCCTCGGATGTGTATGTTAACGTGGTCGGCGGTATGCGGCTGGACGAGCCTGCGGTCGACCTGCCGATGGCGCTGGCCATCGCATCCAGCTTCCGCGACAAGCCGCTGCCGGAGGGTGTGATGAGCTTTGGCGAGATCGGTCTGACGGGCGAGCTGCGTGCGGTATCGAGTGCGGCGCAGCGCATCAACGAGGCGTATCGCTTGGGTTTTCACACCTGCATCATGCCGGTGCAGGATATCGACGAGGAGCTGGCGCGGAAAATGAACATCGTGCGCGTCAAGACGGTCGCTGACGCGCTGCGCGCCGTGCTGTAAGTTGAATTTTTTATGAGTAAAACCGGCCTTTTTGTCACAGACTATGTGCAGTTTGCGGCAGAAGGGTCGGTGTTTTTTATGGAAAAACGGGTGCGGGCGGTCTTGTTGGCAACGGCGGCGGTGCTGACGGCCATGCTCTGGTGGTCGTGGGCAAAACGCCCGCCGGCGCCTTTGCAGGTGCGCGCCGGCTATGCTGTGGTGCAGGATATTTATAACAGCGTCACCGTGCCGGGAACGGTCGAGGCAGCTGCAAGCGAAGCGGTCGCACCGGCTGAGACCGTGCGGGTAACCGGGCTCTGTGTCCGCGTGGGCGATATGGTTGAGGAGGGGGATGCTCTCTGCGCCGTCTCACCGGCGCAGGCGCAGAATCTCACAGGTGACACCCTGCGCGCGGCATGGAGCGGGCTGACCGGCGTCAGCGCGCCGGTTGCGGCGGCGCAGACGGGCGGGGTGCTGCGCGCGCCGCGCGCAGGGGTGGTGCTCAGTCTGCCGGAGCAGGGGCAGACGCTGCTTGCGGGCATTGCCTGTGCGCAGATTGCCGACCTGACGCGCTTACAGGTGCGCGCGCAGGTGCCTGAGCTGTATGCCGATCAGGTGGAGAGCGGCCAGCGCGCCAACGTGACGGCGGCAGCAGTCGGAGACCGCATTTACGCGGCTAAGGTGGAGAGCATCGCTCCCGCGGCGGTGCGCGCGGCCAGCCTGATAGGCGGCAGCAGCGCGGCGACCGTCGAGACTGTGCTGCCGCTGCGGGGCAGCGGACAGGGGCTGCGGCCGGGGTATACGGCCTCGGTCAAAATATTTACCGATTTCCGGCCGAATGCGGTCGTCGTACCGCAGCAGGCGATCTGCCAGCGCGGCGAGCAGGAGTATGTCTTCCGCATCGAGCAGGGGATCGCGCGGCAGTGCGCGGTCACATCGGGTTATATGCTGGAAAGCGTGACCGAGGTGACGACGGGGCTTTCCGGCGGGGAACAGCTGGTACTCTCGCCGCCGGAGACGCTGCAGGATGGGATGCGTGTCGAGGTCGTGGCGTGAGGGCGCGCGACGTGCTGCGTCTGGCGCTGCTGGGGCTGCGCGAAAATCCGCTGCGCACCGGCCTGTGCGCGCTGTCGGTCGCGGTGGGCACGGGCGCACTGCTGCTGATCGCATCGATCGGACTGTTTGGACAGACGCAGGTGGAAAGCGGACTGCGCACGCTTGGCGTGAGCGGTTTGACCGTCTATCTGGACGAGCGCGGTGCGGGCAACGCGCTGTCCGCCGAGCTGGCCGACGCGATGGAGCGCGCGGTGAGCGATATCGACACTCTGATGCCCATTAAAGCCAAAGCGGGCAGCGTGCGCGCCGGACATACGACTGAGAACGCGATGTTCCTTGGTGCGGACGAGCGGCTGGGGCAGGTGATGCAACTGGAGATGGTCGCGGGCACATTGCTTGACGCAGCAGCGGCCGAAGCCGCGCGTCCGGTCGCTGTGGTGGGGGACGATCTGGCGCGGGCGTTATACGGGAGGGATAATATCGTCGGGCGGCAGATACGGGTGCGCATGGACGGGCAGGACCAGTATTTCACCGTGTGCGGTGTGGTCAAAGCGCAGACCGGTGCACTGGGCGGGGCGCTGGCGGCGATCGCGCCACATCTGGTCTATGTGCCCTACAGCTGTCTGGCGGCGCGGCAGGACAATGCCGATCAGGTTTTCGTGCGCTGCGCAGCTGAGGCCGACCCATCCGCGGTCAGCGGGCAGATCACGCGGTATCTGACCGAGCGCGGGCAGGTGGACGGCACGGTGCGCGTGCAGAACGTGTCGGGCATGGTCGATACCGTGCACCGCTTGGCAAACCTGTGCGTGATGCTGTTTGTGGCCGTCGGGTCGATCACATTGTGCGTGGCGCTGATCGGTGTGCTGTGCAGTATGCTTGCGGCCGCGCACGAAAAAACCGGAGAGATCGGCATTTTTCTGGCGCTTGGCGCGCAGCCGCGCGATATCAGGCGGATTTTCCTAATGCAATCCATGCTGCTGTGTGCCTTGGGCGGCCTGTGCGGACTGGCCGCCGCCGCCGTGCTGCTGTATGGCGGCGCGCGGCTGCTGCTGCCGGGTTGGACGTTGTGCGCGGCGCTGCTGGCTGCCGCCGTGCTGTGCGGAGGCGCGGCAGGACTGCTGCCGGCAGTGCGCGCCGCCCGGCTCGACCCAATCGACGCAATGCGCAAATAAGCCTTTTCTTTCGTGTGCCGGTGTAGTATAATAAGAGCGCAAACAGAAGTAGAAAGGCCTGTGCAATATGCGCCATATCATTGACCTGAGCGACCTGACGGAGCAGGAATTCTCCGACCTGTACAAACTGACGAGCAATATCATCGACCGGCCGGAGGGCTATGCCGATGCCTGTCGGGGTAAGGTGCTCGGCAGCCTGTTTTACGAGCCGTCCACCCGCACCAACCTGTCCTTTTCCACAGCGATGATGCGGCTGGGCGGCAGTGTGATCGGCTTTTCCGATCCCGGTTCTTCCTCCGCGGCCAAGGGAGAGACGCTCAAGGACACCATCAGCATGGTATCAAGCTATGCCGATATGATCGTCATGCGCAACCCGCGCGAGGGCGCGGCCAAGGCGGCGTCGATGTACTCATCTGTGCCGGTCATCAACGCGGGTGACGGCGGGCATCTGCACCCGACCCAGACGCTGACCGATATGGTCACTATTCTGCGTCTGCGCGGCACGGCGGAGAATATGAAGATCGGCCTGTGCGGCGATTTGAAATATGGCCGCACCGTGCATTCGCTGCTCCATTTTTTGGAGCGGTACCGGGGCGTACAGCTTTACCTGATCGCGCCGGACGCGCTCGGCCTGCCGGACTACATGCTCCGCTTTCTGAAGGAGCATAACATGCCGTTCTGTCAGGCGGACAGCGTCGAGCAGGTCTTGCCCGAGCTGGATGTGCTGTACATGACCCGCATCCAGCGTGAGCGCTTTGCCGACGCGCAGGAGTATGAAAAGCTCGAAGGCAGCTACCGGCTGACTGCGGATAAGCTGCGCCGCGCGAAAAAGGATATGCTGGTGCTCCATCCGCTGCCGCGCGTGGACGAGATCGCACAGGATGTGGACGACGACCCGCGCGCGGTCTACTTTAAGCAGGCGCGCTACGGCATGTTCGGACGCATGGCGCTGCTGCTGACGCTTTCCAAGCTTCCGTTTGAGCGGGCGGGACGCCAGGCGATCGGCGCGCACGGGATAAAGTGCGCAAACCACAAGTGCATCACCAGAACAGAGCCCTATCTGCCGCTTACCGGCCGCGTGGGCGAGCGCTGCCCCTACTGCGACGCGCCGCTCGAGCTGCTGCTGTAAGCCGCACCCGGCGCGCCGGGAAGACGGAGAAAAATAGGCTTCGCGTTTCCAAATCCATGGAAGCGCGAAGCCTATATGCGTTTTACCGGTCTTTCCAATACCACCATTTGAGTTTTTCGGGATCAGGGTCGGGGGTTTGTGCAAAATAAACCGCGCAGCGGTAAACATACAGCTGGCAGCGGTCAACCATGACGCCGCGTTTTTCACATTCGAGCCGGTATAGCTCCTCCGGGTCGGCACCGCGCAGAGAGGCGATCGTTGGGTATCCCAAGGCGATTAAATCCTGCTCGGTCTGTCGGCCAACGCCGGGAATGGCGCGTAACTCGCCCATGCTCACACCTCCAAGCCTGTGCCGTCAAAGGCGGGGATAAAGCTCTCGCTGACCGCCCCGCCCTGCTGGAAAAAGCCGGACAGGCCGAGCGAGCGGAACAGCGCGCAGGCCTCTCCGTATTCCTCGTCGGTGATCGCGCGGTCAAGCTCGGGCCAGTCCTGCATCGCAAAAGGGGTGTATTGGCGCATCAGGCTGACCAGCGCGCCGTCAAACCGCGTGGCGATATCGCGCAGTACCTGCGCGGTGTCACCCGCCAGACCGGGCAGCATCAGGTGGCGGATGATCGTGCCGCGTGTCAGCAGGCCGTTCGCGTCGTACTGCGGTGTGCCCGTCTGGCAAAGCATCTCACCGATGGCGGTGACGGCGGTCTCATGGTAGTCGGCGGCATCCGCATAGCGCGCGGCATAGTAGGCGCTGTAATATTTGTAATCGGGCAGGTAGATGTCGATCCAGCCATCGAGCAGCGCAAGCGTTTGAGGTGTTTCATAGCCGCTGCTGTTCCAGATGACCGGCAGCTGCAGCCCGTTCTGCTTGGCAAGGCGCAGCGCTTCGATGATATGCGGCGCGTAGTGCGTGCCGGTGACAAGGTTGATGTTGTGCGCACCCTGTGCTTGCAGGGACAGCATCGTCCGCGCAAGCATATCCACCGTGAGTGTCTGTCCGGCGGCCTTGCGGCGGCTGATTTGCCGGTTCTGGCAGAACACGCAGCCGAGCGGGCAATGTGAGAAAAACACCGCGCCCGAGCCGCGTGTGCCGGAAAGCGGTGGCTCCTCCCAAAAGTGCAGCGCGGCACGCGCGGCTTCCATCATATGCCCTGCGCCGCAGCGGCCGCGCCCGGTGGTGCGGTCTGCGCCGCAGGCGCGTGGGCAGAGCAGGCATTTTTGCAGCATATCTGTCAACGTGATCCCTCCGATGGGTTGATTATACTATATTTTCGTCTGAAAGGGAAGATAGAGAGCATACCATCGACCGTAAAAGACCAATCGGCTTGCATTACGGCGTGGGATAGGGACAGCCGCGGCGCGAAATTTCAGGTTTGCGTTTTGTGTACCATTGTGCTATGATATGGAAAAACGGACAATTGGGGGATAGGTTGCATGAAGATCGTTGATATCTTAAAGCAGGACAAGGTCACGCTGTCCTTTGAGGTTTTTCCGCCGAAAACGACCGGCGGCTATGAGTCGGTCGCCAAAGCGACGCAGGAGATCGCCGCGCTGCGGCCGGATTTTATGAGCGTCACCTACGGCGCGGGCGGCGGCACGAGCGAGCACACGGTGGATATCGCCTCCGCGCTGAAGGAGCGCTATGATGTTACGGTTTTGGCGCACTTATCCTGCGTTTCGTCCACCAGAGCACATGTCGCCGCCATGCTGGACAAGTTCAGGCAGCGGGGCATCGAAAACGTGCTGGCGCTGCGCGGCGATATACCGGAGGGCGGCCCGCTGGCGGCGGACTACCAGTATGCTGCCGAGCTGGTGCGCGAGATCAAGGCACAGGGTGATTTCTGCATCGGCGGCGCATGCTATCCGGAGGGGCATGTTGACTCGCCCAACAAGACCGAGGATATCCTGCATTTAAAGGAAAAGGTCGATGCAGGCTGCGAATTTTTAACGACGCAAATGTTTTTTGACAATAACATCTTTTATAACTTCCTGTACCGCATCCGGGAAAAGGGGGTCACGGTGCCGGTCATCGCGGGCATCATGCCGATTACCAATGTAAAGCAGGTGGCGCGCACGCTCAAAATGTCCGGTACTTATCTGCCCGAGCGCTTTAAGGCGATCGTTGACCGCTTTGGCGATGACCCGTCCGCGATGAGACAGGCCGGTGTGATCTACGCGACCGAGCAGATCATCGACCTGATCGCAAACGGTGTCAACCACATCCATATCTACACGATGAACAAACCTGAGATAGCGGCGGGCATCCAAGCCAGCCTGTCGGAGATACTGAAATGATCGCAGTCGACCGCAGCGAGGTGCTGCGCTACCTCGGCTACCGGGGCGGACAAATTGAAGACGCAGTGGAGCAGTCGATCGACCGCTGCACGGCCGACCTGCTCGCCGCCGTGCAGCCGCGAGGCACTTACCGCCGGTTTGCGCTGGCGCATCCCTCGCCTGATATGCTCGAGATCGACGGCTTGCAGGTGCACAGCGTCAACCTCTCCCGTAACCTCAAGGGCTGCGGCAGCGTGTATCTGATGGCGGCGACGCTCGGCGTTGAGGCGGACAGGCGTATCACGCGCGCCTGTGCCGTGCGGATGAGCGACGCGGTGATATATCAAGCTGTGGCCGCCACACTGATCGAGGCGTACTGCGATGAGCTGAACGACGCGATCCGGGCGCAGGCGGCGGAGAAAGGGCTGTATTGTCGTCCGCGCTTCAGCCCCGGCTATGGGGATTTTGACATCAAGCACCAGCGTGATTTTATCCGCTTGCTCGATACGCCGCGCAAGATCGGGCTGACGGTGACGGACAGCTGCTTGCTTGCGCCGATCAAATCGGTCACAGCGGTGATTGGTGTGTCGGATGTCGCCCAGCCGTGCCACCGCAAGGGCTGTGAGGAATGCGAAAAAACCGACTGTGCATTTAGGAGATAAATACGATGAGCTTTTTGGACAGACTGGGCAGAGAGTGGCTGTTTTTCGACGGTGGAACGGGAACGATTCTGCAAGAAAATGGTCTCAAAGCGGGCGAACTGCCCGAAATATGGAATCTGACGCACCCGGAGGATATCATCGCGCTCCATCAGGGATATTTTGAGGCGGGCAGCGATGTCGTTGTGACCAATACCTTCGGTGCGAACGCGCTGAAGTACCCGGATAATCTGCGTGAGATCGTCGAAGCGGCGATCGCTCACGCCAAGGAGGCGCGTCGGCGCGCGGGCAGGGAGGACGCCTATGTTGCGCTTGACCTCGGCCCGACCGGAAAGCTGCTTCAGCCGATGGGCGATCTGCCGTTTGAAAAGGCGGTCGAGCTGTTTGGCGAGGTCGTGCGCATCGGTGCGTCCGCTGGTGTCGATCTGGTGATGATCGAGACGATGAGCGACAGCTACGAGGCCAAGGCGGCGGTGCTGGCGGCCAAGGAAAACTGTGACCTGCCGGTGTGCATCACAATGATCTTTGATGACAAGGGCAAGCTGCTCACCGGCGGCACGGTCGATTCGACCGTTGCCCTGCTGGAGGGTCTGCGGGTGGACGCGCTCGGCGTAAACTGCGGGCTGGGACCCGAGCAGATGGTACCGATCATCCGGCGGCTGACCGAGGTCTGCTCGCTGCCCATTATCGTCAACCCGAATGCCGGTCTGCCGCGCAGCGAGGGCGGGCGAACCGTGTTCGATGTGGACGCGGACAAGTTTGCCGCGCTGATGGCGCAGATCGCCGAAATGGGCGTGCACGTGCTGGGCGGCTGCTGCGGCACAACGCCCGCGCATATCCGGCAGATGATCGCCGCCTGTGCGGACAAGCCTTTCCAACCGCCGGTGCGCAAGCATCGCGCGGTCGTGTCCTCCTTTTCGCAGGCGGTGGAGATCGGCGGTAGGACGGTTATCATCGGCGAGCGCATCAACCCGACCGGCAAGAGCAAATTCAAGGCCGCGTTGCGGGAGGATAACATCGAATATATCCTGTCCGAAGGGTTGGCGCAGGAGGACAGCGGCGCGCATATTTTGGATGTCAATGTGGGCTTGCCGGAGATCGACGAGCCGGTCATGATGGAGCGCGTCGTTACGCGGCTGCAAAGCGTGCTCGCGCTGCCGCTGCAGATCGACACCTCGAATATGGCGGCGATGGAGCGCGGTATGCGCCTGTATAACGGCAAGCCGATGGTCAATTCGGTCAGCGGCAAGCGGGAGAGCATGGAAGCGGTGTTCCCGCTGGTGCGCAAATACGGCGGCGTGGTCGTCGGCTTGGCGCTCGATGAGGACGGCATCCCGGAGACGGCGGAGGGGCGCGTTGCCATCGCAAAGCGCATCTACGAGACTGCGGCACAGTATGGCATCCCGCGGGAGGATATCGTGATCGACGGTCTGGCGATGACGATTTCGTCAGACAGCCGCTCGGCGCTGGTGACGCTGGAAACGCTGCGCCGGATACGCGATGAGCTGCACGGCAGCACGATACTGGGCGTGTCCAACATTTCCTTCGGCCTGCCGCAGCGTGAGATCATCAACGCCAACTTCTTTACGATGGCGCTGCAAAACGGACTATCCTGCGCAATCATCAACCCCAACGCAGAGGCCATGATGCGTGCATACCGGGCGTTTCTTGCGCTGAGCGCGCAGGACGAGCAGTGCGCCGGCTTCATTGCGGCTTACGGCAACCAGCCGCCCGCCGCTATGACGCAGAGCGCCGGGCAGGACAGCGCGATGACGCTTGCCGAATGCATCGAGCGCGGCCTGCGCGAGCGTGCTACCGAGGCGACAGCCGCCGCCCTGCGGGAGACTGAGCCGCTCGCTTTGGTCAACAGCGAGTTGATCCCCGCGCTCGACCGCGTGGGTAAGGGCTTTGAAGCCGGCACACTTTTCCTACCCCAGCTGCTGATGAGCGCGGAGGCGGCCAAGGCCGCGTTTGAAGTCGTGAAGGATGCGATGCGCGGCGCGCCGCAGGAGCAAAAGGGCAAGATCATTCTGGCCACGGTCAAGGGTGACATCCACGATATTGGTAAGAATATCGTCAAGGTGCTGTTGGAGAATTACGGTTATCAGGTGCTCGATCTGGGCAAGGACGTGGCACCCGAGGTGATCGTCGATACCGCGATCGAGCAGCAGGTGCGTCTTGTCGGCCTGAGCGCGCTGATGACGACGACTGTGGTCAGCATGGAGGACACCATCCGTCTGCTGCGGGAAAAAAAGCCGGACACCAAGGTGGTCGTCGGCGGCGCGGTGCTGACCAAGGACTATGCCGAGTCGATCGGCGCCGACCGCTATGCGCGCGACGCGATGGCGACCGTGCATTACGCGGACGAGGTATTTGCATAAAAAAAGCAGCCTGCGGCGATGGGGCAAGATCGCCGTAGGCTGCTTTGTGTCATAATCAGGCAGTTACGCCGCGTTTCTTAGCTCTTCCAAGGCCTCCTGCTTGCTGTCGGCGGAAAACAGAAACGCGCCGGTGTTGTCATAGACCTCAATGTGTCCGTTCACGTACTCGATCGAATATTCCATCTTCGCTGCTCCTTTCTGTTACTGTACACAGTTTACCAAGAAAGGAGTCCGATAATCTGGACTTATTCGAGCATATCCCGCAGCTGCTTTTGAAACGCGGCCTTGACCGCATCGGGGGCGGTGATCTGCACCGCGCCGCCAAGGCCGAATACCCAAGAGAAAAATTGTGGGCTGACCACCACGTTGACCGATACGGTAAAATGCGCGTCATCCGCTTTTTGCAGCATCAAATCGCTGCCGAATCGGTCGCGCAGCACGCCGATGAAGCGGTTTTCGCACCGTAGGCGCACGGTCTGCTCCTCGCCGGAAAACATGCCGAACACCTTGCGTGAATAAGCGGCGATGTTGAAGTGATCCTGAAACAGTGCGCGGCCTTCACGGCGCTGCCCGGTCAGCGAGATATGCTCCATTTTGTCCACGCGGTAGTGACGGATCTGCTGCGCGCCGCCGTCATAGGCGACCAGATAATAGTTCTCATCGTCCCACGTCAGTGCCCAAGGACTGACGCGGTAGAGCGCGCCGTCCCGCCGGTAGCGCTTTTGGATGCGCTGCTGCGCACTGAAATCGAGCGCCCACTCAAAATACTGATAGGTGATCTGCACAGCGGCTGATATTGCGCTGTGCAGTGTGTCGATGTTGTAGTAAATGCTCTCGTTCATGGTCTTGACCCGGTCGGATACATAGACCTGACGCTGCAGTGCACGCGCCTGCGGCTCACTGGCCAGCGCGGCCAGCTTGCGGATCAGCTCGGTGGACTTTTTCTCGGTGATGAAGCGTGAGCACTGGATGGCATCAACGAGCAGCTTGAGCTCGGGCAGCTCAAAATCGCGCGCGGCAACGTAATAGCCACCGCCCGGCCCACGCTGGAGCATAACATCCAGACCGAAGTCCTGCAAGGCGGCGATATCGCTGTAAATGCTTTTGCGCTCGGCCTCGATTCCGTACCGGCCAAGAGCGGAGAGGATATCCTCCATGCCGAGACGGTGGTCTTCGTCTGTCTTGCGCAGCAAAAGCTGGTACAGATAGAGCAGCTTGAGCTTTTGGTTCGAGTTTTTAGGCATGGGCGCGTTCCACCTCCGCCAGCGCCTGCTCATAGGCGGCGCATGTGCGCGCGTCAAAGCAGACTATAGTCACACACGTTATCGCAGGATATACGCGCAGTCCGTCCCGTATGGCTTGCAGCGCAATGCGTGCCGCGCGGTCAAGCGGAAAACGGTACGCGCCCGTGCTGATCGACGGAAAAGCCACGGTTTGGCAGCCGAGCGAGGCCGCACAGGCCAGACAGTTCCGGTAGCAGTCGGCGAGCAGCCTATCCTCGCCGGCCGTGCCGCCGCGCCAGATAGGGCCGGGCGTGTGGATGACATGACGGCAGGGCAGGCGGTAGGCTCCGGTCGCCTTGGCCTGTCCGGTCGCGCAGCCGCCGAGCGTGCGGCATTCCTCCAGCAGCGCGGGGCCCGCCGCGCGGTGGATCGCGCCGTCCACCCCGCCGCCGCCGAGCAGGCTGGTATTGGCCGCATTGACGATGGCGTCTGCATGGATGGTCGTGATGTCACCTGTGATGATTTGGATCGGCTTCATGCGCGGATGCTCCTTTCCGACGGATGGCGCTGCACTGGTCAAAGCACTGTTTTACAGCCATTATACGATACCGCAGCGCGGAATGCAAGTTTGACGCATGGGATTTTGTGCGCTATAATTTTAGCAGCGTATGCGAAGGAAAGGGGCATCAGCATGGAAAAGCCAATGTCGGAATATGCTGCGGACGCGCCGCGCATTCTGCGTGATTTTTTGACGTACATCTCGACGATACAGGGCAAATCAGCCAAGACAGCGCATGAGTATTATCTGGATCTGCGCCTGTTTTTCCGCGTAGTCAAGCGGAACAAGGGTATCGTGCCAAGGGACATGCCGATCGAGCAGATCCCGGTCGACGATGTGGACATCCCGTTTCTGCGGGATATCACCCTGTCCGATGCGTATGACTATTTGGAATATATGTCCGGCGAGCGACCGACGCAGCAAAACAGCGACGCGACCCAATATGGCCTGAGCGGCAACTCCCGCGCGCGCAAGGTGTCCGCGCTGCGCTCCTTTTTCCGCTATCTGACGGACAAAAAGCATGTGCTGGATAACAACCCAATCAGCAATCTGGAGTCGCCCACGATACGCAAGTCATTGCCTGTTTACCTGACCACGGAGGACAGCCTACAGCTGCTTGACGCGGTGCAGGGCGAATTTGCCGAGCGGGATTACTGTATCCTGACGCTGTTTTTGAACTGCGGGATGCGTGTGTCCGAATTGGTCGGGCTGAACCTTTCGGATTTTCAGGGGGATACGGTGCGCGTGCTCGGCAAGGGCAACAAGGAGCGCACAGTCTATCTCAACGAGGCCTGCGCTGCGGCGCTGCAGGCCTATCTGCCCAAGCGGCTGCAGCCGCACGATAAGGATAAGAATGCGCTCTTTATCAGCAGAAACCGCAACCGCATCAACGTGCAGACCGTCAAGTGGCTGGTCAAAAAATATCTGGGGCAGGCCGGGCTGGATACGCGGAAATACTCCGCCCACAAGCTGCGCCACACAGCGGCGACGCTGATGTACCAAAACGGTGTGGATATCCGCACGCTGCAAAGCATTTTGGGGCATACCAGCGTCAATACGACCATGATTTACACCCATATTGAGGATAACAGCCTGCGCGAAGCCGCCGCGCGTAATCCGCTGGCATCGGTGCAGCCGAAAAAGCGGGAGGAGCAGCCGGCGGGGCAGGACGAGTGAGAGGTGAATGAGCCGCATGCAAAATTGACACCTAACAACATTTCGTGATATAATAAATTATGGTTATCCCTTTTAGTAAGCCATTTAAAAGTCCGGGAAGTGGTACAGCGCTTAGCATAGAATGAAGGCATGACACCAAAAAGGGAGAAAAAGAGTCATGTCAAGGAAACAGAGGATGCCCCTGAGTGAGTTTCTGCGCCGGTTTGGAACGGATGACAGTTGCCGGGACTATTTGGCCGTACAGCGTTGGCCGGAAGGTTTTGTCTGCCCCAAATGCGGACACGAACATGGCTGCCGTCTATCCAACGGCCTGTACCAGTGTACTCACTGCCGCCGTCAGACCTCCGTCACAGCTGGGACGGTCCTGCACCATAGCCATGTCAGCCTGAGCAAGTGGTTTCTGGCGTTCTATTTCGTCTCTCAGGACAAGCTGGGAATTTCCGCAGTTCAACTGTCCGGTCAGATCGGAGTTACCTATAAAACCGCATGGTC
>NZ_JALFLA010000049.1 GCF_022775115.1 Agathobaculum sp.
CTGCCCCTGTTTCCCATGCCTGCATTTCTGTCATAGCGTCTGCTTTTCATCTGCACCCGCCTTTTCTCAGCATGATAGAATCGTGCAAAATAAATAATTATTTTTTTGAATCTTTGGTAACTTTAACCTTGAAATTTACGGTTTTCAACATCTTGGGGAAAGCTTTTGAAATAGCACAATAATTTGGGTGCTTACAAGGGTAAACCTGCCGCACAGCCCGCGGTTTATTCACAATTTGCGTTGAATCTGTGGATAACTTATGGTATGATTGTCATGTATCAATATCGACAGGAGGCGCTCCATGGCCAATAACATATTGGAAATGGCGCTCGAACGCCTCGAGCGTGATTTTCCGCCGTCAAGCCTTTCGGCGTGGTTTGATGATGTGACGGTTGTTTCCTTCGCGGACAACCGTTTGATTTTGCACTCGCCCGTCCAGTTCAAAAAGGAGTTTATCGAAAACAAATTCACCGATCCGCTGCAAAACACACTGCGCGAGCTGACGGGCGACCCCGTCTCGGTCGTTGTGGTGACGGGCGAATACAGCGCGCCGGCCGCGAGCGCCTCTCCGTATGACGATTACACGTTCGAGCGGTTCATCGTCGGCTCGTCGAACAAATTCGCGCACGCCGCCGCCATCGCCGTAGCCAACAACCCGGCCGAGACCTATAACCCGCTGTTCATCTACGGCCAGTCCGGCCTTGGCAAGACCCACCTGATGTACGCGATCGCAAACGTCATCCGCAAGACCCACCCCGCCTACCGCATCATCTATGTCAAGGGCGAGGATTTCACCAACGAGCTGGTCACCGCCATTCAGGAAGGCAACGTGCAGAACTTCCGCAGCAAATACCGCATGGCCGATCTGCTGCTGCTCGACGATGTGCAGTTCATCGCCGGCAAAGAGCGCACGCAGGAGGAGTTCTTTCACACCTTCAACGCGCTGTATGAGTCCAAGCGCCAAATTGTGCTGACCAGCGACCGGCCGCCCAAGGAGATCAACACGCTCGAGGACCGCATGAAGACCCGCTTTGAATGGGGCTTGCTGGCCGATATCCAGCCGCCCGATTTTGAGACCCGCATCGCCATCATCCGGGACAAGGCGGTCAAAATGGGTATCAGCCTGCCCGACGAGGTTTCGGTCTATATTGCCGAAAATATTCAGGCCAACATCCGCCAGCTTGAGGGCGCGGTCAAAAAAATCAAGGCCATGCACGAGCTGGTCGGCGAACGGGTGAACGTGCAGCTGGCGCAGAACGCCATCGACGCGCTCAAAATCGAAAACCCCGGCCTCAACCCGACCCCCGAGCGCATCATGGAAGCCGTCGCCAACTATTTCTATATCCCGGTCGAGCAGATGATCTCGCGCACCAAATCCAAGGATGTGGCCTATCCGCGCCAAATCGCCATGTATATGATCCGGCAGGAGCTTGAATACTCCTTCCCCGATATCGCCAAGATCTTCAAGCGTGACCACACGACCGTCATGCACGCCTGCAACAAGATCGAGGAGGAGCGCCGCAGTTCCCGCGAGACTGAGGACGTCATCAAAAAGCTGCATAACAACATCCGCGGCGAGTAAAAACCATCCACAAAACACTGTGGATGGGCAGTCCTGCCGCTGTGGATAACAAAAGACGCCCTTTTACCCTGTGGAAAGCGCACCGTCCATCCACAGCCGGCTGTGTACGCGATTTTGCCCGCCAGTTCTGACAATTCACGGGTTTTCCCCAATTTCCCCAGCCTCTACTACGACGACTATATCCTACTTCTTTTTCAGAGAGGTTATTTCCTGCTCTCCTGTCAATCCAACAGAATCGAGGAATCTTGATGAAATTTTCATGCGAAAAAGAAACGCTGCTCGGCCTGATCGGCACAGCCTCCCGCGCGGTGACGAGTAAAAGCGCCATGCCGCTGCTTGAAGGCCTGCTCATCACAGCCGAGCCGGGCAGCCTTACCATGACCGGCTACGACCTTTCCATGGGCATCCGCACAAGCGCCGAGGCCGACGTTGTCGAACCGGGCAGCATCGTGCTCAACGCGCGTCTGTTTTTCGATATCGTGCGCAAGCTGCCGCAGGATGAGGTGCATTTGGAAACCGACGACGAGCTGCGTACGACCATCAAATGCGGCCGCGCGGTGTTCAATTTGGTCGCCATCGAAGCCGACGAATACCCCGCGCTTGCCGAGGTATCGGGCGAGACCGGCCTTACCCTGCCCCAGCCCATGCTCAAAAGCATGATCGCGCAGACCATCTTTTCCGTATCGGATAATGAATCCAAGCCCATCCACACCGGCTGCCTGTTTGAGCTGGCGGACAATATCCTACATGTGGTCGCGGTTGACGGCTACCGCCTGTCCGTGCGGCGTGAAACGGTAGAGGGCAGCTTGCCCGACCTGCGCTTTGTCGTGCCCGGCTCGTCCCTGCGGGAGATCGAGCGCATTTTGAGCGAGGAGGACGGCACGGTCGAGATTTACCCCGACCGCAAGAACATCCTGTTCCGCATCGGCCGCACCACGCTCATCACCCGCCTGCTCGACGGCGAATTTCTCAACTATCAGGCCGCTATCCCGACTGAGTTTGATCATATTGTTACGGTCGACCGGCAGGAGCTGATCACCTGCATCGAGCGCGTGTCGCTGATCGTGTCCGAAAAGCTGAAAAACCCGGTCCGTTTTCACTTTGACGGCAGCTATATGCAGCTCTCCTGCATCACCGCCGTAGGCAAAAGCTATGACGAGTGCGGCTTTGAAGGTAAGATAGAGGGGCTTGAGATCGGCTTTAACAACCGCTATGTGCTCGACGCGCTGCGCGCCGCGGGAGACGATACGGTCAAAATGCAGCTCAAGGGGGCGCTCAATCCGGTGGTCATCTCGCCGCTCGAGGGCGACCGCTACACCTATCTGGTGCTGCCTGTGAGGCTTAAGGCCAATGACTGAGGTATACATCAAGGGCGACTGCATCAAGCTGGACGCGCTGCTCAAGTTTGCCAATCTCGTCTGCTCGGGCGGTGAAGCCAAGCTGCGCATCGCCGGCGGTGAGGTGCAGGTAAACGGCGCAGTCTGCACCATGCGCGGCAAAAAGCTGCGCGCGGGAGACCGTGTGACGCTCGACGGACAGACGGTCACCGTCCGCGCGGACTGAGGAGGACGGCGCTTTGAAGATCGACACGCTGACGCTGACGCAGTTTCGCAATTACGAAAACGAACGCTTTGTATTCGATCCGGCGGTCAACCTCATCTGCGGCAGGAACGGGCAGGGCAAGACCAATCTGCTCGAAGCCGCCGCAGCCTGCTCGACCATGCGGCTGTTCCGCACCGCGCAGAAAAAGGAGGGGCTGCGCTTCGGCGCGGATAAGGCCAGCATTCTGGCCGAGTTTGAAGCGCAGGCGCGCCCGATATCGCTTGAGCTGCGCCTGTCCCGCGTCAAGGCGATGGAGATATACAAAAACGGCGTGCGGCAAAAGCGGCAGGCCGACGCGCAGGGACTGCTTAAGACCGTGCTGTTCTGCCCGGAGGATCTGCTGCTCGTGCGCGCCGGGGCGAGCGCGCGGCGGCGGTTTCTGGATACCGCGCTGTGCCAGCTGCGGCCGTATTACGCGCGGTATCTGGAGGAATATAACCGCCTGCATGAGCACAAAACGCGCATTCTGCGGGACAGCGAGGAAAAGCCCTCGCTGCTTTCTTTGTGGGAGGATTTTTCGCTGCGCATGGCGCAGCTGGGCGCGCAGCTCATCCGCTACCGCGCGTATTACTGCAAAAAGCTGCTCGCCGCCGCGGGCGAGGTCTATCAGGACATTGCGCCGCACGAAACGCTGACCGGCCGGTATCAAACGGTTTCGACCGTCACCGACCCCTTTGCCGGGGCGAAGCAGATCGAAAAAGAACTGGCCGACCATGTATACGCGCACCGCGCGGCCGAGATCGCCGCGAAAAGCTGTCTGTCCGGCCCGCATAAGGACGACCTTGTGCTTGAACTGGACGGGCGCGCCGCGGCGGCCTACGGCTCGCAGGGGCAGGTGCGGACATGTACGCTGTCTATGAAGCTGGCTGAGCGCGCGCTGTTCTTTGCCGAGGACGGGGCGTACCCCGTGCTTCTGCTCGACGATGTGCTCAGCGAGCTTGACCGCGTTCGGCAGGATTTTGTGCTCAACCACATCACGGACGGGCAGGTGCTCATCACCTGCTGCGAGGACGATATTTCGGACAAGCTGCGCGCAGGCGCGGTTTTTACGATAAAAAATGGTAAAATAATTTGCTCTTGACAAGGTTTGTGTACACAAACGCGAAAAAAAGTGGTATAATTAGAAACAGGAGGCGGCAGCATGTATCTGCATCTGGGTCAGGATTATATCGTGCCGCTGCAAAGCGTCGTGGCTGTATTCGATATGGACACGGCGACCGTGTCGGGGCGGACGCAAAGGCTGCTCCGGCGCTTGCAGGAGGAGGGGCGCATCATCGAGCTGTATGACGATCTGCCGCGTTCGGCGGTGCTGTGTGAAGGCACGCTGGGCGAGACGCTCTATCTGACACAGCTTTCCCCCCAAGCGCTGCAAAGAAGGGCGGAAAAGGGCTACGCGGTATAGGCGCACAGCGCTGTCCCGCGCAAAACGCGGCTGTTATCTGCCGGAAAGGAAACTGAAATCACATGAGTGAAGAACTGGAAATCAAGGATGAAGTGCTCGATCTGAAGGTGACCGAGACCTACGACGAAAACCAGATACAGGTGCTTGAAGGGCTGGAGGCCGTGCGCAAGCGCCCGGGTATGTACATCGGCTCGACCTCAGCGCGCGGCCTGCACCATCTGGTGTACGAGATCGTCGATAACTCGATCGACGAAGCGCTGGCGGGCTACTGCACCCATATCGAGGTCACGATCGAAAAGGGCGATGTCATCCGCGTCAGCGACAATGGCCGCGGCATCCCGTGCGGCATCCATCCGCAGATGGGTATACCGACACTCGAGGTCGTGCTGACCGTGCTGCACGCGGGCGGCAAGTTCGGCGGGGACGGCTATAAGGTCTCGGGCGGCCTGCACGGCGTCGGCTCGTCGGTGGTCAACGCGCTGTCCGACTGGCTCGAGGCCGAGGTGCGCGACGGCAAGGAAAAGCACACGATGCGCTTTGCGCGCGGCGTGACCGTGCAGAAAATGCAGTCCGTACCCTTTGTCAGCGAGACCGGCACGACCATCCGCTTCCATGCCGACCCGGAGATATTTGAGACTACCGTGTACGAATTTGACGTACTCGAAAAGCGGCTGCGCGAGCAGGCCTTTTTGAACGCCGGCCTGAAGATCACGCTGCGCGACGAGCGCGACGACGAGCCGACTGAGGACGTGATGCATTACGAGGGCGGCATCCGCCAGTTCGTCAAGCACCTCAACCGTACCAAAAACCCACTGCATGACGAGGTCATCTACATCGAGGGCAGCCGCGAAAGCTCGATGGCCGAGGTCGCCATGCAGTATACCGACAGCTATAACGAAACGCTTATTTCCTTTGCCAATAACATCAACACCACCGAGGGCGGCACGCATGAGACCGGCTTTAAGGCCGCGCTCACCCGTGTGCTCAACGAGTACGGCAAGCGCTACAAGATTCTCAAGGACGATGAGTCCTTTAAGGGCGAGGACGCACGCGAGGGACTGACCGCCATTATCTCCGTCAAGCTGCAGGAGGCGCAGTTTGAAGGGCAGACCAAGACCAAGCTGGGCAACAGCGAAATGCGCACGCTGGTGGATACCATGGTGTCCGACAAGCTGATGACCTTCTTTGAGGAAAACCCCTCGGTCGCGCGCACGATCATCGACAAGGCGCAGGCTGCCTCGCGCGCCCGTCTGGCCGCGCAGAAGGCGCGCGAAATGACCCGCCGCAAATCGGCGCTCGACGGGGCGGCGCTGCCCGGCAAGCTGGCTGACTGCATCGAAAAAGACCCCGCGCTGACCGAGATCTACATCGTCGAGGGCGATTCTGCGGGCGGTTCGGCCAAGGAAGGACGCGACCGCCGCCATCAGGCCATCCTGCCGCTGTGGGGCAAGATGCTCAACGTGGAAAAGGCGCGGCTCGACCGCGTGTACGGCAACGATAAGCTCACACCGATGATAACGGCCTTCGGCGCGGGCTTTGGAGACGATTTTGACCTGTCCAAGCTGCGCTACGGCAAAATTATTCTGATGGCCGACGCCGACGTGGACGGCTCACACATCCGCACGTTGCTGCTGACCTTTTTCTTCCGCTTCATGCGGCCGCTGATCGAGCACGGCCATGTGTATATCGCGCAGCCGCCGCTGTTCAAAAACGAAAAGGGCAAGGACGTGCGCTACACCTACTCGGACGAACAGCAGCGCGACTGTCTCGCCCAGATGGGCGAGGGCGTGCGCGTGCAGCGCTACAAGGGTCTGGGCGAGATGGACCCCGAGCAGCTGTGGGAGACGACGATGGATCCGTCCGTGCGCATTCTCAAGCAGGTGACGATGGAGGACGCGGCGGCATCGGACGAGACCTTTGCCCTACTGATGGGCGAAAAGGTCGAGCCGAGACGTGAATTTATCGAGAAAAACGCCAAATATGTGATGAATCTGGATGTATAACCGCTAAAACAGGAATGACCGGGCAGCGCCCGGCCTGTTTTTGAGCGGTCTGAAAAGATAAACTGCGCATCCCATGCGCAGCACGCCAACAACCTTGGAGGCAATCAATGAGTATAAGCTACGAAGAACAGAAGATCATACAGGTCGATCTGGAAAAGGAGATGAAGACCTCCTATATCGACTATGCGATGAGCGTCATCGTCGGCCGTGCGCTGCCCGATGTGCGCGACGGCTTAAAGCCGGTGCACCGCCGCATTCTGTACGCGATGTACGAGGACGGCCTGACTTCGGACAAGCCCTTCCGCAAGTCGGCCACGACCGTCGGTAACGTGCTCGGCCGCTACCACCCGCACGGTGATGCTTCGGTGTATGACGCGATGGTGCGCATGGCGCAGCCGTTTTCGCTGCATTATCCGCTGATCGATGGCCACGGCAACTTCGGCTCGGTCGACGGCGACCCTCCGGCGGCCTACCGTTATACCGAGGCGCGCATGGCCAAGGTAGCCAATTATATGCTGGCCGATATCAAGAAGGACACGGTCGATTTCATGCCGAACTTCGATGAGGAGCGGCGTGAGCCTGTCGTGCTGCCCTCGCGCTATCCCAATCTGCTGGTCAACGGCTCGTCGGGCATCGCGGTCGGTATGGCGACCAACATCCCGCCGCACAACCTGACCGAAGTGATCGACGGCGTATGCTATGTCATTGACCACCCCGAGGCCGAGATGGACGAGATCTGCCAGTTCATCAAGGGGCCGGATTTCCCGACCGGCGGCACGATCATGGGACGCAGCGGTATCCGCGCGGCCTACGCGACTGGGCGCGGCAAGATCAAGCTGCGCGCCAAGGCCGAGATCGTCGAGCTGGCGGGCGGTAAAAGCCAGATCATCATCACCGAGATACCCTATATGGTCAACAAGGCGCGTCTGGTCGAGGCTATGGCGGGTCTGGTCAAGGATAAGCGCGTTGACGGCATCACCAATATTCAGGATCACTCCTCGCGCGAGGGAATGCAGATCGTCGTCGATATCCGGCGCGACGCCAATGCGCAGGTCATTCTCAACCAGCTGTATACTTATACACAGCTTGAGGATACCATCTCGATGATCCACATCGCGCTTGTGCCGACCGGCGCGCTGGGCAAGCTGCAGCCGCGCGTGCTGACGCTGCGGCAGATCATCGACCAGTATATTGTCTTCCAGAAGGACGTTGTCGCCCGCCGCACCCGGTTTGACCTGAAAAGGGCGCAGGATCGCGCGCACATCCTTGAGGGTCTCAAGGTGGCGACCGATCAGGATAACATCGACCGCATCATCGCCATCATCCGCGCCTCGAAAAACGAGGCCGAGGCCAAGGAAAACCTATGCAAAGAGCCGTTCTGGATCGACCAAATCGCGCTGCTCGGCATTGTAGATGGCTCGGAACACTTTGAATTCCATCTGGATGACGCGCAGGCACAGGCCATTGTGGATATGCGCCTTGGCCGTTTGTCCGGTCTGGAGCAGCAGAAGATAAATGACGAATACAACGAGCTGGAGGGCAAAATCACCGGCTATGAGCATATCCTTGGCGCGGACGAGCACCTGCTTGCCGTCGTTAAGGAGGAGCTGCAGGAGATCAAGGCCAAATACGGCGACGAGCGCCATACCGAGATTGCAAACGTCGCTGACGAAATCGACATTGAGGACCTGATTGAGCAGCAGGACTGCGCCTATACGCTGACCCACTTCGGCTATATCAAGCGCCAGCCGACTTCGGTCTACCGTGCGCAGAAGCGCGGCGGACGCGGCGTGTCGGCTATGTCCACCCGCGAGGAGGACTTTGCCAAGAGCATCTTTACCGCGTCAACGCATGATACCATCCTGTTCTTCTCCGACCGCGGCAAGGTGTACAAGCTCAAGGGCTACCAGATACCTGAAACCGGCCGTAGTGCCAAGGGTATGAACATCGTAAACCTTTTGGAGCTTGAGCCGGAGGAAAAGATCACCGCCATGTTCCCAATCAAGGAATTTGCCGAGGATAAATTCCTGTTCTTCGTCACAAGAAAGGGTATTGCCAAGCGCGTCGTGCTGTCCGACCTGCAAAATATCCGCCGCGCGGGTCTGCGTGCGCTCGGCTTAAACGAGGATGACGCACTGGTTGATGTGCGCCTGACCGACGGTGCGCAGAATATCCTGATTGCCACGCATGAGGGGCGCGCCATCTGCTTTGACGAAAATGAGGTGCGCGCGATGGGACGCACAGCCACGGGCGTGCGCGGCATCCGCCTGGCCGAGGGGGATTATGTCGTCGGCGCGGCGCGCGCGCGCAAGGGCGCGTATGTACTGTCCATTACGGAAAACGGCTTTGGCAAGCGCACTCCGGTCGAGGAATACACCGTGCACCACCGCGGCGGCGGCGGCATGATGCTGCATAATCTGACCGCCAAGACTGGTCTTGTGGCCGGTATCGCGGTGGTCGACCATGAAAACGACATCATGATTATCACTGACGGCGGCGTAATCATCCGCACCGGTGTGGAGGAGATACGCGAATGCGGGCGCGGCTCGCAGGGCGTTATCGTCATGCGCACAGGCGAGGATGTCAAGGTCATCTCGATTGCCCGCACCGATAAGGGCGAAGAAAACCCGGCGGAGGAAGAATAAAGGCACTTTTCCGCACACAAACAGCAAAAAGCCCCGCGCTGACGATAGCGGCGCGGGGTTTTTCTGCTCTGTGACAAGAACACGGGCTTTTTCTTGCAACTTTTCCCCCTTTGCGGTATCATAATAAAGAAGAAAAAATCAATCCGGAAAGGGAGTATTTCCATGGAAACGACTAAGATACCTGTCCGAGCCGATGTACCGGAGCAGGATAAATGGGCGATCAGCGACCTGTTTGCGACCGATGACGATTTCCGCGCGGCGCTGGCTGCCGCAAAGGAGTTTGCGCCGCGCGTTGCCGCCTACCGCGGCCGCTTGGGCGAGAGCGGCGAGACGCTGCTTGCCTTTCTGCGGCTGGATGATGAGATCAATCTTGCGCTGGACGCACTGGTACACTATGCCCAGCGGAAAAGCGATGAGGATACCCGCGTTGCCATCTATCAGGAGATGGTCTCGCAGGTCAACCGCCTTGTGGTCGAGATACAGGCGGCCGGCGCGTTTGAAACGCCCGAGCTGCTCGCCCTCAGCGATGAGACGCTTGCCGGTTTTTATGAGCAAACGCCTGCGCTGGCCGATTACCGCCGTCTCATCGACCGTGTGCGCCGTCGCCGTGACCATATGCTGAGCGAAAAGGAGGAGGCCCTGCTCGCCGCCGCGGGCGAGATGGCGCAGTCGCCGGACGAGATCTATTCAATGCTCAACGACGCGGACATGACCTTCCCCGATGCAGTGGACGCGGCGGGCAGCGCCCACCCGGTCACGCACGGCACCTATATCCCGCTGATGCAGTCCTACGACCGGGTGCTGCGTAAATCGGCCTTCGATTCGCTTTATTCGGTGTATGGCAAGTTCCGCAACACCTCGGCTGCAACACTGTCCGCCCAGCTCAAAAGCCTGCTGTTTTTCGCAAATGCGCGCAAGTATCCCTCCACGCTGGCCGCCGCGCTCGACGGCAGCGAAGTACCGACCGAGATATACCACAGCCTGATCAACGCGGTGCACCGCAGCCTTACGCCCATGCATCGCTATGTCACGCTGCGCAAAAAGCTGCTCGGCTTGGATGAGCTGCATATGTATGACCTATATGTGCCGGTGGTCGAGGGGATCGAGATGAAATTCACCTTCGACGAGGCCAAGGAGACCGTGCTCAAGGCGCTCGCGCCGCTTGGCGAGGATTACCTTGCCATTCTGCGGGAGGGATTTTCGAGCGGCTGGATCGACGTGTACGAGAATGAGGGCAAGCGCTCGGGCGCGTATTCGGCGGGCGCGCAGGTGCATCCCTATGTGCTGCTCAACTTCAAGGGCAGGCTGGACGACGTGTTCACCCTTGTACACGAGATGGGGCACGCCATCCACTCCTATCTGTCCAACAAAAACCAGCCGACCGCCTATCAGAACTATGTGATCTTCGTGGCCGAGGTCGCCTCGACCTGCAACGAAGCGCTGCTGATGGAATATCTGCTCTCCGTGACCGAGGACAAAAAGCAGCGCGCCTATCTTATCAACCATTTCCTTGAGCAGTTCCGCGGCACACTGTACCGCCAGACCATGTTTGCTGAGTTTGAGCTTCTCGTTAACGAAATGGCGCAGCGCGGCGAGGGGATCACGGCCGATGCGCTGTGCGCGCTGTACAAGCGGCTGAACGCGCAGTATTTCGGCGCAGATATGGTCATTGATGAGGAAATTGCGCTCGAATGGGCGCGTATCCCGCATTTTTATTATGATTATTACGTCTATCAGTACGCGACCGGCTACGCCGCGGCCATCGCGCTGTCCCGCCGCATTTTGCGCGAGGGAGAAAGCGCGGTCAAGGAGTATCTGGGCTTTCTGTCGGGCGGCTGCGCAGCCGACCCCATCACGCTGCTGCGCGGCGCGGGCGTCGATATGGCGAGCACCGCGTCGGTGGAGGCCGCGACCGCGCTCTTTGACGAGCTGATCTCGCAGATGGAAGCCCTGCTCGGGTGACAAGAATATCGAAAAAAAAGGAGAACTGTCATGCCAAAATTGGGTTTGATTTCGCTCGGCTGCTCGAAAAATCTGGTCGACAGCGAGCATATGCTTTCCCGGCTGCGCGCAGCGGGCTGGGAAATCACCGACGATATGGCCGAGGCCGATGTGGGCGTTGTCAACACCTGCGGCTTTATTGAAAGCGCCAAGACCGAGGCAATCGAAACCATTCTGGAGACCGCGCGGCACAAGCAAGCCGGCAAAATGAAGGGGCTTGTCGTCACCGGCTGTTTGGTGCAGCGCTATGCGGACGAAATGCGGGAGGAACTGCCCGAAATTGACGTGCTGTGCGGCACGGGCAGCTATGAGAACATCGTAGACGCGGCAAATGCGGCGCTTGCGGGCGCCAAAGCCGCGTATATGAACGATATGGCCGCCGCTGCACTCGGGGGTGGGCGCGAGCGCCTGACCCCCTCCTACACGGCCTATCTCAAAATCGCCGAAGGCTGCTCCAACCGCTGCGCCTTCTGCATCATCCCCAAGCTGCGCGGGCCGTACCGCTCGCGGCAGCTGGATGCACTGCTGGAGGAGGCGCAGGCGCTGTCCGACGCGGGCGTGCAGGAGCTGATCGTCATCGCACAGGATATCACCGTGTACGGCATGGATCTTCCTGCACATAAGCGCCTGTTGCCCGAATTGCTGCGCGCGCTGTGCAATATGCGCTTTCGCTGGATACGCCTGCACTATCTGTATCCCGACCAAATCACCGATGAGCTGATCGATGTGATTGCGTCCGAGCCGCAGATCGTCAAGTATCTGGATATCCCGCTGCAGCATGTGTCCGAACGCATCCTGCGCGCCATGCATCGCCCGGGCGGCACAGCCGCCTTCACCGCACTGATTGAAAAGCTGCGCGCGCGCATCCCGGGGCTGGTGCTGCGCACCAGCCTGATTGTGGGTCTGCCGGGAGAAACCGAGGAGGAATTTGCCGAGCTGTGCGCATTTTTGCAGCAGATGCGTATTGAGCGCGTCGGCGTGTTTGAATTTTCGCCCGAGGAGGGCACGGAAGCCGCCGCGCTGCCCGGTCAGATCGACGCGGCGGTCAAGCAGAACCGCCGCCTGATTGTCGAGGAGCTGCAATCGGGCGTGATGGACGAGTATAACATCGACCGTCACCGCACCGAAATGACCGTGCTGTGCGAGGGTTTTGACGAGGAGCAGCAGCGTTACATCGGCCGCACCTACGCGGATTCGATCGAGGTCGACGGCCATGTGTATTTTGAAAGCGAACAGGCGGTGCAGCCGGGCGAGTTTGTCACGGTGTTCATCACCGACAGCTTCGGCCCTGACCTGACCGGTGTGCGCAAGGAGGAAACGACCGATGACGACAGCCAATAAAATTACGCTGACGCGTATCTGCATGATTCCATTTTTCCTGTATTTTGCCTCGCAGCCGCTGCTTGCGCCCGACCCGGCCGACTTTGGCATGGTTTTTCCAACCAATACGATTATTGCGCTTGTGCTGTTCTGCGTGGCGTCGTTTACCGATTTTTTGGACGGCTATGTGGCGCGTAAGTACAATCAGGTGACTGATTTCGGCAAATTTGTCGACCCACTGGCCGATAAGCTGCTGGTCACCTCAGCGCTTGTGCTGCTGACCGAGCAGGGCAAGATTGCGGGCTGGATGGTGTGCATCATCCTCGCGCGGGAGTTTATCATTACCTCGCTGCGTGTTGTCGCGGCGGGTGCGGGGCGTGTGCTGGCTGCCACATGGACGGGCAAGGTAAAGACCTGCGTGCAGATTGGCGGCATTATCGTCATTTATCTGACTTATATTCTGCTCGGCACTACGGGCGGCACGCTGCCGCTGCACTGGTATGTGTCGGCAAATGGGGTAACTGAACCGTATACCGTGCTCATCGCTGGCTGGGTGATGACGTTTGTCACCATCTATTCAGGCTGGGATTACCTGCGCAAAAACTGGGATATTATCAAGGACGGTGCGGTCAGGAAAAAATAAGGTTCTTAATAAGAATAAAGGGGAGAAAGCATTGACTTCTCCCCTTTTCTTCGATAAAAGGCAGAAAAAACCGCCCTTCGGGGCGGTTTTGTGTATCCTGTTAATGAAAAAATGCGCTTACTCCGCCGTGTAGGGCAGCAGAGCGATATGACGGGCGCGCTTGATCGCCTCGGTCAGCTGGCGCTGGTGATGCGCGCAGGTACCGGTCATGCGGCGGGGCAGAATCTTGCCGCGCTCGGACATATACTTACGGAGCTTGCCGGCATCCTTGTAGTCAACGTGCTCGACCTTATCCACGCAGAAAGCGCAGACCTTGCGGCGGCGACGGCCGCGCTGCGGACGTTCAGCACGCTCCGGACGGGGCGTAAATTCCTTTTTGGTCTCTTCCATTGTCGCTTAACCTCCTTATCAGAATGGGACATCGCCGTCGTCGTCAGCCAGCTCCTCAAAATCCGAGCCGCCCGTGGGCAGATCGTATGCAGGCGTGACTTGGGACGCGGCAGGCTCGGGCCGAATCTGTGATCCGCTGTCGTAGCCGTAACCGCCGCCACCGTAGCCGCTGTTCGCTTCGCGGGATTTTTTGGTTTCCCCGAAGGATACTTCGTCGCAGTTTATCTCGATCGCGGTACGGTTATTGCCGTTCTGATCCTGCCATTGGCGGGACTGCACACGGCCGACGACGATCGCCATAACACCTTTTGCAAACCACTGCGAAACAAATTCGGCCTGCCGGCCCCATGCGACGCAGTCGATAAAATCAGTCTGGCGCTCACCGTTTGGGCCCTTGCGGTCGCGGTCGATCGCAAGGCGGAACGAGCACACAGCCATATTGGATTGGGTGTGGCGCAGCTCGGGATCGCGGGTCAAGCGACCCATCAGAATAGCCTTGTTGAGCATGATTGGTTCACCGCCTTAGTCGTCCAAGCAGACGATGAGCGAACGCATGATGCCGTCCGTGATCTTGTAGATACGGTCCAGCTCAGCCGGGAAGGCAGGGGCGGATTCAAAACGGACCAGCGTGTAAACGCCTTCCGTCAGATCCTCGATCGGATACGCCAGACGGCGCTTGCCCCAATCCTCAACCTCTACGTTCGTGCCGTTTGCCTCGATGAGCGACTTGAACTTGTCCTGAACAGCGGCGGCAGCCGCTTCCTCCAACGTGGGGTTGACAATGAAGATCGTCTCGTACTTGCCAGTGATCTTTGCCATGACTTTAGCACCTCCTTTTGGACATTTGGCCCATGCCCCATGGCATGAGCAAGGATACCTTATTATTATAGCGGATGGTGACAGAAAGTCAAGAAAAACCTGAAAAAAATATTGACGAGTTTGTGAAACCGTGGTATACTATCAAGGCTGACAGTTTTGATATTTGCTTGCGTAGCTCAGTTGGTACGCTCGCCCGCAGGCGAGCGCTTCGTAGGCCAACCGCCCGCAGGGTGGCACTTAGGCCGGAGATGAGCAGCGCCGCGCACGCAGAACAAAGCAGCGCGGCAATCGGTAAAAAGTTCATAATTTGCTTGCGTAGCTCAGTTGGTAGAGCAGCGCATTCGTAATGCGCAGGTCGCCGGTTCGAGTCCGGCCGCAAGCTCCAAGCAGCCCCCGTTTTTCTTATGAAATAACGGGGGTTTTTCTTGCGGCTATTATACTACAGCGGCAGGCAGTTAAGTCTTTCCCCTGAAAGGGGGCGTTGCTATGGAATGCCTCATAATGCTTGTAGTATTACCTGTACT
>NZ_JALFLA010000052.1 GCF_022775115.1 Agathobaculum sp.
GCCCCGGAATGATTCTGATACGCGAGGTAGCGGATGCTCCGGTTATCATGGGTATCTCAAAGCCTGCTGACCTGAAAATCACTACACAGGGAGGTGAAATCAATGAATCCACTTTTTGTTGGCATTGATGTGAGCAGCAAGAACAATGTTGTCTGCCTCATGAAACCGGACGGAACCAAATTCAGTACATTCTCTGTACAAAACAACCTGGGCGGTGCTAAAATGCTCTCAGAGAGAATTGTGTCGGCGCTGGACAAACTCCAGCTCAGCGAAGTGACCATCGGCATGGAGGCAACCTCCATCTACGGTGACAGCCTGGTTTACGCCCTCCGGGAGGATGGCTCTTTGGGTCGCTACCAGCGTCATATCCATGTCCTCAATCCGAAGCAGGTTCGCAAATTCAAGGATGCTTATCCGGATCTGCCCAAGAATGACTATGTGGATGCCTTCGTCATCGCCGACCATCTCAGATTCGGCAGAATTGCTTCGGAGGTCTACATGGATGACTACCGTTACCGTTCCCTGCAAACACTGACCAGAGCCAGATTTGACGCCGTTCAGAACCTGACTAGAGAGAAACAGCGCTTTGCTAACTACCTGTTTCTCAAATGCTCCGGTATTGCGCAGAACAAGGACATACCCAACACCAGCGCCACTACTCTAGCCCTCATGGAACACTTTGAAACGGTGGACGAGCTGGCGAACTGCGATCTTGAGACCCTGACTGCTTTTGTTTCTGCGGCGGGGCGTGGCCGGTTCGCTGATCCGGAAGCTACGGCAAAGGCGGTACAATCTGCTGCCAGAGGTTCCTACCGACTGCCCAAGACTGTCAATGACTCCATCAATCAGGCCATGTCTGTCTCCATTGCTTCCATGCGGGCACTGGAGAGCCAGATCAAGGTGCTGGAGAAAGCCATTGAGCAACAGTTTGAAATCATCCCCAACACCCTGACCTCTATCCCTGGCATCGGGAAGGTCTACTCTGCCGGTATCATCGCCGAGATCGGCGACATCCGCCGCTTTGAATCTCAGGCTTCTGTTGCCAAATACGCCGGTCTTGTCTGGACACAGCACCAGTCCGGTGACTTTGAAGCGCAGAATACCAGAATGATAAAGTCCGGTAATCGTTACCTCCGTTACTACCTGCTGGAAGCCGCCAACTCAGTGAGAAGATGCGACTCCGAGTTCCGGCGCTACTATGACCTAAAGTTCCATGAGGTCAATAAGTTCCAGCACAAACGCGCACTCGCTTTGACTGCCAGAAAACTGGTTCGTGTTGTCTTTCGACTGCTGAAGGACAACCGCCTGTATATCGTGCCGGAGAGCTGATTGCAGCAACTCCTCCCGGTTGAAGCAGGCCCTGTCGAAAAATTTTCACAGGCAGGGCTTTAGTTGGTGTACGCTTTTTTGCCACTTATGGCCGGTTTAGATGAAAAATTAAATCATTTTTTCGCTATCTCTCTATTGACATCACACCATTAGACTTAATACGGCCACGAGCCGCGGTTGTGTCCGCACAAGGTGATATTTCCATCCCAGACGCTTGTCCCGTCCACATGCCCCGCGCCCTTTTGATTGTTGTTTTCATAAAATTCAGCTCCTCTGTACAAAAAATCCCCGTCTTTGAGGGATATGCCGCTGAAAGCGGCTCTCTTAACAAAGACGGGGGATGTGTTAGGTTTTTTCGTCAATTTGTGATTCGGTTTGCTTTTCTGCCTTTTAGATTCGATGCGGAAACGGCTGCCTTGAAAAAAGGCAGGGACATATTTTATTTGTTTTCGTTCCATTCATTCGACAGTAGGCCAATCCATTCGCGCCGCCCATATTTGACATTGAGGACATTCACCGTAGTGTTGGCATGATCCACCGTATAAAACACAAGGTACCGGTTCACGGGAAACATCCGAATGCCCATAGATGCAAGGAAAGCATCCCGCACCACAGGATACCGCTCCGGCATTGTCTGAAGCGATGCGATCGCTGTCCTGATCCCGCGTATCAACTGCAGCGCGGTTTGCCGCTCCTGCAAATTATCCGCAATATAGTCTGCAATCGCGTTGATATCCGCTTGTGCAGAACGGCTCAGGTTAATTTTATACTGCATCATCTGCCAGCCTGCTTTCTATCTTATCAAAAGCTTCATCCAGCGATATGCCGTCACCCTGTTCGATTTCCCGCAGGCTTTTTTCCAGCATGTGATACAACTCAAACTTGCCGACCAGCATTTCATAGGTTTCAATGCTCATCACCGCCAGATCACCAACGCCGTTTTTGGTGAGATATACCGGTTCGCGGTGTTTATGGCAGAATTCAGAAATTTCATTATAACCATTGCGCAGATCAGAGCTGGGACGTATGGTAGGCATACTACGCACCTCACTTTCTTATATCAAAATAATATCAAAACTTCGATATGCCGTCAATAGTATATGCCGTGTATTCTGATTCATATCCTCATCTGAAACGCATCATTACTCCCTACAAACGACTCCACCACATGATGTTGGCCTTCAACGCCGTCTCGATGGCGATGTCCCGGCCTACCAGCCGTTTGGCAAGGCACCGGCGCAAAATGACCGTGTACCCGGTCCCCTCATGACCCTATAAAGCAGAAAGCTGTATCTTCGGCATCCGCACCCGCACATACTGGCGGCTCACGACGTCGTGGATGCGGCGTTCTTCGTTATAGACGTAAACACGGGCGATATGCCAGTGGACATATCGAAAGACCAGCGCAAGCAGGAGCAGGATCGCCAGCCCTGCCGCAAGAGCAAGCTGCGATACTGTGATATCCGGGTCGAGCCCTGTCAGGACCGGGATCTTGCTGCTGTTATAGGTTACGGTGTAGACCACGTTGCCGGCGCTGCTTTTTCCCACTTCGCCCTTGTAAATCGCTGTGGCGCGGTATCCGTCCGCCACCTCGCAGGTCGTATAGGTCGTTTTGCTATAGGTGGCCGTTGCCGTCCATGCGGCGGGCATGTCGGAATCCTCCACATTGGCAGCTTCAGACCAGCTCAGGTTTGTCAGCGCCAGCGACATCCCATCTGCCTGCACGGTCTCCGACACAAGGCTTCGGTCGTTATAGGCCAGTTCGTGGGGTCTGGTGACTGTATGCGGATGGCTGTCCGTGACCGTGTTGTACCCGGTTGCCTCTACCTTGATGCTCTGCACATCGAGCAGCAGCTCACCGTTGTAGCTTTGGTCAAGGAGCACTAGGTACAACACGAAAATTTGTGAAAAATGCGTAGAGCTGGAGATATGATGTGATAGGTGTAAGGCGGCGGATCAAGTTCAATTCGGCGCATTTTTGTGCGTGCAGCTTCAAGCGCTGCCTCTGTCTTTCGTTTGTGATTTTTGATGAACACTTCCAGCAGAATCACATTGCCGGCAGCATCGTATGTGAAAATGATGCAGGTAAAAGTGGTTTCATGTAGGATTACCGCACCCTTACAGGTTTCGGGATATTAACTATAGTGGGACCAACTTAATTTGCCTGACAGTGTCTGGCATTTTGGATAGGCCAGATAGAACTGGCGCATATTCCACAGGTTCAATCTTGAAAAGCCTTTGCCGAATTCCCGTGTTAATGTGCGGGATAGCTCCTTTATTGTCTGCTTGCCATAGTCTGCCCGATCCGGTTCAAACTGCTCGTACTCGCAGATGATCCGACCGACGTTCCAGTAGGCCGTCAGAAGTTCACCAAAAAGCAACCAATTCAAAGACTAAGTTCACTGTTACTATATTTATACTCAGCCTTTTGATTCCTTATCTGAACAGTCAAATAAATTTATATTAGCAAAAAGGCATTTGGAGCAATGTCCAAATGCCTTCTTGTTTCCTTTTGCCTGAATCTAGTCTTTTTAATCGAAAGTATACAAATTTGAGGAAACACTTTTATATAATTTTGATAAGTAGCTTTATCGGTATCATAATACTTACTTACACGTGGGTCACCGCACCGATGATCTTGCCGTTTTGCAGCACAGGGCTGCCGCTCATGCCCTGTACGATGCCGCCGGTCTTGTCCAGCAGCGCGCGGTCGGTCACGCGCAGCATCATGCCGCGCCCGTACTCATCGTCCGCCGGATAAAGCTTAATGACCTGCACAGAATAACGCTGTACCGTGTCGCCTTCGACATTTGACCAGATTTCCGCCTCGCCCAGCTGCACCTCGCCCGCTGCGGCGACCGGCACCGACTCTAGCCTGTCATACAGCGTTTTGTCAGTCAGAATGCCGAAAATACCGCTTTCGGTGTTCTCCCGCACGGTACCGACTTCGGTATCGGCCGCAAACTCGCCCTGCAATGCGCCGGGCTCGCCCGCCTTACCGCGCTGCACCGAGCCTACCGTCGAATGCAGCAGGCTGCCATCCCGCAGCGGTAGCAGCACACCGGTCTCGCTGTCACAAATGCCGTGCCCGAGCGAGCCGTACGCGCCCGTCTCAGGGTCGACATAGGTCAGCGTACCAATGCCCGCCATGCTGTCCCGCGCGAGCACGCCGATGCGGTAAACACCTTTTTTATCGGCGCACGGTGTGACAGTCAGCGTTTGGCTTGCGCCGCTGCGCACGATCTCCATCTCGACCGGATGCCCGGCAGAAAGCGCGATCTGCTTTTGCAGGCTGTCGTTTGAGTCGATGGCCGTGCCGCCCACGCGCACAATCATATCGCCCTCGTTCAGACCCGCGCTGCGCGCCGGACAAACCGCGCCGCTGCCTGTCTGCACCTCGGTCAAGCGCACGACGAGCACGCCTTCGGCGTTCATCTTAATGCCTACGGTATGGCCGATTGGGATAAGCGATGTGATCTCCGCCGCGCCGGCGGCCGCCAGCATACACAGGGACAGCATCAGGGATATTGCGATTTTTTTCATGTTGTTTCGCTGCACTTTTTTCACCTCCGCATTTACTATGTCACGCGCGGCGGCAAAACAGCCTGTCAACCTTTGCGCAGCTTTGACGATTTTTGGCGGGATTATAAGTCCTTGTGCTTGGCAAGTTCTCCCCCTTGCAAAAAAGCGGCGCTCTCTGTCCCGCAGGATGGAGAACGCCGTCGTTTTTGGCAGAATTTTTCAAATCGCCGCCAGCGAACGGGCAGATGGCAGGCCGAACATCGGTTCAGCCGTGTACGCCGCGCGCGCAATCGCCTTGGCCATCACATACGCCGCTAGCGTGCCGACCGCGTTCAGGTCGCCCGCCACCGCGCCGGTCGAAACCGCGTAAACCGTATCGCCGTCCGCCGTCGTATGCACTGGGCGGATGGCGCGTGCCAGGCCGTTTTGCGCCATCGAAGCAATTTTGGTCAGCTGTGCCTTGTCAAACGCGGCGTTGGTGAACACCGCGCCAATGGTCGTATTGGTGTGGTCGGTAAAGGGGTTGCGCGCCTGTCCGGCCTGCGCGCAGAGCAGCTGCTCGGACGAGCGCAGGCCGCGCCCATCCTCGGTGCGCAGTCCGGCAATCTGCGCGCCCGTGTCAATATCGTAAATATCGCCCAGCGCGTTGACCGCGACGACCGCGCCCACCTTGACCCCGCCGGCCTGCACCGCATATGCGCCGATGCCGCTTTTCATCGCACAGTCCCGCCCCATCAGCTTGCCGACCGTCGCGCCCGCGCCCGCGCCCACGCAGCCCTCATCAAACCGCTCACGCGACGCCTGCCCGCATGCACGGTAGGCCATGGTCGCGTCCGGCCGCACGGCCTTGTCCCCGACCGCCAGATCGAATAGGCAAGACTGGCACACCAGCGGCACACGGGTCACGCCCACGTCAAAGCCGATGCCTCGCTCCTCTAAAAACCGCATCACGCCGCCCGCCGCGTCCAGCCCAAAAGCCGAACCGCCCGACAGCACGAGTGCATGGATGCCCGCGGCGTCAGCTACGGGCGACAGCAGCGGCGTTTCGCGGCTGGCGGGGCCACCGCCCCGGATATCCACGCCCGCCGCGGCACATTCGTCAAACAGGAAGACGGTAAGGCCGGTGCCTGCCGTCTCGTCCTGCGCCTGCCCGGCTGCAAAGCCGCCGACCTCCAAAATGCCAATCTCCTCCATCGTACATCCTCCTTCTATGCGAAAAAAGGCCGCGTGAGCGCGGCCTTTTTCGGTTTATATCATGCGTTAAGTAGCGCTTTGCTGCTGCGAGGCCGACGTTCTGCGGCCAAATGCGGCCAGCAGCACCTTGCCGACGGCCAGCGTGAGCACGGCGGCGATGATCGCCTCCGGCACGCCGTTCATGCCGACCACGCCCATAATCACGCCGAGCAGCAGCTTGGGATCGGTGCCGCCCGCAAGCGCGTACTGCTCACCGAACAGCAGGTAAATCAATCCCATCACGCCCACCGTGTTGACCATCGAGCCGATAAAGCCCGCAACCGGCAGCGCAATGGCTTGCCGCCCCCGGGTCGCCCGCATCAGCGCCTCAAACACCAGCCCCGCGACCACGCCGATCAGCATGCGCGGCACGATGGCCACGATCAGGCTCATCCAGCTGCCGTGAAACTCCGGGCTGAAGCTGTAAAACGGGGTGAACACGAACGAGGTGATCTTGGGCGTCAGCGTCGCCTTGACCACGCTGGTCACGCCGAACACCAGACCCAGCACCCCGCCCATCTTCGGGCCGAGCAGGCACGCGCCGAGGATGACCGGAATGTGCATGGTCGTCGCATTCATAAAGGGCAGCGGGATATAGCCCAGCGGTGTGAACGACATGACCAGCATCAGCGCGGTCAGCAGCGCCATTTGCGCCAACAGCTTGACATCCATTTTGCTCTGTTTCATATGTTTTTCCTCCTGCTCCCGTCCTCCTAATATTGCGAAGGTACAGGGCTGTTTTTTTGCAATACCGCCCTCAGTTTCGGTTTCGTTTCCAGATCATGCGCAGCCCGTCGAGCAGCAGGCTTTCGTCGTACACATGCGCAGTGCGCAAGTGCGGCATAATGAGCGGTGCGGTGCCGCCGGTCACGACCACGCAGGGCTGCTTGCCCAGCGCCTGCGCAAAGCGCTCGATCATACCGTCGACCATCGCGGCCGCGCCGTATACCGCGCCGGCGCGCATCGCGTCCTCGGTGTTGCGGGCAAGAATGCCGCCGCACGCACCCTCGATCGCCACGGCGGGCAGCTGCGCCGCCTGCGCGCGCAGCGCGTCAAGCGACAGATGCACCCCCGCCGTGATCGCCGAGCCGACCAGCGCGCCCGCCTCGTCCAGCACGGTGAAAGTGGTCGCCGTGCCAAGGCTGACCACCACGCAGGGCAGCTCACCCTTGGCGCGGGCGGCCACCGCCGCCGCAACGCGGTCCGAGCCGACCTGACGCGGCTGCTCCGAGCGGATGTTCAGTCCGGTTTTGACGCCGCTGGACACCTCGATCACATCCTGCACACCCAGCAGGCGCAGCGCCTTTTCGAGCACCGGCGTCATCGCCGGCACGACCGAGCTGAGCACCGCGCCGCGGATGCGCCTTGCCTCCACACCGTACAGCCCGAACAGCTGCCGCAGCGAATAGGCGTAAAACTCCCCCGTCTGCTTAGGCTCTGCCGCGATGGAAGCGCTGAAAATCTGCTCGTCCCCCTCGTAGCCGCCCAATAAAACGTGGCTGTTGCCGGCATTCACTGCAATCAGCATAGTTGAAACCTCACTTTCGGCATATTGCCACTGTCATTATACGGTATCAGCCAGATAATTACAAGTCCCTTCTTGCCACACCGCGCGCCCAATCACAAAAAACGCCGCGGCGCAGCCCTTTGCGTCGCGGCGGTTTGCCCTATGCGGTTTTACGCTTCGCGCTTGCCCATCAGCGTTACCATGACGGCCTTTTGCGCGTGCAGACGGTTTTCGGCCTCCTCGAATATCTCCTCCGCGTGCGCTTCGAACACCTTGGTGGTGATCTCCTGCTCGCGGTAGGCAGGCAGGCAATGCTGCACCATGCAGCCGGGCTTGGCGGCGGCCAGCAGCGCGTCGTTGACCTGATAGCCCTCGAATGCCTTCAGGCGCACCGCTTTTTCCTCCTCCTGTCCCATCGACGCCCAAGTATCGGTGATGACGACGTCGGCGTTCTCGGCCGCCTTCAGCGGGTCGTCGGTCAGCAAGAAGTCCGGACTGGACGCGGCAAAGGCCAGAACGTCCTCATGCGGACGGTAGCCCGCCGGGGTGGCGACCGACACCTTCATGCCGGTTTTCAAGCCGCCGACGATCAGCGAGTTTGCCATATTGTTGCCGTCACCGATGTAGCACAGCTTGAGGCTCTCGAGCACGGCGAACTTCTCGCGGATGGTCATCAGGTCAGCCAGTACTTGACAAGGGTGACAGAAGTCGGTCAGGCCGTTGATGACCGGGATCGTGCCGTAGCCCGCCAAGTCTTCGACCTCCTTTTGCGCGTAGGTGCGGATCATGATGCCGTCCAGATAGCGGGAGAGCACGCGCGCGGTATCCTGCACCGGCTCGCCGCGGCCGATCTGCAAATCGCGGTTGGACAGAAACAGCGCCTGCCCGCCGAGCTGGTACATGCCGGTCTCAAACGAAACACGGGTGCGGGTGGAGGATTTCTGAAAAATCATGCCAAGGCTTTTCCCCTCCAGATGGCGGTGGGAGATGTTATGCTTTTTTTCGTATTTGAGCTGGTCGGCCAAATCGAGCAGACCGATGATTTCCTCGGTCGAGCAGTCGAGCAGCTTGAGCAAATGCTTCATTAGTAATACCCCTTTCCGATGGGCGTGGATGGGACGCGCGGCCGCTGCCCCTGCCCGTATGATATCATAAAAAGATGGTGTTGCGCGCCAAGGCCGTTCAGAACACTTCCCGCATGACCGCGAGCGCCTCGTCCAGCTCCTCCCGGGTGATCGTCAGCGGCGGCAGCAGGCGAACGATGCTGCTGCCCGCCGTCAGCACGAGCACGCCCTTTTCGATCAGCCGGTTTGCAAACGCCGTGTGCTTGCCCTCGTCCACAACGATGCCGAGCATCAGCCCCATGCCGCGCACGTCATGGATGGCGGGCGAGCCGAGCGCAAGGATGCCGTTTTTGAGGTATTCGCCCTTTTCGCGCACCTGCGCCAGAAACTGCCCGTCGCCCACGATGTCAAGCACAGTATTTGCCGCCGCGCAGACGATCGGCGTGCCGCCAAAGGTGGTCGCGTGTGTGCCCGGCGTGAGTACATTCGCGCAGCTTGCCGCTGCCATCACCGCGCCGACCGGCATACCGCCACCCAGCCCCTTGGCCATCGTCACAACATCGGGCGTGATGCCATACTGCTGGAAGCAGAACAGGCTGCCCGTGCGGCCGATGCCGGTCTGTACCTCGTCGATGAGGAGCAGCATATCCTTTTCCCGGCAGAGCGCTTCGACCGCCTTGACAAACTCCTTATCCAGCGGCAGCACGCCGCCCTCGCCCTGCACCAGCTCCATCATCACCGCGCAGGTCATGTCATCCGCCTTGGTGCGCATGCTGCGGATATCGTTTGCTTCGGCGTAATCAAAGCCCTCGGTAAACGGGAAGAAATAGTTGTGGAACCGATCCTGCCCGGTCGCCTTGAGCGTGGTCACGGTGCGCCCGTGGAAGGAGTTGCGCAGCGTGACGATCTTGCAGCGCCCCTCGCCGTATTTATCAAAGGAATATTTACGCGCCAGCTTGATCGCGCCCTCGTTGGCCTCCGCGCCCGAGTTGGCGAAGAACACCTTGCCGCCAAGGTGGCTCTTTTCCACCAGCTTTTGCGCCACCCGGATCATCGGCTCGGTCGTGAACAGGTTGGAAACGTGCATCAGCCTGCCGGCCTGCTCGGTGATGGCGGCGATGAGCTTATCGTGCTTGTATCCAAGGCAGTTGACGCCAATGCCCGATGTCAGGTCGATATAGCGCTTACCCTCCACATCCCACAGCACCGCGCCCTCGCCGTGGTCGAGCGCGATCGGAAAGCGGCCGTAGGTGTTCATCACATACTTACTTTCTTCGTTTTTCAGTTGTTCGTAGGTCATATCGTCACTTCACTTTACTGTATCACATCATCGTTGCCGCGCGCGTTACTGGAACATCGTGCCCACGCCCGCCCGGCTGAGCAGCTCGATCAGGATGGAGTGCTTGACGCGGCCGTCCTGAATGTTGGCCTGATCGACACCCTTGCGCACCGCTTCAACGCAGCAGTCCACCTTGGGGATCATGCCGCCCTTGATCACGCCGTCGCGCATCAGCTTGGGCACCTCGGACACCTTCAGGTTGGTCAGCAGGGTAGAGTCGTCCTTCGGGTCGAGCATCAGACCACGCACATCGGTCAGCAGGATGAGCTTTTTCGCGCCCAGCGCGACAGCCAGCTTGCTTGCCGCCGTGTCCGCGTTAATATTGTAGTTGGTCTCGTCGTCGATGCCTCGCGCCACGGTCGACACGACCGGAATGTAGCCCTGCGCCAGCATGTCGATCACGGGCGCGGGGTCAACGTCCACAATGTCGCCCACATAGCCGTAATCCGTGCCCGCGCGGTCGGTCATCCGCCTGGCCTGAAACAGTCCGCCGTCCATGCCACCCAGACCGATGCCGCGCCCACCCGCCTTTTGCAAAAGCGTCACCAAATCCTTGTTGACCTTGCCGCACAGCACCATCTGCACGATGTCCATGGTCTCGCGGTCGGTATAGCGCAGGCCGTTGACAAAGCGCGCCTCCTTGCCGACCTTGGCAAGCATCTCATTGATCTCCGGCCCGCCGCCGTGCACCACGACCACCTTGATGCCGACCAGATTGAGCAGCACCAGATCGTGAATGACCGCATCTTTCAGCTCCTCGTTTATCATCGCATTGCCGCCGTATTTGACGACAACAGTCTGGCCGTAATATTTTTGGATGAAAGGCAGCGCCTCGACCAGTATTCTGGCCTTCAGCTCCGCGTCATGCTGTATATCCATCGTCTTTTTCCTTCTTCCCCGGCTCAGGTGCGGTAATCGCCGTTGATCTTGACATAATCATAGCTCAGGTCGCAGCCCCATGCAGTGGCGCTGTGCGCACCCTCGCCTACGTCCACCAAAATGGTGACCTCGCTCTCGGAAAGCACCTGTTTGGCGAGCGCCTCGTCAAAGGCAAGCCCCTCGCCCTTTTCACACACCTTGACGCTGCCCGCCGCCGACAAAAAGGCCACCGAAACATATTCCGGGCGGAAGGGCGCCTTGGAATAGCCCATCGCGCACAGCACACGCCCCCAGTTGGCATCCGCGCCGAACATGGCCGCCTTGACCAAGCTGGAGCCGACGACTGCCTTAGCCAGCCGCTCGGCCGCCTCCTCAGCGCGGGAGTGCTCGACCGTGCAGGTGACCAGCTTGGTTGCGCCCTCTCCGTCGGCCGCGATCTGGCGCGCCAAACGGGTATTGACCTCGCCCAGCGCCTTGACGAATGCCTGATAGGCCTCGTCCTGCCACTCGATCAGCTCATTTTCCGCCCTGCCGTTGGCAAGGATGATGCACATGTCGTTGGTCGAAGTATCGCCGTCGACCGTGACGCGGTTATAGGTCTTTTTGACGCTCTCCTGCAGCGCATCGGCCAGCATCTCATGCGTGATAGCGCAGTCAGTTGTCAGAAAGGCCAGCATGGTGCCCATGTTCGGGTGGATCATGCCGCTGCCCTTGCAGATGCCGCCGATGCGGCAGGTCTTGCCGCCGACGCTAAACTCGACCGCGGCCGTTTTCGGCTTGGTGTCGGTCGTCATGATGGCGTAATTGGCCTTTTCCGAGCCATCGTCCTCGAGCACCAGCCCGGGCAGGTTCTGCTCGATGCACGCGATATCCAGCCGCTGGCCGATCACGCCTGTGGACGCGACAACCACGTCAGTCTCCTCCACGCCGAGCAGCGCCGCCGCCGCCCTTGCCATGCGGCGTGCGTTCTCCATGCCGTCGGGCGCGCAGGCGTTGGCGTTGCCCGCGTTTGCGATGATCGCGCGCGCCACGCCGTCCTCAAGGTGCTCCATCGTCACATACAGCGGCGCGGCCTTGACGCGGTTCATCGTGTAAACCGCCGCCGCGGTGCATTCGCACTCGCTGCAAATAACGGCGGTGTCGTCACCGCTCCGGCTTTCCCTGATGCCGCAGCGGATGCTGCCTGCGCGAAAGCCCTTGGCGGCACACACGCCGCCGTTGATGATTTTCATATCGTTCTCCTCCCCTGTGGAAGCGTGTGATGGCGGGCTGCGCCGCCGTCAGATGGTCAGGCCGGCTGTCTCGTCCAGCCCGAGCATGATGTTCATATTCTGCACCGCCGCGCCCGACGCGCCCTTACCGAGATTGTCAAACAGCGCGGTGACAATGGTCTGCCCTTCGTGGCCGCAGACAAGCAGCCGCAGGCTGTCCCGTCCGGCGAGGGTGTCGGCGTAGATGACCGGCTCATCCCCGCCGAGCGGCGCGACCGTCACCAGCGCTTGCCCCGCGTAGTGCGCGGCAAGACAATCGTGCACCACCTGCGCGTCCACCCCGGGCAGCATGACGGTAGTCGCCATGCCCTGATAAAAATCCCCCAAAATGGGCACGAAGACGGGCGTTTCCAGCAGGCCGCAGACATATTCCATCTCCGGCAGGTGCTTGTGGTGCAGGTCAAGGCCGTAGATGCGGTGGCTTTTGTGGCGCGGGTCGCGGTTTTCGTCCTCGTATTCAGCAATCAGCTTTTTGCCGCCGCCCGAATAGCCGGTGAGCGAGGTGCAGGTCAGCGCGCCGTCCGCCGGTACAACATCGTGCGCGATCAATGGATAGACCGCAGCGATAAACCCGCTCGCGTGGCAGCCCGGATTGGCCACCCGCCGCGACGCCGCGATGGCCGCGCGGTGCGCAGGCGACAGCTCGGCAAAGCCGTAGTCCCAGCCCTCGGCCGTGCGGTGGGCGGTCGAGGCGTCGATGACGCGGGTCGTATCGTTTTCGATCAGCGAAACGGCCTCCTTTGCCGCCGCATCCGGCAGGCAGAGAAAGACGATATCGGCCGCGTTCAGCAGCTTGCTGCGTTCCGCCGTGTCCTTGCGTTTGTCCTCGTCGATCAGCAGCAGCTCGATATCGTCCCGCGCGCCAAGGCGCTCGTAGATACGCAGGCCGGTCGTGCCCTCCTTGCCGTCGATAAATACCTTAGGCTTCACCGCTCTCCACCTCCGCGATGAAGCTTTCGATCTTGGCGATCTGGCGGGATACCTCCTGCGGCGCGGGGCCGCCGATGACCTTGCGCTCGCCCACGCAGGTGCGCAGGTCAAGCGCCTCGTACACATCGTCCCCGAATTTGTCCGAAATCGCGGCAAAGTCGCGCATGGTCATGGTCTCGAGCGTCTCGTCAGCCTTGATGCACTGGTTGACCAGCCGCCCGACTGTTTTGTACGCATCACGGAAGGGCATACCCTTCTTGGTCAGGTAGTCGGCGCAGTCGGTCGCGTTGATAAAGCCACGTGAGGCCGCCTTGCGCATATTGTCCCGCCGCAGGCTCATGGTGGAGAACATCGGGGTGAACACCTCAAGGCATTGCTTGACCGTGTCGATCGCGCCGAACACGGCCTCCTTATCCTCCTGCATATCCTTGTTATACGCCAGCGGCAGACCCTTGAGCATGGTCAGCATGGTAGTCAGCGCGCCGTACACGCGCCCGGTCTTGCCGCGGATCAGCTCGCATACATCGGGGTTTTTCTTCTGTGGCATGATGGACGAGCCGGTCGAGTAGGCATCGTCCAGCTCGACGAACTTAAACTCCCACGAGCACCACGAGATGATCTCCTCGCTCAGCCGCGACAGGTGCATCATCAGAATGGACAGGTCGCTGAGCAGCTCGGCGCAGTAGTCGCGGTCGGAAACGCCGTCGAGCGAATTGTCGGTCAGCCGGGCAAAGCCGAGCTGCTCGCGCACAAAATCGCGGTCGATCGGATAGGTCGTCGAGGCGAGCGCGCCCGAGCCGAGCGGCATCTCGTCCATCCGCTCAAGGCAGTCGGTCAGGCGCAGCACGTCGCGCCGCAGCATATTGGCGTAGGCCATCATGTAATGCGCGAAGGTGGTCGGCTGCGCGCGCTGCAGGTGGGTGTAGCCCGGCATCACAGCGTCCAGATTTTCCTTGGACTTATCGCACAGCGCCTTCATAAACCCGAGGATGAGCGCGATGATCTCGCGTATCTCGCTGCGAACATACAGGCGCATATCCAGCGCGACCTGATCGTTGCGGCTGCGGCCGGTGTGCAGGCGCTTGCCCGTGTCGCCGATACGCTCGGTCAGCAGCTGCTCGATGTTCATGTGGATGTCCTCATAGTCAAGCGAGAACTCCACCTTTCCCTCCTCGATATCCGCAAGGATCTGCCGGAGACCTTGGACGATCTTTTCGGCCTCCTGCGCTTCAATGATGCCCTGCTTGCCCAGCATGGTCGCGTGCGCGATCGAGCCGGTGATATCTTCCTTATACAGACGGCAGTCAAACAGAATCGACGAATTGAAATCGTTTACCGCCAGATCGGTCTCCTTCTGGAAACGGCCTGCCCATAATTTAGCCATAATTCATTACCTCTCAAAATCACCCGTAGGGCGCGGCGGCCTCGGCACACCGCGCCCCACGACAGGGTGCTTTACTTTTCTACAGACGGGAAATGCTCGCCGGTCTTGGCGGCCAAGAGCTGATCGTTCAGCGCGCGCACCTTGAGCGGCAGACCGAACAGGTTGATAAAGCCGGCGGAGTCGGCCTGATCGTAGCAGTCGTCCTCGTTGAAGGTGGCCATATCCTCAGAATACAGGCTGAACGGCGAGGTGACAGACGCGGGCATGATATTGCCCTTGTACAGCTTGAGCTTTACCTCACCCGTGACGGTCTCCTGCGTCGAATCGACAAAGGCGGACAGCGCCTTGCGCAGCGGCGTGTACCACTGGCCGTTGTACACCAGCTCGCCGAACTTCATGGCGACCTGCGCCTTGTAGTGCGCGGTCTCCTTGTCCAGCGTGATCTCCTCGAGCTTCTGGTGCGCCGCGTACAGCACCGCGCCGCCCGGCGTCTCATATACGCCGCGGCTCTTCATGCCGACCAGACGGTTTTCGACGATATCCAGAATGCCGCAGCCATTTTTGCCGCCCAGCTCGTTGAGCTTTTCGATCAGCGCGACCGAGTCCAGTTCGACGCCGTCGACCGCAGTCGGCAGGCCCTTTTCAAAGCGGATGGTGACATAGGTCGGCTCGTCGGGCGCCTGCTCGGGCGAGACGCCCATCTCAAGAAAGCCCGGCTTGTTGAGCGGCGCTTCGTTGGAGGGCAATTCCAAATCAAGCCCCTCGTGGCTCAGGTGCCACAGGTTCTTATCCTTGGAGTAGTTGGTCTCCTTGCTGATCTTGAGCGGGATATTATGCGCCTCGGCGTAAGCGATCTCCTTTTCGCGGCTGTTCAGCTCCCAGAAGCGCCACGGCGCGATGATGTCCATCTGCGGTGCAAAAGCCTTGATGGCCAGCTCAAACCGCACCTGATCGTTGCCCTTGCCGGTGCAGCCGTGGCAGATCGCGTCCGCGCCCTCTTTAAGCGCGATCTCCACGATGCGCTTGGCGATGATCGGCCGCGCAAACGAGGTGCCGAGCAGGTACTGCTCGTAGGTCGCGCCCGCCTTCATGGTCGGAATGATATAGTCGTCGACAAACTCCCGTGTCAGATCCTCTATGTGCAGCTTGGACGCGCCGGTCTTGAGCGCCTTTTCCTCCAGTCCGTCCAGCTCCGCGCCCTGACCGACATTGCCCGACACCGCGATGACCTCGCAGCCGTAGTGCTCCTTGAGCCACGGGATGAGCACCGAGGTATCCAAACCACCCGAGTAGGCCAGCACGACCTTGTTATACTTCTTTTCCATCCGCTGATTCCTCCGTGATAACCGTTTTTTTGACTGTTTTATTATACTACTGCTGCGCTTATTTGGCAAGGATAATTTATAATTATTTTCTATATTGCATAATTATGCATACGGTGCATCAGTATCCATGAATAAGGGCTTGCGCTTTTGCAAAAAAAAGACTATGATAGCTGTGTCCGCGCACTGTGTCGAAGCAGCTGCACCGGGCGAATAAAGGCGCATGACCATCTGTGCGCAAAGGGGCGTTTACCGCAATGATAAAACGAAATCTGACCATGCTGACCGATTTTTACGAATTTACCATGGCGCACGGCTACTTTGAAAAAAACCTTAGCCAGCGCCGCGCGTATTTCGATATGTTCTTCCGCCGCGTGCCGGATGGCGGCGGCTACGCCATCATGGCCGGGGTCGAGCAGCTGATCGACTATTTGCGTAACCTGCATTTTACCGACGAGGATATCGCCTATCTGCGGCGGTGCGGCTGCTTTTCCGAGGACTTTCTGCAATACCTGCGGGAGTTTACCTTCGCGTGCGATGTTTGGGCTGTGCCCGAGGGCACGCCCGTTTTTCCGGGCGAGCCGCTGCTGACCGTGGCAGGGCCGATGATACAGGCGCAATTTGTCGAGACGATGGTGCTGCTGACTATCAACCACCAGACGCTGATCGCCACCAAGGCCAACCGCATCACCCGCGCCGCACAGGGGCGCACCGTGCTTGAGTTCGGCTCGCGCCGCGCGCAGGGCTATGACGGCGCGGTATACGGCGCGCGCGCCTCGTATATCGGCGGCTGCCATGGCACGGCCTGCGTACTGGCCGACCGGGACTACGGCGTGCCCGCCGGCGGCACGATGGCACACAGCTGGGTGCAGATGTTTGACAGCGAATACGAGGCCTTCAAGGCCTACGCCGATATTTATCCGGATAACTGCGTCTTTCTGGTCGATACCTTCAACGTACTCAAGTCCGGCGTGCCCAACGCCATCCGCGTCGCCAAGGAGATGGCGGCCGAAAAGGGCATCCGCCCACGCGGTATCCGGCTCGATTCGGGCGATATCGCCTACCTGTCGATCGAGGCGCGCAAAATGCTCGACCAAGCCGGTTTCTCGGATATGACTATCATGGCCTCCAACTCGCTGGATGAATATATCGTACGTGATCTGCTGATGCAGGGCGCAAAGGTCGATTCCTTCGGCATCGGCGAGCGCATGATCACCTCCAAATCCGAGCCGGTCTTTGGCGGCGTATACAAGCTGGCCGCGGTGGAGGACAGCACGGGCCGCATCATCCCCAAAATCAAGGTGTCCGAGAACGTGGAGAAGATCACCACCCCACACTTCAAGCAGGTCTACCGCCTGTTTGACAACCGCACCGGCAAAGCGCTGGGCGATGTCATCACCGTGCACGACGAGACGATCGACCCCGCCCAGCCCTACACGCTGTTCGACCCCATCCACACATGGAAGCAGCGCGTCGTGACCGACTACACCGTGCGTCCGCTGCGCGTGCCGCTTTTCAAGAACGGCCGGTGCGTTTACCAAAGCCCGGCTATCGACCAAATCCGCAGCTATTGCGCCGCCGAGATGGACACGCTGTGGGAGCAGGTCAAACGGTTTGAAAATCCGCAGACATATTTTGTCGACCTGTCCAAAAAGCTGTGGGACTGCAAGCATGACCTGCTGGCGGCCTGCCGCATATAGCCCGCGTTTTGAACAGACAAGCACGACAGGCCGCAGGGCTTGCCGTGCTTTTGTGCGTTTTGGGCGTATAGCCGCAAAAAAATCAGATTGACACTGCCCCTCTTGCTCCGTATGATAGAGAGCGAATAAAGGGGAGGCTTGAACCATGAAAGCGTTTTTCACATCGCTCGGCAGCCGCCGTGCCTACGCGGCTGGCGTGCTGTTCTGGGCCTATTTTGTCAACGGGCTGGCGCTCATCATGCTCGGCGCACTCCTGCCCGACCTGCGCGCGGCATACCGGCTGGATTATCAGCGCAGCGGCCTGCTGCTTTCTGTGCAGTCGGTTGGGTTTCTGCTCATCGGCCTGCTGACCGGTGTGCTCGCGGTCAAGCTCGGACTGAAGCGGGCGTATCTGCTGCTGTTTTCGTTTGGCACGATCGGCCTGTGTATGCTGCTGACCAGCGGCGCGCCGCGCTGGCTGCTGGCCGCCATGTTCTTCATTGGCCTGACCAAGGGCGCGGTGACCGACTACCACAACCGCATCATCAGCGACTATGCGCACGGCAGCGCGCAGCCGCTCAATCTGCTGCACGCCTGCTTTGCGGTCGGCGCGTGTCTTGCGCCCATCGTAGTGCTGGCCTGCAAGCAGGCCGCCGGCGCGGACGGCTGGCGGCTGGCGCTGCTTCTTTCCATTGCGCTGCATCTGTCCGTGCTTGCACTCGGCGCCTTTATGCGCCTTGACCCTGTGCAGCCCCGCAGCGCGGATGCCGCTCGCTCGTCCTTCGGCTTTCTGCGCGAGCGGCTGTTCTGGCAGACGACCGCGATCGGCTTCTTTTATCAGGCGATCGAGGCCTCGTTCGTCGGCTGGCTGACCAGCTATTTCCTTTCGCTCGGCGTGATGAGCGAAGGCGCGGCGCAGCTGGTCACCGCGGTGCTCTGGGTCTCGCTGCTGTGCGGGCGCTTCGCCTGCGCGCTGGCCGCACGGCGGTTTCCGCCGTTTCAGATGATCCTTGCGATGTGCGTGGGCATACTGGTGTGCCTTTGCGCGCTGCTGCGCAGCCACACGCTGCCCACGCTGCTGCTTTCGACCATCGGCCTTGGGCTTTGCATGTCCGGCATGTACGGCACCTCAGTGGCCAACGCGGGCGACACCTTTTCCCGCTATCCGGTCTGCATGGGGCTGTTCGTCACCCTGATCGCCCTCGGCGCGACCTTTGCGCCGACCGCGGTCGGCGCGCTCGCCGGGGCAGCAGACGATATGCGCCTTGGCATGTCAGTACTGCTGGCGGCGGCTGTGCCGCTACTGGCTGCCGCCGTGCTCAACGCGCGGTATTTCCGTGCGCGCCGGGATTGAACAAAAAAGCGCTCCCCTCCGTCAACCGGATAAGGGAGCGCCGTTTTTATACCGTTTTTTAGAACAGCTTAGCCACGCCAAGCACGCTGTGCGAGGCGATCAGCATGATGATGCCCGCCGTTATCACGCCGCACAGGATGGACAGCAGCGCCTTGACCTTGGGCATCTTCAGCAGCGTTGCGATCATTGCGCCTGACCACGCGCCCGTGCCCGGCAGCGGGATCGCCACAAACAGAAACAGGCCGATGCGCGCGTAGCGGGTCACCTTGTCCCGCTTGGCAAGCAGCTTGTTTTTATACGCCGTGGCCAATTTGGTCAGCGGCCGCAGCGTACACAGCCAATCCAGCAGCTTTTCCCCGAATACGAGCAGGAATGGGATGGGCAGCATATTGCCCAGTATCGCCAGCGGGATCAGCGATGACACCGGCATCCCCGCGGCCACCCCCAGCGGCACCGCGCCGCGCAGCTCGACCAGCGGCACCATGGAAATTATTACGACCGCTATCTCGCGCCCCGCGCCGAGCAGCCAATCAAACAAACCGGCAAACATCATTTTCCTCCCACGCCTGCAAGCTATTGTTTATGATACCCTAATTTTTAACAAAACGCAAGGCCTGCGGCAAATTTTATGGTTGACATACCTTATACTTCGAGGTATTATCATATATACTTAGATAAACGAGGTATAGGGAGGGGTTTTCATGCCGCGTAAAAAGGACGACGCCATCTTCCCCGCCAGCAACACCCTGCTCGTGCTGGCGCTGCTGGAGGATGAGGACAAATACGGCTACCAGATCATCCGCGAGCTGGAGTGCCGCTCGGACAAGACCTTCTCCATGAAGGAAGGCACGCTCTATCCCATCCTGCACGGTCTGGAGGAGCGCGGCGAGGTGCGCTCCTACGAGCGCGCCTCCGAAGCCGGACGGCGGCGGCGGTACTACAAGCTGACCCGTCAGGGCGTCAAAACGCTCGCCCGCTGCCGGCAGGAGTGGGCGAAATTCTGCAAGCACTTCGGCAATGTGGTCGGAGGTGAAGCATGTGTGCTCGGATGAACGCATCGCCCGGTTTCTTGACCGCGTGTGCGTACACCTTGTCTGGCCGCCGTACCGCGCGCGCGTGCGGCGCGAGCTGACCGACCACATCCTGACCCGCGCAGCCTACCTACAGCGCGAGCGCGGCTTTTCCGCCGAGGAGGCGGTCGCGCAGGCCATTTTGCAGCTGGGCGATGCAGACGAAATCGGCCACGACCTGCGCCGGGCGCAGCATCCGCTCCGGCGGCTGGGCTGTGTGCTGGCCACCTGCCTGCTGTGGACGAGTATCGCGTGGTGCGCGCTGTATCTGCTGCTGTATTTTTTATCCGCGTTCTGAGAAAGCGTCCCGCCGCCGAAGAAGTCCGGTGCGGGACGCTTTTTATGGCAGCACTACATGATTGCGGTGCTGCCTTATTCTTTTCGCTCACGCGCAAGCGCCCAGACCTTGTTCGCCGTCTGCATTACGCAGGCTACCACGATCACGCCGAACGAGATCGCACCTGCCTCCTTGAGCACCAGCTCGCCATAGCGGGCAAAGTCCGGCATATCGCCCCGCACCAGCGCCAGCGTCGTATAATACAGATCGCCCCCCGGCGCGAGCGGCACCAGCATAGGCACGAGCAGCGTCAACACGGGTGTTTTGAGCAGCCGTGCCAGCACCTCGGCCAGCGCAGCAGTAGCCAGCGAGGCCGCAAAGCAGGCCGGCACACGCGCGCCGTAGCCTTGCAGCGCCAGCAGGTAAACCCCCCAGCTCGCCGCGCCCCCAAACGCCAGCGTGACCAGCCGCCTGCCGCTCACATGAAACAGCAGGCCAAACCCCAGCGAACCGACCGCCGCCATAGCGATCTGCACCAGCATCTGTTCGGTCATGCCGCGCCTCCCATCTGCAGCAGCACCAGCGCGCAGCCCGCCGCGATGGCCAGTGCGCGCAGCAGCGCCTCAAACGCGCCCAACAGGCCGCTGATCGTATCGCCCACGATCATATCCCGCAGCGAGGTGAGCAGCGCGATACCCGGGATGAGCAGCATGATGTTGCCGATCACAATTTTATCAAGCGCTTGCCCGATGCCGAGCCAAACCGTAATGACCGCAGCAAAGCACATCGCCGCTGCGCCCACCACGGTCAGCACGAGCGGCTGCAGGCGGATGCGCGCACCGGCGCGGCCGATCGCGTACAGCAGCATACTGCACAGCATGGCGGCCAAGCCGTCCCGCGCCGTGCCGCCGAAGAACACCGCAAACGAGCCGGACACCAGCAGATAGGCCAGCGGTAGCTGCCAGCGCCCCTCCTCCGGCATATGGCGGATGCTGTCGATCCGCTCCCGCAGCACGGCAAGCGGCGGCGGCGCGGCGCACACCGCGCGAGAGAGCGCGTTTACCGCCTCGATCCGGCGCAGGTCGGTGCTTCGCGCGACGATGCGGCGCGTCTGCGTCAGCGTTGCGCCGCGCGCGGTCCACGCGGTCACGATCATGCTTGCCGTAATGCTCAGCACGTCAGTGCGCACAAAGCCGTAGGCCAGCGCCATGCGGCGAATGGTGTCCTCCACCCGCGCCACCTCCGCGCCCGAAACGAGCAGTGTTTCACCCGCGTCCAGAATCGCGCACAATATCTGTTCCTCTTGTTCCATCCGCACCTCCATTGCCGCGCTTACAGCAGCGGCGCAAACAGCCGCAGCACGCTGGCCGCGATCGACCGCAGCCACGGTACCTTATGCAGCCATGCATCATCGATCTGGCGGCTGACACTTATCATATCCAGAATATCCTTCTTGACCGCGCCGACGACCGGGCTGTTGTAAAAGCAGGTCGCGCACTCAAAATGCAGGAAAAACGAGCGGAAATCCATATTGATCGTGCCGACAATCGCCGCGTCGTCATCCGAGACGATGCTCTTGGCGTGCAGAAAGCCTGGGCGGTATTCGTAGATCTTCACGCCCGCGCGGTGCAACTGCTGGTAGTATGAGCGGGTGATCAGGTACACCAGCTTTTTATCCGGGATACCGGGCGTCAGAATGCGCACGTCGATGCCCGACTGCGCCGCGATGGTCAGCGCAGTGATCATCTCATTGTCCAGCACAAGGTAGGGCGTGGTGATATACACATACTCCCGCGCGGTGCTGATGATCTGCAAATAGCTTGACTCGCCAACGTTCAAATCGTCGAGCGGCGAATCGGCAAAGGGCTGCACATAGCCCTCCGCCGGCAGCTTGACCGACGGCAGATAGGCATTGAGCGGCGGCACCGGCTCGCCCGTCACATATTGCCACATTTGCAGGAACAGTGCGGTCATATTGGCCGTGCCCTCGCCGCGCAGCATGATGCCCGTGTCCTTCCAGTGTCCAAAGCGCACCTTCTGGTTAATATACTCATCGGCCAGATTGATGCCGCCCATATAGCTGACGTTGCCATCAATAATCATCATCTTGCGGTGGTTGCGGTAGTTGAGATAGGTGTTGAGCGTCGGCACAAAGCGGTTAAAGCGCACCGCGCGAATGCCGAGTGTGGCCAGATACCGGTCATAGTGCTTGGGCAGCGTGGCGATCGAGCCGACGTCGTCATAGATCACGCGCACGTCGACCCCCTCGCGCACCTTGACTTGCAGGATATCCAAAATCGTATCCCACATCACGCCCTCCTCGATGATGAAATATTCGAGGAAAATAAAGCGCTTGGCCAGCCACAGCTCCTCGCACATCGAGGCAAACATCTCCTCACCGACGCGGAAGTAGCGCGCCTCGGTGTTGTCCCACGCGGGCATACCGACCAGCGCTTCGATGTAGTGTGCGCGTGGCGCGTGGCGCGGATACGCGCGGGCGAGCCGCTCGGTGGCGGGTGTGCGCCGGTAGATGGTGAAATCCGGCGCGCCCGGCTCATATTTATGCCGGGTGCGGGCGCGATTGAACGGTGTATTGCCCCAAAACAGGTAGAACAGACCGCCGAACAGCGGCAGCAGCAGTATGATGATGATCCATGTGATCTTATACGTTGGATTATCATATTTGCGCACCAGCCAGATCACGATGACCAAGCTCAGCACAGTGAGCAGACGCGGTCCCCAATACCAGCGTCCGCTCATCCAACCCACACCATACATCACGATCACCAGCTGCAAAATCAGCAGAAAGCCGCCGACCACCCGCCGGTCACTGATGATACGTCCCCATGTTCTGCGCATACCACGCCTCCATTTTCCACATTGTTTCTTTTTTAACATCATATCGCACCGTTCGCCAAAAGTCAACGCACGCATTGCCGCGCCGCGTGATCTGTGGTATAATAGCTGCAAAGCAGCTATTATACCAATTATTTTACAATTATACCATCAGCGGCGCATAGGCAGATGCTTTGGCTGACCAAACTGCTCGCCGCTGTGGTATAATAGCTGCAAAGCAGCTATTATACCAATTGTTTCACAACTATATCACCATCACATCTTAATGAAAGAACCGGAGAGTGAACATTTATGCCGCACACCCCTGTTCCGGCGTCCGAGCTTGCCGAACGCCTGACCCGCCTTCGCTGCGCGATGGCGCAGCGCCACCCGGACTGGTCCATGCTCATCCTTGACAACAAGATCGACCTCTATTACTTCACCGGCACGATGCAGCAGGGCGCGCTCATCCTCACGCCCGACCAAGCCGTGCTGTTCGTGCGCCGTTCGCTTGCCTGCGCCGAACAGGAGTCACAGTTTGCCGATATCCGCCCGATGAGCAGCTTCCGCGCGATCGCGGAGGCCTTCCCAAACGTGCCGGATACCGTCCACACCGCGGCCAAGACCATGACGCTGCAAAAGCAGGCGCTGCTGCAAAAGTACCTGCCCTTTACCCGGATGCAGCCGGTGGACGATGTGCTCGCCGGCCTGCGCGCGGTCAAGAGCACCTATGAGCTGGATTGTATGCGCCACGCCGGCCGCCTGCACCGCACCGCGCTGGAGGAGATCGCGCCCTCGCTGCTGCGCCCCGGTATCAGCGAGGCATGGCTGTGCGCCTCAGTCTGCACATGGCTGCTCACAAACGGCGCGATGGGCATTTCGCGCTATAACCAGCCCGCGGCCGAAGATGTGCTCGGCTTGGCCAGCTTTGGTGAGAACAGCCTGCGCGCCGCCGCGCTCGACAGCCCCTCGGGCACGGTCGGCACCTGTGTGGCCATGAAGTCGGTCGGCTCGTCCCAGCGCCTGCTGCGGCGCGGCGATATTGTGCTGCTCGATATCCCCAGCGGCTTTCGAGGCTACCACACGGACAAGAGCATCTGCTTCTATTTTGACCCGTTATCCGCCGCCGCAGACAGCGCGCGCCTGCGTGCCGCGCATGAGCAGTGCGTTTTTCTCGAGCAGCAGGCCGCCGCGCTGCTGGTGCCCGGCGCCGTTCCGTCTGAGGTGTATGAGAAAATATGCGCGCTTGTCGACCCCGCCTTCCGTGCAGGCTTTATGAACGCCTGCAAGTTCCTCGGCCACTCGATCGGTCTGACGATGGACGAGACGCCTGTGCTCGCTAAGGGCTTTGACGCGCCGCTGCAGGCCGGCATGACCCTTGCGGTAGAGCCCAAGATCGCGTTTGCGGGCATCGGCCTGATCGGCAGCGAAAACACCTATGAGATCGTCGCGGATGGCCCGGCGCGCTCGCTGAGCGGCGCGTGCAGCACCGCGTTTGAAATTTGCGGCTGAAGAACGCCGTAAAAAAGTAAGGAGAGAAAAACCATGCATCATTTTGCCCTTGTGACCGACTCCACCATCGACGAGACCGCCGCCTACTTCAAGCAGCACGACATCGGCTGCGCGCCGCTGGCCTTCACCATTGACGAGCGCACCATTGAGGAGGACTGCGGGCAGACCGTGTCTTTCCACCAGTTCTACGACCTGCTGCGGCAGGGCAAAACATCCACCACCTCGCAGGCCAAGCTCGAGACCTTTCTGCGCCTGTTCCGCCAAGCACTGGAGGAGGGCAAGGACGTGCTGTACGTCGGTTTTTCCTCCGGCCTGTCCGGCACGTTTGACGCGGGCTGCATGGCGCGCGATGAGCTTGCGCCCCAGTTCCCCGACCGCAAGATCGTCTGTGTCGACTCGCTCTCGGCCACCGGCGGTGAATACCTGCTGCTGGACAAAGCGCGCCAGATGCGCGACAACGGCTGCACCATCGAGGTGACCGCCGCCGCCATCGAGCAGATGCGCCTGCACGTCATCCATCTGGTCACGGTGGACGATCTGAACCATCTGCACCGCGGCGGCCGCCTGAGCAAGACCTCGGCGGTGGTAGGCAGCCTGCTCGGTATCAAGCCTATCATCTGGGTCGATAACGAGGGCAAGCTCGGCGTGGGCGGCAAGGTGCGCGGGCGGCAAAAGGCGATCAGCTATCTGGCCGAGCGCACCCTGCGCGAGATGACCGATAAAAATCAGGTCGTCCGCATCGGCCACGGCGACTGCCCCGAGGATGCACAGGCACTCTCCGACCTGCTCCTGCGCAATGGCGTCAAGTCGGATATCCGCTATGTCGGCACGGTCATCGGCTCGCATACCGGGCCGGGCGTGCTGATCGTGTCCTTCTTTGGCGGCGCGCGCAAGCCCGAATAAGCCCAAGCTTTTGGCCTCCCGCTTTTCGGCGGGAGGCTTTTTCCTGCCGCGCGGTCTTTCACCGCGGCGCGCGGCGGCGCATAGACTGGCGCAAAGGAGGTTTTGTTATGAACAAATCGGCGACTCTCGCGGTCGTCGGCGGCGATGTGCGGCAGGCGCATCTGGCCGCGCTGCTGCACGCCGGGGGACACGAGGTGCGCACCTTTGCACTCGAGCGCCACCCGGTCGCGGGCTGCGACCCGATTGGCGACGCGCGCAGCGGCTTCGCAGGCGTGCAGGCCGTCATACTGCCCCTGCCCGTGCAGCACGGCGACGGCCAGCTCAACGCGCCGCTGTCCAACGCGCCGCATCCGCTTTCCGATGTGCTGGACGCCATCCCGGCCGGCACGCTGACGCTGGCCGGCGCGGTACCGTTCTGGCTGCACGCGCGCGCCGTGCAGAACGAGCTGCACCTGATCGACTACTTATCCCGCGACGAGCTTGCGATACGCAACGCGGTACCTGCTTTGTTGGCGAAACGCCCCGCCGGACAGGCCCGCGCGCAGCAAAACGCCCCCGGCGCTGTCGTCCGGGGGCGTGCTTTCTGTTTGCTGCTCGCGGCGCGGTCGGCAGGCGGCGGTCACTCCGCGTGCCCGGTGTGCACAAATTCGGACAGAATACTGCAAAACGTGCTGCTGCCGATGCTGCTGTGCTCATTTGCGTAATTCTGGCCGAAGTACTTGGCCAGAATGGCCGGGTCGCTGCGCGTCCAGATCGTGTTGACCGCGTAGCGCACCACCCGCTCGACGTTTTTCTGCGTTGTATGGTAGGTCTTGGCGATTGCCGGATAGATATCCTTGGTCACACCGCTGTGCATCTGGCTGCTGAGCAGGATGGCGTCGATTATGTACAGCCGCCCCTTTTTGCCAAGCTTTACGCCAAACTCCTGTACGATCGCCGAGGCGCGCCGTCTGGCCGCAAGGCGCGCGGCCTCCTCCTGTCTCACCCGGCTGGTCTGCATCCACAGCCGCAGCTGCTCATACAGCGCCTGCGGGCGCACCGGCTTGCGCATCACATGCCCGACCTCGAGCAGCTCGCACTCCTCGCAGATCTGCGAACCCATGAACGCACTGAGCAGCAAAATGCCCACCCGCCGGTCAAAGGCGCGCACCCGCGCGGCGGCTGTCAGGCCGTCCACATGCGGCAGCTCGGTGTCCAGCACGATCAGTGCCGGCCGGCATTCCCGCACCCACTCGGCCACATGGTCTCCGTCAGTCGTCGTGCCGACCAACGCAAGCTCCTCATCCGCCACCGCCAGCTCGCACACCTGCCGCAGCGTGTTTGCATCCGCCACAGCCATAAATACGCGGAATTTACGCTCCTGCTCTATGATTGCCCGTCCCTCCCCTTGCTTTCGCTCGGCATATTGTACTTTCCTTGTATTATTTTCACACATATTGTCCGGCCGCGCAAGTGACAGCATTCGATTTTTTTGATGAAATATCGACATTTACCGACAAAAACCCACATTTCACTCAGGCGGCGAAAATGTCATCCGCGCCCCGCCGCGCAATGCGACCTCGACACACGCCCCCGTAACCGTGATCCCGGAGACAGCTTCGGCGTACACCTGCTCCGCTTCGAGCAGCTGCGCGAGCAGCCAGTCCTGCCGCGCGATCCAATCCGCCCGCGCCGCGGGCGGTTGACCGCACAGCCGCTCGGCTGCGCGCCAATCCGCGCACAGCCCCCGGACAAAACGCCCCCGGTCGGGCAGCGCCGCGTCCAATGTCCGCCGCACGCACGCACGCAGCCATGCATCCTGCGCCGCCGCGCCCCCGCAATTGCGGCATGACCAGCGCAGCCGTGTGCTGCCGTCCTTGCGCACCGCGCGCCGCGGCAGCAGCGCACGCCCGCACACGCCGCAGCGTATCCGCCCAGAGCACCAGTAGCGCGCGGAGTGCCGCGTTTTGCCCGCACCACGCCGCGCCAGCTCGCGCTGTGCCTGCTCAAACCGCGCACGACTGACGATTGCCTCGTGGTGGCCGCGCAGATAGATGGCCGGCTCCTGCCCCCGGTTGGGTACGCTGCGGTGAGTCAGAAAATCAGGTGTGCAGGTCTTTTTTTGCAGCAGGTCGCCGCAGTATTTTTCATTGCGCAGCATACGCAGCACCATGGTCGACGACCATATCCCACTTTTCGCGCGCGGCGTGGGCACACCGCTTTCGGTCAGCTCGCGCGCGATGACGTGCGTGCCTTTGCCCTCATCGAGAAACAACCGGTATACCCGCTGCACGACCGCAGCCTGCGCGGGGCGCACAGTCAGCACCCCTCCCCGCAGGCGGTAGCCGAACAACGTATCCGCGCCGAACACCACACCGCGCTCCATCGAGCGCCGCTGCCCCCATTTGACACGCTCCGAGGTCTTACGGCTCTCCTCCTGCGCCACGCTCGCCATGATGGTCAGACGGAACTCCCCCTCGCCCGCACGGGTATCAATGTTGTCGTTCAGAAAGAGTACGCCCACGCCCCACGCGGCCAGCTGCCGCGTATAGCCCAACGCATCCATCGTGTTGCGCGCAAAGCGCGAGACCTCTTTGGTCAGGACAAGGTCAAGCTCGCCCCGCTCGGCCGCCGCGAGCAGCGCGCGGAACTGCACCCGCTTTCTGGTCGAGGTGCCGCTCACGCCCTCGTCCGCCCAGATACCGGCCAGCGTCCACGTGGGATGCGCGTCGATATACGCCTGAAAGAACTGCTTTTGCGCCGCCAGCGAGTGCAACTGGTCGTCCTGATCGGTCGACACGCGGCAGTATGCCGCCACACGCAGCCGCGCCACCTCAGCGCCCCTCCTCGCACAGCGCGCGGTACACCGCCTCGCTTATCCTGCCACCGGCATACAGCGCGCGCAGCAGACCACGCCGCACACACGTTTCAAGCCGTTGATTTTGCATCCGCTCACCTCCCAAAGCATCCTATGCGGCGGCTGCGCGGGACAGAACGCCAACGAGCTACCTACCTGTGAGGGTGCCATCCAGCTTGCCATGGAGCAGACCGACCGCACGCTGCAAGGCGCGCGCTGTCTGGTGATCGGCTACGGCCGCATCGGCGCGCTGCTGGCGCACAAGCTGCGCGCGCTCGACGCCGAGGTGCAGGTTTCCGCGCGTGCAGCGTGCGATTTCGCCCGCATCGAGGCTGCCGGTATGACCGCGCTCGACACCCGCCGACTGGCGGGCAAGCTATCCGGCTTTGAGCTGATCTTCAACACCGTACCCGCGCCCGTGCTTGGCGCGGCCGAGCTGGCCGCGCTGGGGCCGTCCTGTCTCATCATTGATCTGGCGTCGCTGCCCGGCGGCATCGCACCGGACACGCCGCTGCCCACCGGCTGCAAGCTGCTGCACGCACTTTCGCTGCCCGGGCGAGTCGCGCCGCGCTCGGCCGCGCAGGCCGTGTACGAAACCGTGTGCAACATTCTGCACGAGGAGGGTGTGCTATGACTTCGCTCCGCATCGGCTTTGCGCTCACCGGCTCGTTCTGCACGTTTGCGCGCGTGCTGCGCGTGATCGACACGCTTGTGCAGCAGGGGCACAGCGTGACACCCATCCTGTCCTTCCACGCGGGCGCGCTCGACACCCGTTTCGGCGCCGCGCAGGAGTGGCGCGACAAGCTCCACCGCCTGACCGGCCGCCCCCCTATCGACAGCATCGTGGCTGCCGAGCCGATCGGTCCCAAGGCACTGTTTGACGTGCTGGCGGTCGCGCCCTGCACGGGCAACACGCTTGCCAAGCTCGCCCACGGCATAACGGACACGCCGGTGACCATGGCGGTCAAGAGCCACCTGCGCGGCGAGCGGCCGGTCGTGCTTGCCGTTTCCACCAACGATGGCCTGTCGGGCAGCGCGGCCAATCTAGGCACGCTGCTGGTCAGAAAGCATTGCTACTTCGTGCCGCTGCGGCAGGACGCGCCACGCGCCAAGCCCCGCTCGCTCGTGGCCGAGATGGAGCTGCTGCCGGATGCCATCGAGGCTGCACTGGCCGGCCGTCAGCTTCAGCCGCTGCTGCTCGCGCCGGGCGATGGCTGAGACCGTGCCGCCCTTGCCAAACCCCGGCCAGTGGCCGGGGTTTTCGCGCGCGCTCTGTCCCAAACAGGCAAAGACCGCCCGCGCTTTGCGCAGGCGGTCTTGTGTTACGGCGTTTACTCGCCGATCGGATCTTCAATCAGCGAAGCGACCTTGAAGCGATGACGATGGCCGTCCTCGCACTCGGTCATAGCCTCGACAAAGTGGACGTGCTTGCCGCAGCCCACGTCGATCGCGCCGCCGGTGCGGCCCTTGAACTCGTGGTAGTGATCCTCGTAAAAATCCGTGTGGAAGCACACTTCGTGTACATGGTCGCAGCCGCACGGTATCGCTTCGCCGCTGACAGTGGCAAAACGGTGATTGTGCGGATCGCACTCCTCCTCGGCGATCCGCACGCTGCCAATCAACTCATGCACATGCCGCTGCGGATGGTCGCACCCACACGGCGGGCAGCAGTTCATCTCAGGAAATCCCATAGCTCGCTCCCCCATTATGTGTTGTATTGCGGGGGACGCTGCCCCCATGCCATACTATGCGCGGGCGGGCGCAGGCGCAACCGTGCTATGGCCTTTCCTGCCGATAAACAAACAGTTACCCTACCACACAATAGGCACGGCAGAAGAAATGCCCACCCAGCGGCACAAATGTGCGGCCAGACGGGCAAATTCGGTTTTTACTTGACCAGAAAGGCATCCGGCAGCGTACGCCCCTCCGGGTTTTTGGACAGTGTGGTCGGCTTGGTGATCTCCCGGCCATTGTAGACCATGACCGAGGACGAGCCGCCGTCGAGCATCGAGGCCTGATACGCGCCGTAGCGCTCCATGATCTCGCCGCAGCGCTCGATCGAAATACCGAACGAGTGGAACTGCCGCCCGTCAACGACCAGCATGATGACCGTTTTGTCCTTGGCTTGGCCGATTGCGGTGCGCGGCTGCTGATCGCTCAGCCCCGAGCCGGCCACCATGTTTTCTCCGTTGATGATGAGCGCGGGATGGAACTCCACACCGTCGCGGATGTGCGAGGTGTCGCTGAACGAGCCGACCTGCAAATGATCATTCTCATCAAAGCCGATGATCTTCCAGCCGTTGCCGACCGCACCCTGCAAGCGCTCGCCCTGGCTTTTAACAAAGCCGTACGGCAGGCCGCCCGTGCCGTTTCCATTATAATCGGCAAAGCCTGAGGCGTTGATGCCCAGTATCGCGTCATACCTGCGCACCATATCGGAAACATATGAGCCATAGCTGAACAGTCCCGCGCAGGTGCCGACGATGACGCGCTCCGGCTTTTTGCACAGCGCAAGCTTGCCGGCGTACTCCATGCCAAGCGAATCCTCGCCGCGCAGCTCGGCGATCAGGATGCCGTATTCCGCGTTGACGGCCAGCACCGTGTCGCCCTGCGTGGTCTTGATGCCCGTGGTATAATCCCGCTTGTCCGCCGCGCCGATCAGATCAATGTCGATCGCGTCGTAGCCGTTTTTTATGTATTCCGGGTTCTCCTTCAAAAACTGCTCGAAGGAGTCCCGGTCCAACTCGGAAAAGGTGCGATAAAATTCCTCCCGCGGGGTGGATACCTCAGCCTCGTCCTGCCGGGTATCCTCCCACACGCTGACCGCATCCTGCTGCTTCTGGTTCATTAGATAGCGCTTGAGCATCACGTTGTTGATGATCTCCTCCGGAATGAACCATGTCGCCAGCCACTGGTGGGTCATGGTGCCCATCGCGGTTTCGATATACCACTCCCGCCAGCGGGTGACAAAGGCATTGGGCGTATACAGCAGAAAGGGGTAGACCACGGTCAGGCAAAGCAGAAAAAAACAGGTCATCCCCAAAGCTACGCGGTGTCTTGCGCCGTTCATCGTCCAGCCCCTCCTGTTTCAGCGGTTGTTTATCTGCGTCCGCGCCGACGGCCGGCCCCCCGGCGCGCAGGTGCGCTCTGCTTATCCTTCTGTCTATCTGTCGGCGTCGCTGCGCCCGCGCTGCGCGCGGCCAGTGCGGTCTCTATTTTCTGCCGGATACGTGCGGCGGCCTCCGCGCTGAGCGCATACGCCCGCGAGGGGGTGTGTGCGTCCACACGCGGCTCGTGCTTATCCGCGCTGCCGCGCCGTCCCATGCGCGGGGCAGGAGCGGCCTTGCGTCCCTGCGGTGCGGCCTGCGGCTTTTGTGCGGCTGCCTTACGTTTTTTCTGCGCCGCTGTCTTTTCCCGCGCGGCATCGGCCGCGACCTGCTCAGCCGTGGCCTTTTCCGAATACGGCGACGCCTGCTTACGGCGGGTGCGTGTATTGCTTGTCTTGCGCTGGCCGCTTTCGCGGACAGGCTCAGCCGCGCTTTCGTCCTGCCCGATCTCGCCCGCGACCGGGATACGCTTGCCGATCAGCTTTTCGATATCGGCCAGATACGGCCGCTCGCTCCTGTCGCAAAACGAAACGGCAACACCCTGCTGCCCCGCGCGGCCGGTGCGGCCGATGCGGTGAACATAGGTCTCGGGGATATTGGGTAGGTCAAAGTTGATGACCAGCGGCAGCTCGCTGATGTCGATGCCGCGCGCGGCAATATCGGTCGCCACGAGCACGGCGATCCTGCACGCCTTAAAGTCGGCCAGCGCGCTTTGGCGCTGGTTCTGCGATTTATCGCCGTGGATGGCCTTGGCCTTGAGCCCCGCGCGGTTTAGGTCGCGCGCGACGCGGTCTGCGCCGTGCTTGGTGCGGGTGAACACCAGCGTCTGATGCACATTGCTTTGACGGATGACATCGGCCAGCAGTTCCCGCTTCGCAGCCTTTTCAACAAAAAACACTTTTTGCTCTATTTTATCCGCCGGCTTGGCCGAGGGTGTGATCGAAATACGAACCGGCTTTTTGAGCAGGCTGTCGGCCAGCTCTGCGATCTCGTCCGGGATGGTGGCGGAAAACAGCAGGGTCTGCCGCGCGTGCGGCAAGTACTTGATGATGCGCTTGACATCGGGGAAAAAGCCCATGTCCAGCATCCGGTCGGCCTCGTCGAGCACAAAGCACTCGACCCGACCCAGCTTGACGATGCCCTGCCCCATCAAATCCCACAGCCGCCCGGGCGTGGCGATCAGGATCTCCGCGCCGCGGCGGATGGCCTCCACCTGCGGCACCTGCGACACGCCGCCGAAGATGACTGCGCTCGTGCAACCGGTGTAGCGCGCATATTGGCATACGTTCTCATAAATCTGAAGTGCCAACTCGCGCGTCGGCGTCAGGATCAGCGCGCGCACAGCCTCGCCCGCGCGTCCCTCCGCGCACAAGCGCTGGATGATCGGCACGGAGAATGCGCAGGTCTTGCCCGTGCCGGTCTGCGCGCAGCCGAGCACGTCCCGCCCCTCTAACAGCGGCGGGATGGCCTGCTGCTGGATGGGGGTCGGCTGTTCATAGCCGGCCTCCCGCAATGCGCGCAGTATTTTTTTATCAATGTTCAGTTCGTTGAATTTCATATAGTTCTTTCGTTTCCTTCTCCAAAATAGACGCGGCGCGGCAAATCCCGCTTGCCCGACCGCACCGGGTTGTGTTATACTGGATAAATAGTTATTGCTTGCATCCCTGTGGTAGTATGAGGTGAAAGGCTTGTTTGATATCCTGTCTGAATCGTTTGTGGATGTTGCCAAAACAGTTCCGCTGCTGCTGCTGGTCTACGCGCTTCTCTATTATATCGAGAACCGCCTGACCAGCACACCCGCGCTGCTTACGCGCGCGGCGCGGTTTGGCCCAATTGCGGGCGCGGCGGCGGGCACCATCCCGCAGTGCGGCTTTTCGGCGGCGGCCGCCGCGCTCTTTTCGCATGGCTGCCTTGCCCCGGCAACGCTGGTATCGGTCTTTCTCGCCACGTCGGACGAGGCCGTACCTGTGCTGCTGGCCGGTGGCGCGGGCGCGGCGGTCGCGCCGCTGCTGGCCGTTAAGTTCGCACTCGCCGTTGCAGGCGGCTATCTGCTCCGGCTGACCGTCTTTCGGGCACACCGGCCTGCGGACAAAGCGCCGTCCAAGCCGACGGTGAACGACTGCGGCTGCTGCGGCGGCTCTCCCGTTGCATCTGTGTTATGGCGCACGGCCAAAACGGCCTTTTTCCTATTTGCCGTGCTGCTCGCGCTCAGCCTTGTCATCGAATGGGCGGGCGAGGATCGCGTATCCGCACTCCTTTTGGCGGACAGCGTGTTCCAGCCGCTGCTGTGCGCCGTGCTCGGCCTTGTGCCGAGCTGCGCGATGAGCGTGCTACTCTCCGAGTTGTATGCCGCGGGCACGCTCAGCTTTGGCGCGCTGATCGCCGGTCTGTCCACCGGGGCGGGCTTCGGCTACCTTGTGCTGCTGGAGGACAAGGAGGGGCGGCACCGCGCGCTGCCCATCATCGCCGCGACCTTTGTGATCGCGGTGGCCGGCGGTACAGTCATTCATATTTTCTTCGGCTGAACGCCGTCGCGTAAAACGGTCTCCACAGCGGAGGCCGTTTTTTCGCTTCTACGCGCCCATTTCGCGCAGCAGCTCAAACGTCTGCCGCGCCCACTCCATGTCAATGCACTGAAAATCGCCGCCCGGCGTGTACAGGTAGGTTTCCACATCGCCGCGCAGCCGCTGATACAGTTCGCCCGGCATGGCGGCGTATTGCTCCGCCCCGTCGGACAGGACGGCGGCAAAGCGCAGCTCACCCGTGCGCGCGTCCAGCTCGTGGAACAGCATCTCGACCACATCCAAATCGTGGCCAAGCTGCATCAGCAGCAACAGCTTCATCAGCTCGACCGCGCGGTCGTCCAGTCCGGCCTCGAGCACGGCGATTTTTTCCCGAAAGCCGTTCAAATCGCGTACAAGGCGCAGCCTGTAGCCCGCCAGCGGCTCGAACGCGGCTGCCGGGGCGGCCTCCTGCTCCGGCCAGAGCCAAACCATGAACTGGTTGTCCATATCGTGATACAGGCAGGGATGCACCAGCAGCATGGTCTCCCCGCAATTGGGGCACTTGACGCGAAAGCAGGAAAGATCGCGCACCCTGTTTCGCAGCGCGGGATTTCGGTCGATATTGATATGATCGAGCACCTTATGGTCGGTCTCGGCCTGACAGTGCGGACAGGTGGCGGTCATGCTCCGTTTTGCTCCCTTCCCATGCGTCTGGTTGTATTATGCCACAGCGGCCGGCTTTTTTGCAGCCAAAGCGCCTGCCGGCGCGCCGCTGATGGTATCATTGTAAAACAAAGCGGGATGCACTGCATCCTCGCTTCCTGGTGGACATTTCTTGCCGAAAAACTATGTTCGACAATTGTATAACAGCCTTGCTGCGTTCATTATATCACAGCGGCAAGCGCGTGTGAAGCCAAATCGTTCATCCTTTATGCTGCTGGTGATATAATCGCTGTTTCACGCCTATTATATCATACTATTTATGTGCCAGCAAGTATATGCCGCGCAAAAAACGGCAAAAGCGCACCGCGTCTGCCGTGCGCTTTTGCTTTTACGCCGCAAAAAGCAGCGGATCACGCACCGCAAGGCGCACGATCCATATCCCCGCCCAGAGCGCGAGCACACCCCAGAGCAGCGCCCGCTCGCGCGCCTTTGTGCCGAGCAGCGGCTTTTTGCCGAACAGCACATACAGCACCACCGGCGGCAGCACGAACACCATCGGATGATAGCGAAGCGCCGCTGCAAAGTCCAGCCGCAGCAGAGCGGCCGTCGCGCGGCTCATGCCGCAGCCGGGGCACGGCACGCCGGTCACTCGCCACACGGGACAGCCCCAGCCCAGCCCGCGCGCCGAGGCATATGCTGCCAAGGCCAGCGCGATACACACGAGCAGGCCGCGCACGCCCCGCTTCATCATCCCTGATAGGTCTCGCGGAACTCGAGGAACTCGTCGTAGGTGCACTCCTTGTCGAGCGTGCCGGTCGGGCGCAGCTCGATGATGCGGGTGGCGATGGTCTGCACAAACTCATGGTCGTGCGAGGCGAACAGTACCGTGCCTTTGAAATCGCGCACACCGTTGTTGACCGCCGTGATAGACTCCAGATCGAGGTGGTTGGTCGGCTGGTCGATGACCAGCACGTTCGAGCCGAACAGCATCATGCGCGCCAGCATCAGGCGCACCTTTTCGCCGCCGGACAACACGCGCACCGGCTTGTACACATCATCGCCCGAAAACAGCATCCGCCCCAGAAAGCCGCGCAGCGTGCTTTCCAGCGTATCCGTGCGCGAATAGGGCGCGATCCAGTCGAGCATATTTTCGGTGTGTCCTTCAAAATACTCATTATTGTCCTTGGGAAAATAGCTTTGCGATGTGGTAACGCCCCATTTGAACGAGCCTTCGTCGGGCTTTATCTCACCGATCAGGATCTGGAACAGCGTGGTCATGGCCAGCTCATTGTCCGAAATGAAGGCGATCTTATCCCCCCGGCGAACGATGAAGGAGACATTGTCCAGCACCTTTTCGCCGTCGATCGTCTTGGAGATGCCGCGCACCTCAAGGATATCCTTGCCTGCTTCCCGGTCGGCATCAAACGCGACCCACGGATAGCGCCGGCTGGATGCAGGCAGCTCCTCGACAGTCAGCTTGTCAATCAGCTTGCGGCGGCTGGTCGCCTGACGCGACTTGGACTTGTTGGCCGCGAAGCGCTGGATGAAGTTTTGCAGCTCCTTGATCTTTTCCTCGTTTTTCCGGTTCTGATCCTTGATCATGCGCTGGATGAGCTGCGAGGATTCATACCAGAACTCATAGTTGCCGACATACAGCTTGATCTTGCCGTAATCAATATCAACGATATGGGTGCACACATTGTTGAGGAAGTGGCGGTCGTGCGAGACGACCAGCACCGTGCCCTCAAAATCGGCCAAAAAGTCCTCCAGCCAGCGCACGGCCTGTATATCCAGATGGTTGGTCGGCTCGTCAAGCAGCAGAATATCCGGCTTGCCGAACAGCGCGCGGGCGAGCAGCACCTTGACCTTTTCCACGTCGCCCAGATTCTTCATCTCGGTATACAGCACGGCGTCCGCGTCCAGCCCAAGGCCGCCCAGCAGCCGCGCCGTCTCGGTCTCGGCATCCCAGCCGCCCATCTCGGCAAACTCGGCCTCCAGCTCGGCCGCGCGGTTACCGTCCTCCTCGGTGAAGGGGTCCTTGGCATAAAGCGCGTCCTTTTCGTGCATCACCTCAAGCAGGCGCGGATTGCCGCCAAGCACCGTGTTCAGCACGGTTTCGTCGTTAAAAGCGAAATGGTCCTGCTTGAGCACGCTCATCCGGGTGTTCGGCTTGATGGCCACCGTGCCGGTAGATGCATCCAGATCGCCCGACAGAATGCGCAGAAAGGTCGATTTGCCCGCGCCGTTGGCGCCGATGACGCCGTAGCAGTTGCCCTCGGTGAACTTGAGATTGACGTCCTTAAACAGCGGCTCGCCGCTGAAATTCAGGCTCAGCTCGGAAATGGTGATCATAAGGGGTCTTATCCTCCGTTTTCTGATTTCATCTGTAAGGATTATACCACATATGGGCGCGCATTCACAGTTATTTTACACCATGGCGGACATTTTTGTATATCTTGTCTTGAATTGACGCGCCGCAGCCGCTATACTTATATTAAAACTACCCCTTTTACCCGCCGCACAGGGTTTGACAGCAGCCAAACAGGAGGTGCTTTGATGGACGCGCAGATCGCAAAGCTGAAGGAATGGATCGACGGGAGCGACAACATCGTGTTTTTCGGCGGTGCGGGCGTGTCGACCGAGTCGGGCATTCCCGATTTCCGCTCGGTGGACGGCCTGTATAACCAGCAGTACAAATACCCGCCCGAAACCATCCTGAGCCACAGCTTTTTCATGGCCGAGCCGGAGGAGTTTTACCGCTTCTACCGCGCCAAGATGCTCGCGCTGGACGCGCAGCCCAATGCCGCGCACTTAAAGCTCGCCGCATGGGAGCGCGCGGGCAAATGCCGCGCGGTCATCACCCAGAACATCGACGGCCTGCACCAAAAAGCCGGCTCGCGGGAGGTGCTCGAGCTGCACGGCTCAGTGCTGCGCAACCACTGTATGCGCTGCCGCAAGCCCTATGACGTGCGCGATATTGCCGCCGGCACAGGCGTGCCCAAATGCGCCTGCGGCGGCATGATAAAGCCCGATGTCGTGCTGTATGAGGAAAGTTTAGACAGCGGCACGATCAACAAAAGCGTTTCCTACATCGCGGCCGCCGATATCCTCATCATCGGCGGTACCTCGCTTGCCGTCTATCCCGCCGCCGGGCTGATCGACTACTACCGCGGCCGTAGGCTTGTGCTGGTCAACAAGACCGAAACGCCCGCCGACCGGCGCGCCGATCTGGTCATCCACGGCGCGATCGGCGAGGTATTCTCCCAGCTGTAACGCGCCCTCCCCCGCGCACACTTTTCCGCCCGCCGCCTCCGGCTGTACTTTTTGTAAAAAACCGCTTGCAATCGGACGGGCAGTATGCTATTATAATATACGTTACGCAATGCATCAGAGAAGGAGGTGCAGGAAAATGGCAAAGTGCGATATTTGCGGCAAGGGCGTGACCTTTGGTATTCAGGTCTCTCACTCGCATCGTCGTTCCAACAGAACGTGGAAGCCGAATGTTCGTCGTGTAAAGGCTCTGGTCGATGGTACTCCCCGCCATGTCAACGTATGTACTCGGTGCCTCCGCTCCGGCAAGGTAACCCGCGCGATTTGATTTTGCGCGATACGTTGAACGCATGCTAAGGCGCTCTGCTTGCAGGGCGCTTTTCTATTGCCCCATTTCACGCTTTCAGAGGTGATATCGCTATGAAACAAGCCCTTCGCCCGGCGTTCACCGCAACCATACCGGTATTGTGCGGCTATCTGTTCATCGGCTTCGCGTTTGGCGTCATGCTGCGGGACGCGGGCTTTGCGCCGCCGTGGGCGCTGCTGTGCAGCCTGACCATCTACGCAGGCTCGGGGCAGTATCTGCTGGTGTCGCTGCTGGCAGGCGGCGCCTCGCTCGTGACCGTGGCAGTGATGACACTCCTGCTCAACTGCCGCCATATCTTTTATGGGCTTTCCTTTTTGGAACCCTTCCACCAAATGGGCGGCAAGAAATGGTACATGATCTTCGCCCTCACCGACGAGACCTACTCGCTGCTATGCTCGCTCCAAACACCAGCAGGCGTAGACCCGAGCGCCATGCGGTTTCTGATCGCCGTGCTCGACCACAGCTATTGGATACTTGGCTCGGTGGCCGGCGGTGTTATCGGCGGCGTGCTGCCGTTTGATTCGACCGGCATCGACTTTGCGATGACCGCGCTGTTCACAGTCATCTTTGTCGAGCAGTGGCTGCAATCCAAATGCCACATCCCCGCGCTGATGGGACTTGGCGCGGCAGCTGTGTCACTCGCGCTGCTCGGGGCCGACAACTTCATCCTGCCCGCCATGCTGGCAATCTGTGTCATGCTGGTCGCCGCGCGGGGCAGGCTGTATCGAGAGGAGGCCACATAAAATGACCACCCAAAGGGCGCTCGCCATGGTCGCCGTTGCCGCTGTTTGCACCTTTGCCACACGGCTTGCGCCGTTTCTGCTGTTTAACGGCAAGAAGCCTATTCCGCCTCTCATCCGCTATCTGGGCGAGGCGCTGCCCCCCGCGGTCATCGCGCTGCTGGTCGTTTACTGCCTGAAAAACGTGCAGTGGCTCACCGGCTCGCACGGCCTGCCCGAGCTGTTGTGCATCGCTGTCACCGCGCTGCTGCACCTGTGGAAGCGCAACAACCTGCTGTCGATCGGCGCGGGCACGGTGCTATACATGGTTTTGGTGCAAAACCTGTTTACCTGAATTCCCAAAGGCATGGTTTACCGTGCCTTTTCTTTTTGGTACAATAGAAGCAGCTACGAAAAGGAGAACCGCTATGCAAACCATCATCCAAACCTTATCCCGCGAGCTGGGGCAGCAGGAAAGCTGCGTCGCCGCCGTGGTCAAGCTGCTGGACGAGGGCAACACCGTGCCCTTCATCGCCCGCTACCGTAAGGAGCAGCACGGCGCGATGGACGACCAGACCATCCGTGCGCTGGCTGACCGACTGGCCTACCTGCGCAGCCTTGATGAGAAGCGCGCCGATATCCGCGCCGCGATCGAGGCGCAGGGTAAGCTGACTGATGCGCTCGCTACCGCGCTCGATGCGGCGCAGACGCTGGCCGCGCTCGATGACCTGTACCGTCCCTACCGCCCCAAGCGGCGCACCCGCGCCTCGGTCGCGCGCGACAAGGGGCTTGCGCCGCTGGCGCAGGCGCTGCTGGAGGCGCGCACGCCCTCGCCCACGATGGACGAGCTGGCCGCGCCCTTCATCTGCCCGGAAACCGGCGTGGAGACCGCAGCCGATGCGCTTGCCGGGGCATCTGACATCATCGCCGAGGACATTGCTGATGACGCAAACCTCCGTGCGCAGCTGCGTGGACTGATGCACCGTACAGGCGTGCTCAAAACCACCGGCACGGACGAAAACGACACCGTATACCGGATGTACCACGCCTTTTCCGAGCCGATCGGCAAGCTGCAAAGCCACCGCATCCTTGCCATCAACCGGGGCGAAAAGGAGGGCAAGCTCAAGGTGACGCTGACGGTCGACGACGCGCAGGCACTCGTCATGCTCAACCGCGCCGTGCTGCACCCCAAAAACCCCTTTTGCCCCGCGCTGCGCGAGACCTGCGCAGATTCTTGGAGCCGCCTGCTGTTTCCCTCGCTTGCGCGCGAGCTGCGTAGCGCGCTGACCGACGCGGCCAATGAACAGGCCATCCGCACCTTTGCGCTCAACTTACGCCCGCTGCTGCTGCAGCCGCCGGTCAGAAACCGCGTGACGCTCGGCTTTGACCCAGGCTACCGCAACGGCTGCAAGCTGGCCGTGGTGGACGGCACGGGCAAGCTGCTCGAAACCGCTGTCATCTACCCGGCGCAGCCGTTCCACAGGATCGATGAGGCCAAGCGTGTACTCACCCGGCTCTGCCGCAGTCACGGCGTCACCTGCATTGCCATCGGCAACGGCACAGCGAGCAAGGAAAGCGAAATGCTCATTGCGGAGTTTATCCGCGAATACGGCGGCGGCATCGAATACATGGTCGTGTCCGAGGCGGGCGCGTCGGTCTATTCGGCCTCCAAGCTGGCTGCCGAGGAGTTCCCCGACTTTGACGTAAACCTGCGCTCGGCGGTATCCATTGCGCGGCGGCTACAGGACCCACTTGCCGAGCTGGTCAAAATCGACCCCAAGGCGATCGGCGTCGGGCAATACCAGCACGATATGCCGCAGGCGCGGCTGGGTGAGGCACTGGACGGCGTGGTCGAGGACTGCGTCAGCGCGGTCGGTGTTGACCTGAACACGGCCTCGGCCGCACTGCTCTGCCGTGTGGCGGGTATTTCGGCCACCGTCTCCAAAAACATCGCGGCCTACCGCGAGCAGCACGGCCGCTTCGCTGACCGCAAGCAGCTTTTGCAGGTTAAGGGGCTTGGCCCCAAGGCCTATGAACAGTGCGCCGGCTTTCTGCGCGTGCCCGGCAGCCAAAACCTGCTGGACAACACCGCCGTCCATCCCGAATCCTACGCCGCCGCCCAAACGCTGCTGATGCTGTGCGGCTACACGGCGGCGGACGCGGCGGCAGGCAAGCTGCACGAGCTGCCCGCCCGCATTCGGCAGCTTGGTGCGGAAAACGCGGCGCAGCGTTGCGGTGTTGGCGTACCGACGCTGCTGGACATCGCCGCCGAGCTGCAAAAGCCCGGCCGCGACCCGCGCGATGAGCTGCCGCCCCCGCTGCTGCGCTCCGATGTGCTTGACCTAAACGACCTAAAACCCGGCATGAAGCTCAAGGGCACGGTGCGCAACGTGGCCGACTTCGGCGCGTTTGTTGATATCGGCGTGCATCAGGATGGGTTGGTGCACATCTCACAGCTCTGCGACCGCTTCATCCGGCATCCGTCCGAGGTAGTTACTGTGGGCGATATCGTCGAAGTATCCGTGCTGTCAGTTGATACCAAAAGCCACCGTATCTCGCTTTCCATGAAACAGCAAAAGTGACATATAAGCGCGGCAAAACGGCGGTTTTGGCCAAAACAAAGCCCTCTGTTCATAAGAACAGAGGGCTTTTGCGTTTCACTTGTACTCTGCAATGCGCACGCGGTTGATCGCCTTTTTCAGCTTGACCTGTGCGATATCCTGCTCGCGGTCGCTCTGCTTATGGTGGATGTTCGCCCTGGCGCGTTCCGCCGCTGCCTTGGCGCGCTCCACGTCGATCTCGTCCGCCCACTCACAGGTGCGGGCGAGCACGACCGTCTCCTTCTTCGACACATCGACAAAGCCGCCGGCAATCGCCGCCACGCGCTTCTGGCCGTCCTTGATGACGGTCAGGCCGCCAACGCCCAGCGCCGCGGTATACGGCACATGCCCCGGCAGGATGCCGACGTCGCCCGTCGCCGTGCGCACTACAATGCGCTCGACCTCGCCGTCGTAGAAGCAGCGCTCCGCCGTCAGCACTTTCAAATGGAAGGTAGCCATATTATGCCCCCTTCTTCGCCTTCTCCACGACTTCGTCGATAGAGCCGGCAAACAGGAACGCCGACTCGGGCAGATCGTCATGCTTGCCGTCCAGAATCTCGCGGAAGCCACGAATGGTCTCCGCCACGGGCACATACTTGCCCTCAAAGCCCGTGAACTGCTCGGCAACCGAGAACGGCTGCGAGAGGAAGTTCTGAATCTTGCGGGCGCGGGCAACGGTCAGCTTATCCTCGTCGGAAAGCTCGTCCATGCCCAGAATGGCAATGATATCCTGCAACTCCTTATAGCGCTGAAGGATGGACTGCACGGCGCGCGCGACCTCGTAATGCTCGATGCCGACGACGTCCGCCGTCAGGATACGCGAGGACGAATCTAGCGGGTCGACCGCCGGGTAAATGCCCATCGACGCGATATCACGCGACAGAACGACCTTGGCGTCCAGATGGGAGAAGGTCGTGGCTGGGGCGGGGTCGGTCAGGTCGTCCGCAGGCACGTAAACAGCCTGCACGGATGTGATCGAGCCTTTTTTGGTCGAGGTGATACGCTCCTGCAGCGCGCCCATCTCGGTCGCCAGCGTCGGCTGGTAGCCTACCGCCGAGGGCATACGGCCCAAAAGCGCGGATACCTCCGAGCCGGCCTGCGTGAAGCGGAAAATATTGTCGATAAACAGCAGCACGTCCTGCCCCTCGACATCGCGGAAGTACTCGGCCATAGTGAGGCCGGACAGCGCCACGCGCATACGGGCTCCGGGCGGCTCGTTCATCTGGCCGTAAACCAGCGCGGTCTTGTTGATAACGCCCGACTCCTGCATTTCGTTATACAGGTCGTTGCCCTCGCGGGTGCGCTCGCCCACGCCGGTGAATACCGAAATACCGCCGTGCTGCTTGGCAATGTTGTTGATCAGCTCCATGATGATAACGGTCTTGCCGACACCCGCGCCGCCGAACAGACCGATCTTGCCGCCCTTGGCGTAGGGCGCGATCAGGTCAACGACCTTGATACCGGTCTCGAGGATCTCGGTCGTCGACTCCTGCTCCTCATACGAGGGCGCAGGACGGTGGATCGGCCAGCGCTCCTCAGTCTTGACGGCGGGCTTGTTGTCCACCGGCTCACCGAGCAGGTTGAAGATACGGCCGAGGGTGTCGCTGCCGACCGGCACGGTGATCGGGCCGCCTGTATCGACCGCCTTTATGCCGCGCACCAAACCGTCGGTCGATTCCATGGCGATGCAGCGCACGGTATCCTGACCGATGTGCTGCGCAACCTCGACCGTGACCACACGGCCCTCGACCGCAATGGTGATGGCGTTGAGCAGCTTGGGCAGTGCGTCAGCGGCAAATTTGATATCCAGCACCGGTCCGATGATCTGGACAACGGTGCCAATATTCTGCTCACTCATTGGCAAAACTCCTAATTTCAAATGATCCTATGCGCCGACCCCGCCGGAGCCTGCAACGATCTCAGTGATCTCCTGCGTGATGGCCGCCTGACGGGCGCGGTTGTAGGACAGATTGAGGTTTTCGATCATCTCGCCGGCATTGTCGGACGCGGCCTCCATCGCCATGCGGCGCGCGGACTGCTCGGAGCAATAGCTCTCCACCACTGCGCCGTACAGCACACCGTACAGATATTCGGGAATGATCGCGTCGAACACTGCCTCGGGCGATGGATCGTACTCCGTCAGCACCTTTGTGCCCTGCGCTCCCTCGGCCTGCGGCTCCTTGTCGAAGCTGGCGGGCAGCAGCTGGATGCACTTGGCCTCCTGCTGCAGCGGGGAGACAAACTCGGTGTAGCAGAGGAATACCTCGTCTACATCGCCGGCGCGGTAAAGCGCGATCACCTCGTCAATGATCGTGTGCGTATCGCTGATGCGCATGGTTTCGGCAATGCCGGGATAGTCGCTCACGACCTGCCAACCGCGCTTGGCGTAATGCTCCTGCGCCTTTTTGCCCACCGTGACGATCTTGGCGCTCTTGTCCCCGATCTCTGCGGCGGCAAGCTTGAACAGGTTGGCATTATAGCCGCCTGCCAGACCGCGGTCGCCCGCGATCACGATGAACAGGCTGTTCTTGACCGGGCGGCGGCGGGTAAACACCGAGTCACCGTCCCGTGTCTCAGCCGAAAGGCGTCTGACCGTCTGATACATCGTGTTGAAGTAAGGCCGCGCGGCCAGCGCACGCTCCTTGGCGCGCCGCATCTTGGATGACGCCACCAGCTCCATCGCCTTGGTGATCTGCATGGTGGACTGCACCGATTTGATGCGGCGCTTGATGTCTTTCATGTTGCCGGAAGCCATAGCTCAGTCCTCCCTTCGCATCAATGCTCGGCAAGGAACTTTGCTTTGAATTCCTCCACGGCGTGGCTCAGCTTGTCCCTGATATCATCGTCCAGCTGCTTAGTGGCGCGGATGGTCTCCGGGATATCGCCGTAATTGTTGTCGATAAACGCAAACAGCTCCTTCTCGAAGTCGCCTACCAGCTCGGCCGGGATATCGAGCAGCTGACCCGAAACCACGGCGAAGATGATGATGACCTGCTTTTCGACCGGCACCGGGCTGTTCTGCGGCTGCTTGAGCACCTCGACGATGCGCGCGCCCTGATCGAGGCGCTTCTTGGTGTCCGCGTCCAGGTCCGAGCCGAACTGCGAGAAGGCCTGCAGCTCGCGGTACTGTGAATACGCCAGCTTGAGCGTACCGGCGACCTTTTTCATCGCCTTGATCTGCGCGTCGCCGCCGACACGGGATACCGAGATGCCCGGGTTGACCGCCGGGCGGATGCCCGAGTTGAACAGCTCGGTCTCAAGGAAGATCTGTCCGTCGGTGATCGAGATGACGTTGGTCGGGATATAGGCTGAAACGTCGCCCGCCTGCGTCTCGATGATCGGCAGCGCGGTCAGCGAGCCGTCGCCCGCGAGGTTAGCCGCGCGCTCAAGCAGACGGGAATGCAGATAGAACACGTCGCCGGGATAGGCCTCACGTCCGGGCGGACGGTGCAGCAGCAGCGAAAGGGCGCGGTACGCGACCGCGTGCTTGGACAGGTCATCGTAAATGATGAGCACGTCCTTGCCCTGATGCATGAAATACTCGCCGATCGAGCAGCCGGCATAGGGCGCGATATACTGCAGCGGCGCGGACTCGGACGCGGTCGCGGCCACGATGCAGGTATAGTCCAGCGCGCCGCCCGCGGCCAACGTCTCGGCCACCTGCGCAACGGTCGAGCGCTTCTGCCCGATCGCAACATAGATGCAGATAACGCCCGTACCCTTCTGGTTGATGATTGCGTCGAGTGCGATCTGGGTCTTGCCGGTCTGGCGGTCGCCGATGATCAGCTCACGCTGGCCGCGGCCGATCGGGATCATCGAGTCGATCGCCTTGATGCCGGTCTGCAGCGGGGTGTTAACATGCGCGCGCTCGATGATGCCGGGCGCCGGGCTTTCGATCGGGCGGGCTTCAGTCGTGTCAATCGGGCCCTTGCCGTCGATCGGCTTGCCGAGCGCGTCAACGACGCGGCCGAGCATGGCCTCACCCACCGGGACTTCGACGATGCGCTTGGTGCGCTTTACCGTGTCGCCTTCACGGATGTTCTGGTCCGAACCCAGAATAACGGCGCCGACGAGATCCTCCTCCAGGTTCTGCGCCATGCCGTATACGCCGCCCGGAAATTCGAGCAGCTCACCAGCCATGCAGTTTTCCAGACCATGGATATGCGCGATGCCGTCGCCTACGGTGACGACCGTGCCGACGTCGGTCAGCTTGATCCGGCTCTGGTAGTGCGTGATCTGCTCTTTGATGATATTGCTAATTTCTTCGGGGCGTAATTCCATAAAGTCACCTACTTCCTTACGCGATAGTATTGGTCAGCCGCGCGGCGATCTCGCTGAGGCGAGTGCGCAGGCTGGTGTCGAACTGCTCGTTGTTCACCTTGACAACGATGCCGCCGAGCAGACTCTCGTCCACCGACGTTTCCAGCACCACCTGCTTGCCGGTAACGGCGCTCATTTTGTCCTTCAGCTTGTTCATCAGTGCCGCGCGTATCGGCTTGGCCGTGACGGCGTGCACCTCGACAATGCCATTTTCAAAGTAATAATGCTCTTTGTACGCCTGACGCATATCGCGGATCAGGCCGACGCGGCCCTTTTCCGTGATCAGCATCAGGAAATTGAGCAGGAACGGCTCGATCCGGCCGTCAAACACCCGCCGCAGCACGTTCTGCTTATCCTCCAGCGGGATGGACGGGGTGAGCAGCACCTTGAGAAAATCAGGCTGCCCGGCGAACACGGCGCAGACCTGCGTCAGCTCGTCGAGATAGTCCTTCTCCTTGTGCTCGTCCTGCGCGATCTCATACAGGGAAAGCGCGTAGCGCTCGCTTACAATATCAGCCACTTGCGCTCACCCCACCTTGTCGATGAACTCTTGGATGAAGCGCTCGTGATCCTGCTGCTTGACGTCGCGCTCGACGACCTTGCCGGCAATCATAATCGACAGGTTTGCCACCTCGTCCTTCAGCTCGTTCATCGCCTTCTTGCGCTCCTGCTCGATCGTTGTCTCGGCCTTCTTCAGCATCGCCGCGGCCTGCTGTGAGGACTCCTTGAGGATCTCCTCGCTGCGCACGGTCGCGCGGCGGGTGGCCGAGCCGACGATCTCGGCGGCCTCCTCCTTGGCCTTGGCCAAACGCTCGGTATAGTCGCTGCGCAGCTTTTCAGCCTCGCTCTGCGCCTTTTCGGCCGAGGTGTACATGGTCTGCACCTCCTCCTCGCGCGCGGCCATCATCTTACGAACCGGCCCGAAGAGGAACTTTTTGACGATCAAGAATGTGATCAGCGTATTGCAGATCGTAACGACGATCTCCCACGGTGTGAAGCCTACAAACGGCATAAAATTTCCCACAGGTTTACCTCCTTCCTGAATGGAAGCATTCTACGCCGCTTATCAGAACTTGCCCGCGGACATGTCGACAAACGGGTTGGCAAACAGCAGGATCAGCGCGACGACCAGCGCGTAAATACCGGTCGACTCAGCCATCGCGATACCGAGGATCATGGTACGGGTGATATCACCCTGCGCCTCGGGCTGGCGGCCGATCGCCGCACAGGCCTGACCGGCGGTGTAGCCTTCGCCGATACCGGGGCCGATACCGGCGATCATCGCCAATCCGGCGCCCAGAGCGGACATACCTGCAACAAATGCCTTGGGATCCATAACTTTTTCCTCCTGAATCTGTTAAACAAATTTTGATTTTACGTCAGCCTGCGCTGCGCGCGTCACCCACATAGGCCATGGTCAGCATACTGAAGATGAATGCCTGCATCGCTGATGTAAAGCAGTCAAAGTACACCGACAAGACACCCGGCAGACCGATCTGCAGCAGCGGCACCGGCAAAAAGCCGAGCACCAGACGGCTCAGTGCGCTCATCGCGGCCATCAGCAGTGTGGTGATGACCAGACCGCCCGCGATGTTGCCGAAATGACGAAACGCCATTGCGACAGGCGTTGCGACCTCACTGAGCACATTGAGCGGCGCCATGACGAATACGGGCTGCAAAAAGCCCTTCAGATAGCCGCCGATACCATTGAACTTGATCTTGTTTACCGTGATCAGCGCAAAGGTAATCAGCGCCCACCCGAGCGTCGTATTCAGATCGCCCGTGACGGGACGCATGAAGAACAGCGACGCGAGCGAACCGCAAAACGAGGACAACAACAGCGTTGCGATATAAGGCGAAAAGGCCCGGTTGTTCGGCCCCATTGCGCTGTCGACCAGATTGTCGACCATCTGCACGGCCTTTTCCGCGAGCGCCTGCTTCCCCTGCGGGATCTTCTGCATCCGGTGCGTCAAAAAGATGCACAGGCACAGGATGAACAGCATGACGATCCATGCGTTGCGCATGGTCTCCGTGATCGGCTGGCCGCCGATCAGCGGTATGCTGTCCGGTATCTGCCATAATATTTTGGGGCCATTGATCTCGACACCCCCCATGCTTTACCCTCCTTTCCTCGAAAATATGCTGGAACAAACGAGAAGAATCTTGGGAAAAAACAGCGGCAAAACCGCGGCCAACGGGTCGATGAACGGCAGCTTGATCGCCAGAACGACCACCGCGCCGGTCAGCACATAGCGAAAGAAGTACCCGCGGCGAACGATCCTCGTCCCCTGCTCGGGCGGGAACAGCACCGCCTTGGCGGCGCTCCGTCCGATCATGCGGAACAGCAGCAGCGAGTAGCACGCGCCGAGCAGCAGGCTGAGCGCCGTCCTGCCCGGCTCGCTGCCGGCCAGCACGAAAACGCCAAAGGCAGCCAGCGTCAGCGGCGCCATCCCGCGCAGCATGCGCCTTGTTTCCTCGCGGACGATATCCATGCCCGTCATGGCAGCTTGTCCTCCCTTTCACACTCTCTGGCCTTGCGCTCGATCAAGCGCAGAAAATCACGCAGGCTGACCGCCGCGACCGCGACACCGAGCACGATGCCGCCGATCACAACGCCGTTGCCCCAGCCAAACCTGCTCCGCAGCCAGACCGCGCCAAAGCAGCACAGCAGCGGCGGTGTGATGACCGTGAAGCCCACTTGCGTGAAGTACACCAGATAGCGCAGCACCGACCAGTCGCTTTTGCGTTTTTTCAACTGCATTCCCCCAAAATCTTTTCCGATGCCGAGGCACAGCTCCGATAAAAAAATAAGCTTTCCCCCATTTTAAGCATCTTTACCTATTATACATGATGAAACGAAAAAAAGAAACCCTTTTTGTCAAAATCGTCTATCATTTTTACTTCCCAAAGCGGCGCGGGCGGCGATGTAAAAGAACAGACGTAATCCATAGCTGATTACGTCTGTTTGCAGGCGGCATTATGTATTTTACAAGAACTGCTTCATACCCTCGGTGACCGCAGAGATATCCTCGCTGAGCGAGACGGTGAAATTGACGCTGTGCTCCTTGGAAAAAGCGTCCAGCGCGGTCAGAAACGCCTCGGCCTTGGCCGCATCTCTGCCGCTGTCCGCGATCTTATACAAGCCGTCGATAAATACGCGGGTGATGTCATAATTGCCGGCATGGATGCCGCACAGGAAGCCAAGCAGGCTGTCATAGCCCTTGACCGGATAGTCGGTCGCGTCGATCAGGCGTGCGTCGTGCGAAATGTCGAACGTCAGCTTATTGCCGCGCGAGATGCAGACAACACTGCCCTTTTCTTCCTTTACCGCGGTGTTGACCTGGTCGATCAATTCCTTGGTCTTGCCAGAGCCTGTGCCGCCGATGATAAGTTTTACCATTGATTATTTCCTCCCAACCTTTGAGGTTGTTTTTAGTGTACCATAGTTTACCCAAAACCACAAGCATGTTTTATCAATTTCCCGTCAATTTGTCTGGTTTTCCTGCGCGCCGCAGAACAGCGCGCCCCACAAACCGGAAAACAGCTCGCCCAGCCCCTTGCACTCGACCGCCTCGGCCGCGACCAGTGGCACGCGCAGCACGACCTGTCCGTCGCTCAGCACGGTCAGCTCACCCAGCGGCTGCCCCTGCTCAATGGGCGCGCGGACCGACTCCGGCAGGTCGATCTGCGGCTCCAATGCGGCGGCCTTGGACTTTTCGATGATGAGCGAGCCGCTGTCCTCCATCTGCGGCTGCACAAACGCCGCGCGTCCCAGCGTGACCGGTACCGGCGGCAGCAGGTCATCCGGCAGCGTGTAGGCCGTAAAGTTTGCAAAGCCGTAATTGAGCAGCGCGGTCGCGTCGGCCATGCGGTTTTCCTTGGTCGGTGCGGCCATGACGATGGCGACAAGGCTCAGTCCGTCCCGCTCGGCCGTGGCCGAGATGCAAAAGCCCGCCTCAGAGATATAGCCGGTTTTCAGTCCGGTCAAGCCCTGATAGCTTTTTAGCATCTTATTGGTGTTGGCCAACGAGAATTTGCCGCCCCGGATGCTGTCCATCCAAATGCGCGTATAGTCGAGTATCTTCGGGTGGCGCAGCAGCTCGCACGAGATCAACGCCAGATCGTGCGCCGTGGTCATGGTTTTCTGCCCCATGCCATCCAGCCCGTTGGCGTTGATGAACTGCGTGCCGGTGCAGCCCAGCTCGGCCGCGCGGGTGTTCATCCGCTCGACAAAAGCGGCCTCCGTGCCGGCCAGATGCTCGGCCACGGCCACGGCGCAGTCGTTTGCCGAGCCGACCGCGATCGCCTTGAGCATCTCGTCGAGCGTGAGCTGCTCGCCTGGTTCAAGCCAGATCTGCGTGCCGCCCATCGAGCAGGCATACTCGCTGCCCGTTATCATCGTGTCGAGCGAGACCTCGCCGCGGTCGAGCGCCTCCATGGTCAGCAGCATGGTCATGATTTTGGTCACCGAGGCAGGCTGCAGCGGCTCATCGGCGTTATAGGAATAAAGCTCCTGTCCGTTCGCGGCGTACAGCGCAGCCGATTTGGCGTACAGCGTACCCATCTCGGGCAACGCCAGCGCCGGCTGCGCCAGCAGCGCAAGACAAAGCGCAAGACATACGATCTTTCTCATCCGGTCTGTCCTCCTTTTGTGCCATCCTATGCAGGAGGACGCGTAAACATACCGCACCATACGAAAAACTGCTCGAAAATATTGTTTTCGAGCAGTTTTCTATGATTTTGATAGGCCGTCAGCTGAACTCCGTGGGCGAATAGGTGCCGTCTGCAATGCTTTGGGCAGTCGCGTCGGACAGGTCGTTATACACAACACCAGCCTCAAGCGATATCCCCTTGATCGCCGCAAGCTCGGATACCGTGACAAAGGCATAGGTTTTATCCGTACGGCTTTGCAGCTCGTCTATCGCGGCCAGCACACCCTGCACAGTGGTCGGATAGATATCGTGCATCAGCACGATATCGCCGTCTTTCACCTTGCTGACGATCGCGTTCTTGACACTTTCCGCGTCGCGCACGCGCCAATCCTCGGTATCCAGGCTCCAGTTGACGATCGGCAGACCCAGCCCCCTCATCTGCTCCTTGACCGTGCCGTTGACGCCGCCGCCCACCGGGCGCATGACCGTCGGCTTATGGCTGGTGAAGGAAGCGATCAGGTCGCTCGTCGAGCTGACTTGGTCGTAAACGCCGTCCGCATCCAGTCCGGTCAGCTTGACGGCCGGGTGATCCATCGTGTGGTTGCCCAGCTCGTGCCCCTCGGCCAGATAGCGCGCCATGTGGCTGTTAAAATCCTTGATACGGTAGCCGCACATGAAGAAGGTGGCGTGCGCGCCGCGCTCCTTCAGCCCGTCGAGCAGCGAAGCCGTCAGCCCCTTAGCATACGCCCCCATCGCGCCGGTCGGGCCGTCGTCAAAGGTCAGCGCAATATAGGCATCAGCCTCCGGGATATTGCCGCTAAGCGCGGCTGTAAGCTGCTCCTGCATGCCGCTGAGGTAGGCCTTTTGGCTGTCGAATCCATCCAGAGACATTTTGGTGAATGCGAGCATGCCGCTGCCGTCGTCCAGCTTGGTATAGGTACGGCCGATCAGCGCAGCGAACAGCGGCGCGGACACGCGGAACACGCCGGTCTCCTCATCCTGGTAGGCCGCTATCCCATCGCCCTTGACGCGCTTGCCGTCGATCTTGGCCTTGCCATCCGCCGAAACGGTGGCTGCCACGCCGTTATAGGAAACGTTCCACTCCTTTTGCCCGTCAAACGCGGCTGTACCGCCGAGCGCCGTGATACCCGCGCGCAGCGGGATATACGGCATACCATCAACCTCTACCACGGCCTCGCCCGTGCGCTTGCCCTCCCCGCTCATCTGCGCAGAGGCGCCGTTTGCCAGCACCTTGTCCGACTGCACGCGCATCACCACGCTGCCGTCAAGCAATTGCTGCCGCGAGGGGCCGAGCGTGGCGATTGCGTCCGACGCGGCCGCTTGCAGATTCTTTTCGCTCAGCGCTTTTTTGGACTTGGTGATAATCAGCAGGCCGCCCTGCTCGGCGCTCAGCTCATCGACTTGCCACGAAAACGCCTCACAGAAGTCCCGCGCGGGCACATAGGTCTCCCCGTTCACAACACGCACTTTGGCATTCATCGTCAGCGTCTGGTCGTTAAAGCGTAGGGTCTGGCTATCCGCCTGCACGCGGGCGGTGTCCTTCTTATACTTGACGGTGGCCGTCCTGCTCACCTGATCCCACTCGATCGTCATGCCGAACTGGTCGCACAGCCGCGACAGCGGCACAAGTGCTACGTCCGTCTCATCCCGAAAGGGAGCCGCGCCACCAAGATCCACCACGCCGCTGCTGGCGAATGCTTTGCTGTTTTCCATCTGATAGACGACCTGGCCGCGGTCGCTTCCAAGGATCACGCCCGAGATGCCCTTCACGATGCGCACGGTCACCGGCACGGCGATCACGATGAGCAAAATCAGCACGGCCAGCACGCCGTAATGGCTGTTGCGCCGGCGACGGTGACGGCGGCGGTATCTAGGCCGATAGGTCGTTTGTTGATAAGTCATGGTTGTCCGCTCCTCCTCTATCCCACGTTTGCTGCTACACCATTTTATTGCGGTTCGGCCGCGCCTATCCCAAACGCGCCGTCTGCTTTGCTTTTACTGTGTCTGCCCCGCGGCCTCGAGCGCGCGGTCGAGCAGCTGCACACCCACACCGAGCAGCCGCGGTCCTACATACGCGGCCAGTGTGCAGTCGATCTCGCCCTCCATGCAGTAAGCAAAATCGGGCAGCTTTTGCTGCGCAAGCGCACGCAGCGCGCGCAGCTCGGCAGGCGCATCGCCGTGCGCAAGCGCCAGATTGAACCGTGCCCCTCTCGGCACGCGCGCGGCCGCTATATCGACCATCTTGGCCAGCGCGGCCTTGCGCCCGCGCACCTTGGCGGCGTTTACCAATTGCCCATCCGGTGTAAAGGAGAGGATGGGCTTGATCTGCATCAGCGTGCCCGCCACCGCGGTGATCTTGCCGATGCGCCCACCCTTTTGCAGGTATTCCAGCGTATCGACGCAGAAAAACACCTGCGTATCCCGCAGCAACGGCGGCAGCGCGCGTAGCAGCGCGCTCCAGCTCCAGCCCGCCTCGATCCAGCGCGCGGCCTGTAGCACGGTCAGGCCGATGCCGAGCGAGCCGCTCTGCGTGTCGAACGCGGCGACCTCCAGCCCGGCTGTCTGCTCGCCGATCAGGCGCACCATATTATAAGTGCCGCTCAGGCCGCCGGACAGGTGAAGCGCCAGCACCTTGGTATAGCCCGCCCGCTTGATCCGTGCGAAGGCATCTTCGACCGCATCACCGCCCGGCAGCGTGGTTTTAGGCATCTCGTCCGGCAGGCGGCGGTAGACCTCGGCCGGTGTGATATCGACCCCGTCCGCGTACTCACCGTCGGAAAAGATCAGCTTGAGCGGGACGACATGGATATCATACTTGCGCAGCAACACGCGCGGTATATCGGCGCAGGAATCGGTCAGCAAGGCGATTTTTTGACGGTTCATAGCTTCTCCCATCTCACAGTTCTTCCCCGGCGCTCCAATCAATCAAATGAGGCGAGACTTCAGGTGTGCGCTGTCCGAGGGGCGCTACCTTGACGCCGAAAAAGTCATACCACTGGCCGCAGGCGTCGCATTGCCACGCACTCGCCGCAGTCTCATCCATGATATAGATCTCATTCCCGCATTCGCAGGTCAAAATGGTCATCGCAGCAGCTCCTTTGCAGCATTGCTTCCGTTTCGCAGCCGCCCTCCCACGGCGGCCGGCGCGCTTTTCGACCGAAGCTGCGCGCCATCGGCGACGGCATTGGTGAAGAATATATAATAGCCATTTTACTGCTATTATATCATGGTTGTGCGCAAAAGTCGACTCTCTTCTTTCATAAAAAAGAACCAGCAATTTTGTCATATTCCTCATCTGTTTTATGCTATTTGCCGCCCTGTGCGTAGGCATTCCACACCCATAGCCGAAAAACCATACCATTCTATTGCGGTAGGTGCTATACTATATACATCACATCGCCCTATTACCCGATGTCACACCACGCAAAGAAAGCGAGGACATGGAGAAATGCCCGGCCTGAATGACATGATGGAACCCAACGTATGCCTGCTGCTGCTGTCCGCAGCAGTCACCCTGTTTCTGCTGATCGGCGCGCTGACCGACCGCACCCGCAGCCGCCCCTTTATGCAGTGCTTCATCGCGCTGCTGGTCTGTGCCGACCTCATGCTGCTGGGCGAGGCCGGCCTGTGGTTTTTCGGCGGCTCACCCAAGCATATCCCCCTGCTCAAACTCTGCGCCCTTCTCTCCTTCGGCTGCGGCGCGGCGGTCAACGCGCTTTTTGCCTACTGTTTGGTGGGCTTTATCCGGGAACGGGCTAACATCTCCTACCGCTTCGTCCATATCATCGCGGCAATATGCGGCGCGTTTATCCTGCTCGTCGTGCTTTCGCTGTACAATGGGCTGCTGTTCTCCTTTGATGCCGGCGGACGGTATGTGGACGGCCCGTGGTACGGCGTTGTCGAGACGGTCGACCTTGGCACACTGCTGCTCGAAATGCTGATGCTGGTAGGCTACCGGCGGATACTTACGACACGGCGTATGCTGACTCTGCTCTCCTTCTGTGTGCTGCCACTGCTGTCCATGCTCGTGCTGCCGTATTGGAACCCCACCCCCATGTATGTGGCCACCACCCTGTCGCTCATCCTGCTGCTTCTGCTGTTCCACGGCGAGCTGACCCGGCAGCTGGCAGAAAAGGAGGTACAGCTGGCCGAAGGGCGCATCGCCATCATGCTCAGCCAGATACAGCCCCATTTTCTACATAACGTACTCAGCTCCATCAGCCAGCTTTGCAGCGAAAACCCCCGGCAGGCACAGCTCGCGCTTGACGATTTCTCCATTTATCTCCGGAGAAATATGGATTCGCTGAGCAGCGCCGAGCCGATTTACTTCCCAAACGAGCTGCAGCATGTGCAGCTCTACTTGAAGCTTGAAATACTGCGCTTTCAGGACAAATTGCGCGTCGTTTACGATATTCAAGACGACGATTTTTTCCTGCCGCCGCTGGTCGTGCAGCCGCTGGTTGAAAACGCCGTCAAGCACGGTATACGCCCCGCCGGACGCCCCGGCACGGTCACTCTGCGCACTTGGAGCGAGGGCGACACCATCCACATCGCGGTGGCGGACGACGGCGTCGGCTTCGACCCCCGTGAGCGCCCGGCGGACGGCCGCTCGCACATCGGGCTTACCAACATCCGCGACCGCCTACGGCAGATTTCGGACGGCGTGCTGACCATTGAGAGCACCCCCGGCCGGGGCACGACAGCCACCATCACACTGAGCCGATACGGAAAGGAGGCCGCGCATGAACATCTTGGCGGTTGACGACGAACGCCTGCCCCTCAACAAGCTTGCGGGACAGCTTGAAATCGTATTCCCGCGCGACACGCTCCGCTGCGAGCAGGAGCCTTACGCCGCGCTGCGCTGGGCGGAGGAGCTGGCCGGCTGGGGCGAGACGCTCGACTACGCCTTTCTGGACATTCAGCTGGGCAGCATGGACGGGCTTGAGCTGGCATGGCGGCTCAAGAAAATCTTTCCGCACACGGTTTTGTTTTTCTGCACGGCCTACAACCAATACGCCATCAACGCCTTCGGCCTGCGGGCAAAGGGCTACCTCATCAAGCCTATCCGGGCGGAGGATATCCTTTCCGTGCTCAACGATGAGCTGGGCGATTGGCGGCAGGCCGAGCCGGACGGGGACGGCACACCCCTGCCCCGCGTGCGCGTGCAGGCCTTTGGGTATTTTGAGGTGTTTGTCGACGGTAAGCCCCTTGTGTTTGAGCGCAAAAAGGCCAAGGAGCTGCTGGCCTATCTGGTCGACCGCCACGGCACATCGGTCACCACCGAGCAGATGGCTGCGGTGCTGTATGAGGAGGAAAACTACGACCATCGGCTGAAAAGCCGCGTCACCTCGGCCTCCTCCTCGCTGCAAAGCACGCTTAAGGCGGCAGGCGCGGAGGATATCCTCGTCAAAAGCTGGGGCAGGCTGGCCATCGACCCGGACAAAATCAAGTGCGACGCATATGATTTTGAAAAATGGGACATGGCAGCGGTCAACGCCTTCCACGGGGAGTATATGGCCGGTTATTCGTGGGCGGAGTTCACCACCGGCAAGTATGTCCGCATGGAGCAGGAGCAGAAAAATCGCAGGGGATTTTTCAAATGAACAAGACCGCAGGGGCAGCGCCGCTCCTGCGGCTTTTTTGTGCCCTGCAAAAAATTTTTTGCGCGGCGCGTACAGCTTCACTTTCATCTTTCACCAAAAATGTATGATTTATTTGAGGAAATACGAAAAATCCCATCCATATCTGCTATTTTGTTCCAGATTTGTTCATCTCCGCCGCGCAAAGATTTTGGAAGCGCGCCGCATTTCTGTGCCCTTTCCGTGAACTTTGTTTTATATAATCAAAGCATCACAAAGACCAAACGCTGGGAAAGGGGGGATGCGATGCTGATCCTGCTGGTGCGCCGGGAGAAAAAGGCGCTGGGCGAGCTGCGGCAGCTGGTGTGGCAATGCTACCCCGGCAGCGATGCACTCGCCTTTACCGACGCGGCGCAGGCGCTCGCGTTCGTCGAGGGCAGGCGGCTGGATATCGACCTATGCATCACCGATGTGCAGCTATCCGGCATGACCGGACTGAGGCTGGTACGCCAGCTGCGCCAACGGGACAGACGGACAAAGGCTGTGCTGATCTCGGCCAGCCGCGCCTACGGCCTTGACGCATGGCGCGCGGGCGCGAGCGACTATCTGCTCGAGCCGGTCACGCTTGACAGTGTGCGCCACACCATCGGCAATTGCAGCCCCTTTCTCAGCGGCTATCAGGCCGAGGAAAGGAGGGGATGCAGTGTGTGACCCGCCCCACCGGGCGGACACAACACCAAAGCCTGTCACAAACCAAATTTTTTAGATGGAGGAAATGAGGATATGAAACGAAGTAAGACGCGGCTGCTGTCCCTGCTGCTCACGCTCTGCATGATGCTGAGTATGTTCACTGGGCTGGGCGTCACGGCGAGCGCGGCGGATCGTGAACCTGTATATGTCAATGGCACAGATGTGAGCGCCGGCGGCTACTGGAAGATCGCTGACAGCTCAGATGATACTGTGGGCGATGCAAACGATTACAACTATCACTACGACCCCAACACGCAAACGCTGACGCTGAATAACGCGATCTTTAACAAAGTGTATGCAGTGGAGCTCGGCTCCAGTCAGGGACCATATTACAGATATTACGGCATCTATGCCTACTATTCCGACCCTGCGACATCGCTGAAGCTCGTGCTGAACGGCACGAACTCCATCCAGTCGGAGTTGCTGAAAACACCTAGCGGCCCTATCGATAACAGCTTCGGCATAGCGCTTTTACAGAAGAACGTCTTCTCCGCCGGTGCGATCGAGGTCTCCGGCACCGGCTCGCTTGAGGTGTGCGGTGCGTACCGTGCACTTTTTACCGGTGATCTGAAGGCAGCGTCGGACATGACGGTCGAGGGTAGCGAGGCTATTGACGGCAGCTCGTTTGAGCCGTTCGATCCCGCTAAGACCGGCTCCGAGCACGGGGCGCAGAACCCCTATCTGGCGGTCAGGATCATCGGCCCCGGCAGCACCGCGCCCGCGGGCAAACGCACCAAGACGCTCGACTGCACCGCGTTCACCGGGGATGCGTCCAGCGACACCGAGGCTTGGACATGGGATTATGACACCAAGACGCTCACCCTCAGCGGTGTGGACATTGCGGTAAATGAATACTTAGATCCAAGCAATAAAAGAACCCTTGGGGTCATACTGCCTGCGGATTCCACGGTTGTACTCAACGGCGACAACAAGATCGTCAGCACCGCGCCGTCGACGGATGGGGCATCGACATTCGGTATTACTGCACGTGGCAACCTTACGATCGTTGGCGATGGCACACTGGCGGTCGAAGCGGGCGGCTGCGGCCAGAATACCGGTATTTATGTAGATGACATGGATGGCACCGAGTTGCTTACCATCGGCGACGGCAAAAGCGCGCCGACCGTTATCGCAAATGCAAAGGATACAGTCGGGGATAACGCTTACTTCAGCAATGGCATTTCCACACCGACGCTGGTGCTGAAAAAGGGTAGCCTGACTGCCAGCGGCGGCAATGCGCGATATAGCAGCATCGGCGTTTCCGTGCTGGACCGCATCCTGATCCATGATGGCTTCACACTGACCGCTTCTTCCGGAACCGTAAACTTTGATTTCGACATCGTAGCTGCAGTCGTCGGCAATATGGAAAGCGCGACGCCGGGCAAGGTTGTGAGCATCGCAAACGGCCAAGCGGCTACAATAGAGATGCCCGGCCCCGGTGGCGAAATGAGGTCGATCCCCATGGTCAAGCAGAGCGGATCTGCGCCTGCGGTGGTCACGCTTGTGGATGGCGGCTCCACGCCCGCGGGCACACGCACCACGGCGCTCGACCTCGCCTTGTTCAGCGAAACCAACACCTACGGCGCGACCAACGGCGGCAGCGGCACACTCTGGACGAACGCGGCCGAAAAATGGAGCTGGGACACCGCGACAAAGCAGCTGACGCTCTTCGGCCTGAACCTCGTCGCCGATTATTTCCTGCCGCTGAATCTGCCGGACGGCGCGGAGATCATCCTCGCAGCCGGTACGGAAAACAGCATCCGCAGTTCATCTGCTCCCATCGAGATGGGCATTACTCTGATTAGGGGCGAAGGCGCGCTGACCATTTCCGGCAGCGGCAAGCTGACTGTGGGCAGCGGCACAGATAACCCGGCAACCACCTTTGCCATTGCGGTTATGAACGACCTGACGATCAACCTCACCGGCGCGGGTCAGGTCACCGCTCTTGGCGCGGTTGGAAACGCACGGCCCGATCTGCCCACCGCGGCGATCATATCTCTCATGGGAAGCATCGTGCTTGGCGATGATGTAATCATTGCTGAGCCTGCCGGTACGAGCATCCAGACGGTGCAAGGTATGCAACTCACCGCCGATCAGAGCGGCTCTCCCGTTACCGGTGTCATCCTGCGCACCGGCAGCGCAGCCAATATGATAAAGCATTTATCCGTTCACATTGATGAGCTGAAGCCCGGCCCGCTTTCCGGCGCGAAAATCACCATTACCGGCTCTGCTGATATGCCCGCCACATCACCGGCTTCGTTCCAAGCTGAAAATGTTGTGTGGTACGTTGTGCCGGAGGACGGCGGAAAGCTGCAAAAGGCTACCGAATTTGAAGCCGGTAAGACCTACGCACCCGGGTTTACGTTCCGGTTTGACCCGTCCACCACGCCTTTCCCCGAGGCGGATCAGGAACACACGATTCGAGACACCAGTGTGTATGTCTACTACAAGAATCAGCTGCTTTCGTTCGACCTCGCAGAGACGCCCTATCTGACTCCGCTCGATCAGAACACCATGGGCCTGGAGCTTCCGCTGGTGTTCGTAGCATCCAGCGGCGATGCCCCGACTGAGCACACCATCACCTTTGACACACAGGGCGGCGACCCGCTGCCCGGCGGCAGCACCGCTAAGACGGTCGGCGGCAAGCTGGCCGCGCTGCCTACGCCCACACAGACGGGTAAATACTTCGCCGGTTGGTATACCGAGCTGCTCGGCGGCCAGCTGGTGACCGAAAAAACGGTGTTCACTGCCCCGGCGACCATCTATGCCCGCTGGACGATCGCCAAGATCGAGCACACCACCCAGCCGGACAGCAACGCCTTGCAGGGTGCTGTAGCCATGACCGATCTGGAAGTGCTTGACAAAATCCCGCTGACCGATGCGGAGAAGAACGGCACGGATGACATCAATATCTACCTGAACGTGCAGGATATCAACCAGACCATCCCGACAGCGGAAAAGGATATCATCACCGGCAAGGCAGGCAGCGACACGGTCGCGTCCTATCTGGATATCACGCTGTTCAAACAGGTCGGCAGCAGCACGCCCGCACCCATCCCGAACACCAACGGTAAAATCACGGTCAGCCTGACTGTGCCGGATGCGTTCATCAACGCAAATGCAAGCGTAACGAGAACGTATTACATCATTTATGTGCACGGCGGTGCGGTGCAGACGCTCCCGGCCAGCTTTGACGCCGCGACCAAGCGGCTGTCCTTCGAGACCGAGCAGTTCTCCACCTACGCGCTGGCGTATCAGGATGTGTCCGGCGGCAGCAGCGGCGGAAATGCCGGCGGCGGCGGGGCCGTGGCGGCGACCGCGCCTGTAAATATCCCGGCGACGACACGCGGCAAGGTGAGCACCAACCCCAAGACTGCCTCCAAGGGTCAGACCGTCACCATCACCGTCACCCCGGAGGACGGCTACACGCTCGACACCCTGACCGTCACCGACAAGGACGGCAACAAGCTGCCCGTCACCGCTGTGGGCGGCGGCAAGTATACCTTCACCATGCCGGAGG